>DAOUMJ010000155.1:0-39504 GCA_034411715.1 Anaerolineales bacterium | reverse complement strand
CCCTCGATGTGACAGCCTTTGCCTCAGCGGTCAGTTCGCCTGCTTATCTCACCGCCCAACTGCTGATCATCCTCGCGCTCGCGCTCTACTCCTGCTCAGCAATTTCCATCTACAAACTGCTTTCCTACAACAAGGATCACCGTCCCGCGTTTTGGGCGATGGTGATCAGCGTCATCGGTGTTGGGTTGTCCATGCCTGCGTTGGGGATCAAATCGTTTGTCTTTCCCATCCTGGGAAACATGGCTTTGAACGGACGGGCAGAAGTCATGGAAGTTTACTTTTCCTTGAATGAATTTCCGTTTGCGCTTTATCTGGGCGCGGGAAATTATCTGCTGATCATGGGCATGGCGATCTTCGCATGGGTCATCTGGCGGAATCACGGATTGTCCCTGTCATCTATTTTGGTCTTTCTCGCAGGCTGGCTGGGATTTGTGAGCATGGATGGAGGACCCTCACGCCTGCTGTTCATTACCTGCGGCGCGCTGATCGCGGTCGGAGGTGTTGGACTCGGCTTGAGTTTGTGGAACCAAGCCTCGGCGCAGTTCGATCCGACGATGGACAGGTCGGTAAAAGCATGAGACTCACCCTCATCCACCCCTGCATCGGGCGGCGCATCGGTCAACCTTACATCCGTTCCTGGCAGATGGAGCCGCTTGCCCCCGCTGTTCTTTCCGCGCTGACGCCGCGCGAGATCCCGCGTGTTTTTTACAATGACAGTCTCGAACCGATCCCCTTCGACGAACCGACCGATCTCGTCGCCTTGAATGTCGAAGCCTACACCGCCAAACGCGCCTACCAGATCGCCAGCGAATACCGCAAGCGCGGCGTGCCGGTCGTCATGGGCGGCGTTCACGCCACGCTTTGCCCCGAGGATGCCGCACAGTATGCGGATGCTGTGGTCATCGGCGAG
This sequence comes from Anaerolineales bacterium, assembly GCA_034411715.1. Lineage (GTDB taxonomy): Bacteria > Chloroflexota > Anaerolineae > Anaerolineales > Villigracilaceae > Denitrolinea. The sequence goes on along the minus strand of DAOUMJ010000155.1, from coordinate 38,594 downwards.
GCGGAAGAAATTTGGGAGACGGTTCTCGCGGACGCGGAACGCGGCGCGTTGAAAACCTATTATCACATTCCCACGCGTCCCGCGCGGCTTCACGCCCATCCGGACCGCTCCATCTTCGGCGACAGAAACTATCTCCCCATCGGACTGATCGAAACAGGGCGCGGCTGTCCGTTTACCTGTGAGTTTTGTTCGGTGCAGAGCGCATATCATGGCACACATGCGCATCACGCCATCGAAGATGTGATTGCCGAGATCGAGAGCGGTCCCAGACGTCCGTTGTATTTCTTTGTGGATGACAACATCTCCGCCAACATGACGCGCGCCAAGGAACTCCTGCGCGCCTTGATCCCGTTGAAGATTCGTTGGACAAGCCAGTGCAGCATCAACGCCGCAAAGGACGAAGAATTTGTGCAACTGCTTGCGGCAAGCGGTTGTTACGGTATTCTCATCGGGTTCGAATCGCTCAACCCCGAAAACCTCAAGGCCATGCACAAGAACATCAACCTGACAAAGGATGCCTTCGAAAAAGGACTCGCAAACCTCCGCAAATACAAAGTTCGCATTTATTCCACCTTCATCTTCGGCTATGACGGAGATGACGTCGCGAGTTTCGATGCCACCCTCCAGTTTGCCATGCAACAGAAGTTCTACATTGCGGCATTCAACCACCTGATGCCCTTCCCTGGCACGGAACTCTACGCGCGCCTGGAGCGCGAAAAACGACTGCGCTTCGAAAAATGGTGGCTGGACGACGGGTATCGCTTCAACATGATTCCCTTCCAGCCCCAGCAAATGTCCCCCGAAGAATTGCAAAAAAACTGTCTCGAAGCGCGGCGCAAATTCTTCTCCTTCCGTAGCGCCTTACGCCGCAGTTTCGATACCGTCAACAGTTCGCCCCCACACTTGTGGCCCCTCTTCTTCGCCATCAACCGCCTCTTCAACAAGGAAGTCGGACAGCGCAACCTGTTCCCGCTTGGCGATGAAGGTTGGCAAGGCAGCCTGCTCAAAGTCCGCGAAAGAGGCGAACCCCTTCCCGTTCTCCAACCCTCCCAAGCGCATGTCCCTTCGCTTTGACCTCGCCGCCCCCGCCGACGATCCCGATCTCCGCCGCCTCCTGCGCGAAAATCCGATGGCGGGCTTGATCTCGCTTTCGTTCGAACGCGAACCGAACTACTTCGACGCATCCGCCATCGAAAGCAATTTCCATCAAACGCTCGTCGCGCGCGCGACCGAAAGCGGTGAAATCATCGGCGTTGGAAATCGTTCGGTGAGAAAGATGTTCGTCAATGGCGTTGCGCAGGATGTCGGATATATGAGCCAGTTACGCATTCATCCAAAGTATGGCAAAGGCTTGTACCTCGCGCGCGGTCTGGCGCAGGGATTCAAACTGTACCGCGCCCTTCACGCCGATGGGCGCGCGCCGTTTTACCTGATGAGCATCATCGAGGACAATCTCCCCGCGCGGCGTTTGCTGACCTCCGGTTTGCCTGATTATCCTTGCGCCAAAGAATATGCGCGCCTGTTCACGTACGCCATTTATCCCACACGAAGAAAACGCGATCTGCCTCTGCCGCGTTCATTGCGCCTTGCGCGCGGGGATGAGAAATATACAAAGAACATTGTGAACTGTCTCAACCGCAATAATGCGCGCAAACAATTCGCGCCACTCTTGACCTGTGACTCGCTCTTCATCTGCGACCTGTCCCCCGCCGACTTTGTCCTTGCCCTCGATGGAGAACGTGTGGTTGGGTGCCTCGCTCTGTGGGATCAATCCGCCTTCAAGCAGACCGTCGTGCGCGGCTATTCAGAGACGCTGGCGCGCTGGCACAAATGGATCAACGTCTTTGCACGCTTCGGCTTCTTCCCGTATTTGCCTGAACCCAATACACACCTGCGTCACTCCTACGCCAGTCACCTTGCAATTGATGATGACGACCCTGCGATCTTCGCCGCCCTCCTGCGCGCGCTTTACAATCACAACCTTGAACGCGGCTTCAGTTATTTTATGCTTGGTCTTGCGGAGGCGAATCCGTTCCGCGAGGCGGTGAAAGCCTATCGCCCGCTGACGTATATCAGCCAAATTTATCTCGTTACCTGGGAGGATGGTCTTAACGCCGTGTCGCAGGTAGACACGCGCTTACCCGCTCCTGAAATCGCAATACTGTAAATTGCTGACAGAACAGATATGATGGTCGCGTTGATCGAAAAATCGCTGGATTTGTTGGTTGATATACTTCTTGCCACAGTTGTTCGATTGGAGAAGTGGCTTGCACCTATGCGCGTTTCCAGGACAGGCTACGACAACCCTCGCACGCGCCATTTGGTGGGCGCACTGGGATACAGTTCACATGCCTATCACTCGACTGCGCCAAATATCCATAAATGGTTGAAGGAGAGGGGTGATCTTTTTCCGATGGTTTTGCAGGTACAAACCATCAATCGCTGCAATGCACGCTGCACGATCTGCCCGTATCCATACACAACCCATTTGCAGGAACGCGAGATCATGGACGATGACCTATATACAAAGATCGTCAAAGAATGCGTCTCCGAGACCGCGTTGCGCGATTTTGTGCCAATGTCCAAAAACGAACCGCTCTTGGATACAAAACTCGAAAGCCGCGTCGCGGAGTTCAAAGCCGCCGCTCAATCACACCAAATGGTCGAGATTGTCACAAACGGAAGCGGGCTTACTCCGGTTCGCGCTCGGCGGCTGATTCAAAGCGGTGTGGATTTGATCACAGTGAGCGTAAATGCCGCCAGCGAAAAGACCTATGGAGAAATGATGATCGGTCTTTCATGGCGGCAGGTGATGAGAAATCTGGAATCACTGGCGCAGATGAATTTGTCAAAAGTCAATATCTATTTGCGTTTCGTAAGCCAGCGGAACAACCGCCGCGAGTCGAATGAATTCCGCAAACGCTGGCGGAATTTCAATCAGTTCATGTTCGACGTAAACAATCGCAGCGGCACGGTGCGCGGCTTCGAGAAAATGGTCATTGCCAGGAATATTTTGTACCGGATAATCAAGAGAGTATTCTGGCGCAGGGTGTATTCCGCATTATGCCCTTATGTCTTCAGTATGGCGCACGTCCTGCAAAACGGCGATGTGCCGATGTGCGCCAATGACTGGCAAAGCGGGGAGGTGCTCGGAAATGTCCGCGAAAAATCCATCCGTGAAATATACAACTCGCCCAGGATGAAGGAGATCCGTGAATTGATGTTTCAGGGGAGATATGAAGAAATAGAAGCCTGCCGTTACGGTATCATCTTCGCATTTCTCGGCGGCGAACCGACCTTTCCCGTCCCAGGTTTTCCTGAAGATGCCGCGCCGCGCGTCAGCCGCATCCACATGATGGAGTTCGATACGCCGTATCAGGTGCTGGCATCCAACTCGTACGACGCGCAGCATTTTTCGAGCGTGCATCACCGCACACTGCTCGAAGCGCCGCGCACGTTCGTCCACGCGCCGCATCACTACGGGGTTTCATTCCGCGCTCGCGTGGACGGCATGAATTACAACGACCGCCTCCTGCGCGCCATCGGCGTGAAGGAGGTGGAACTTGCTGCCAATTGTTACGGCGGGAATACGGTTATCGCCTACAGCGGACGCACTGCCAACTACATTATGTTCGCAACACTTCCCGTCACGGAGACGCGTTCGCGCATCTTCGTGTTGAACGCGGTCACGAACGAACGCGCCCGCAAACTGCCGTCGTTCATCCTTCCGCTCATGCTCGAGATCACGCACCAACTCACCCTGGCTTTTCTCCGTGCGGATATTGCTGTCTTCAATGAACTGCAATACAAATTTGGGATATTACTTCCCGAATCGGACGCGGGCTTCCTCGGCTGGATGCGCTACTGGAACTCGCTTCCGACCGCCTCCCTGGCTAACCGTACACCCCAAACAGAATCCTCCCTGATGAGTTTCGATGTTCTATCAAACCCTGAAGGTTTCGGAAACCTTTAGGGTCTCATGGATATGGATGACCATGCTCACCAGCCAAACCCTCCCCCGCGCCGAACTGACGGATGAGACCATCCGTGAAATGTTCCGCGTCTTCAGTGAAAACTTCGAGCAGACCTCGCTAGAGGTATTCCAACGCGACCTGGGCAATAAGAACTGGGTCATCCTCCTGCGCAACACGGAACATAACGCAATACAAGGCTTCTCGACTCTCGCCCTTTACGAAACCTGCTTCAACCGCCAACGCATCAGCGTCGTTTACTCAGGCGATACCATCATCCGCCGTGAATATTGGGGCACACCCGAATTGCCGCGTAGTTGGGTCCATACCGTGCTGGAAAAATCCGCGCACATGCCCCAGCCGTTGTACTGGCTTCTCATTTCATCGGGCTATAAGACGTATCGCTTCCTCACCGTCTTCTATAAAGAGTTCTATCCACGCCACGATCAGCCCACCCCGCCCAAAATGCAAGCGCTGATGGATCATCTAGCCCGTGAACGTTTCGGCGCGGACTATCACCCCGACCTCGGCATCGTCCGCTTCAAGGACGGCGCGACGCCCTTGCGCGAAGGCGTTGCCGAAGTCACCGATGAACGCTTGCACGATCCGCACGTGGCGTTCTACATCGAGCGCAACCCGGGTCACATCAATGGTGACGAACTCGTCTGCCTCACGCGCGTGCACCCCGATAACTTCACCCCCGCAGGCAGGCGCATGGCGAGATGAAGGCTTCCCTCGTCAACCGTCTCTGGCTGCTCTCCTCCCGTCGCGCCGCGCGCGAATTTCACCGCGCCGCCCACCACGTCACAGAGACTCAGTCCCGCCTCCTGCGGCATTACCTCGCGCATAACCGCAACACAGCCTACCTGACGGAACACACAACACGCAACACGCAATACGCAACACTCCCCCTCACCACCTACGACGACCACCTCCCCTACATCCAACGCATCGCCAATGGCGAGACCAACATCCTCACCTCCGAACCCGTGTGCCTCTTCGAACTCTCCAGCGGTTCCACCGCCGCCTCGAAGATGATTCCCTACACGCGGACTCTGCAATCGGAATTCGGACGCGGACTCTCAGCCTGGATCCACGACCTGTACACGCATCATCCCACACTCAAGGCTGGTCCAGCGTACTGGAGCATCTCCCCGCTGACAGATGGACCGCGCCAGACGCGCGGCGGCATCCCCATCGGCTTCGAAGACGACAGCGCCTATCTCGGTCCGCTCGGCGCGCTCATGGAATCAGTTCTCGCTGTGCCGAATCTCGTCAAACACATCCGCGATGTGAGTGTGTTCCGCTACGTCACATTGCTTTTTCTCCTGCGGTGTGAAAACCTGCGCCTGATCTCGGTCTGGAACCCGACCTTCCTCACCCTGCTCCTTGCCCCCCTCCCCGAATGGTGGGATGCGTTGCTCAAGGACATCTCAGACGGAACTGTCTCTCCTCCCGTGCCGTTGGATGAAAACATCCATCGCGCCCTGCTAAACAAATTTCCACGCAACACGCAACACGCAACACGAAACATTCAACGAGCGCGCGACCTTTCTCAATTTCAACCCACGGACTACACCTCCATCTGGCAGCATCTCGCCCTCATCAGTTGCTGGGCAGACGGCGCCTCCGAAGCATACGCGCAAGATTTGCAAACGCAATTCCCGCACGTCAAGATTCAACCCAAAGGATTGCTCGCCACCGAAGCCTTCGTCTCCTTCCCGCTCGTCGGTAAAACAGGCGGCGCATTGGCAATCACATCCCATTATTTTGAATTTCTTACTGACACAGGCGATATCCTGCTTGCTCACCAACTCGAAAAAGGAAGAACCTATTCCGTCGTCGTGACCACGGGAGGCGGATTGTATCGCTATCAACTCAACGACATCGTTGAAATAACGGATTTCCACCACCAAATCCCATGCCTGAAATTCATCGGCAAGGCAGATCATATCTCCGATCACTTCGGCGAAAAACTCAGCGAACAGTTCGTGGCAAATGTGCTTGAAGGATTATTCAAGAAAAATCACATCACTCCCATCTTCGCCATGCTCGCCCCGGAAGAAGATGATGATTTTCACTACACCCTCTACCTCGAACTACCCAACCACACAACTACCCAACCACCCAACCACCTAACTACCGAACTGGACACTGTCCTGCGCGAAAACTTCCACTACGACTACTGCCGCAGGCTGGGTCAGATTGGGGAGGCGCGGCTGGTTCAGGTCACGCGCGGAGCGGAGAGTTATACCCAGGCTTGCCGGGCGCGCGGTCAAAAGTTGGGAAACATCAAGCCTTCCATTCTGCAAAAGACAACAGGTTGGAGCCAATGGTTTGAGCAAAAGTCCCCTCTCCCTTTGGGGGAGGGCTAGGGTGAAGAGTGGGACAATGAAGGTTACCCTCATCGAACCCGCCATGATCAAGACCGCCGATTTCGGCGAGAAACCTTCGTGGCAACTCACGCCGTTGACGCTCGCCGCGCTGGCAGGCATCACGCCGCCCGATGTGGAGGTCGAAGCATTGGACGACCGCGTCGAGGCCATTGACTACGACACGCCGCGCGACCTCGTTGGTATCTCTGTCAAAACCTTCACTACGCGGCGTGCCTACCAGATCGCGGACAAATTTCGCAAACGCGGTGTGCCTGTCATTCTGGGAGGTCATCATCCAACATTGTTGCCGGAGGAGGCGCTCCAACACGCCGATGCCATTCTGACGGGTGAAGCCGAGGGCATTTGGCAGGATGTGTTGTACGATGTCAAACACGAACGCCTCAAAAAGATATATCGCCAACCTCACACACTGCCGTTCGAAGGCGTGAAAGTTGACCGTTCGATCTTTGCCGGCAAGAAGTACCTGCCCGTCGGCATGGTGGAGACCACGCGCGGTTGTCCCTTCTCGTGCAATTTCTGTTCCGTGACCACGTTCTTCGGGCGCGGGTTCCGTCACCGCCCGCCTGCGGAGGTTGTCGCCGAGATCGAAAGCCTCGATAAAAAATTCGTCTTTCTCGTGGACGACAATATCGTCGCGGACAAGGAATCCGCCAAGGAATTGTTCCGCGCCCTGATCCCGCTCAAGATCCGCTGGATCAGCCAGGCAAGCCTGACCATGACCAAAGACCGCGAACTCATGCGCCTCATGCACCAAAGCGGCTGTGCGGGCGTGCTGACAGGCATCGAGACCATCAGCCGCGCCAACCTCAAGCAGATCCACAAAAGTTGGAACACGGTCGGAATCGGTTACGATGAAGCATTGAAGATCGCGCGCGACAACGGCATCGCCATTGTTGGTTCATTCATCCTGGGTATGGACGAAGATACCCCTGAATCGCTGGATGCCCTGCTCGAATTTACCATCCGTGAACGCTTCTTTGCCGTGTTGTTCAACCTGCTCACGCCCTATCCAGGCACACAACTGTACGACGAATTCCTTCAGGTTGGACGTCTCATCCGCCCGCAGTGGTGGCTCGACCGTGATTACACCTACGGCGCGGCGGTCTTCCAGCCGAAAAACATTTCTCCGCATGAACTGGAACAGGGACGTCTCCGCCTGTACCGCAAGTTCTACAGTCCCGCCTCCATGCTCAGGCGCCTCTGGGAACCCAAAGCCAACCTCCAGGACTTGTGGCACGCGTTCACTTTCCTCACCATGAATCTACCTGCCACCAAGGAGGAGCAGATGCGTTTTGGCAAGGCGCTGGGAGCATCCTGATAAAGATGGGTTGATGAATTTTCCTTTTTGAACAAACCACCATTATCTCGTAATCCGGCACAGGGATTATAGAGTATTACCTTGAGAATCTATCACTATCGCGAAGATTCTGCCGTCATTGCGAGCGTTCTCTGCGAAGCAATCCCGCGTATTGTGGAGTGGGATTCCTTCGTCAGGAAAAGCGCCCTCCTCGCAATGATGGTCAGGTTTGGTTGCGGCTGGAAGCCGCGCTATGAAGTTTAAGTAAGAAATACCGTAACCCGCATAGTTGGCGTTCTCTAATGCCGACGGGCGCGTAAGAGAACGCGCCCTATCGCAATGTTGCGTGATTATTTTCTTAAAGCCATCATGTCGCCTCGTTTGCGAAATAAATTTCGCGTTACAAAGTTTTCAGCAGTCCCTTTCCAATTTTCGTCAGGCGGATTCCCACCAGATCCTTCGATTTGAAACCATACCTGGTTCTTGTTTTGTATTCACATTCCAGACAGCCAAAATCCTCCAGCATATCAACCACCATTCGTTGAACCGCCCACCGCATGGAATCGAACGCATAGGTCTGGTCAATGCTCGACCATGTAAGTCTTGTGAACACGATCAGTTCATCGGCAAATTGCTCGAAGGAGATCGATTTGCCGACTTTCAGTTCCAACAAACGCGCCAGGGTTTCCTTCTTGAAATCGTGCGGCAATCCCTCGCTCAACCCGGAAACGGGCCATGCAATGGTCCAATCCTCCTGATCCCACCAAACCGCCAGCATGACGCCGAGCTGGACGGGGGCGGGTAGTTCCAAAAAGACTTCGCCCGCCTGCGTCAGCCTCCAAACGCGCGCCTGTCCGCCGATTGTAAGTCCGCCTGTTGCGGCGATCCTGTGAAGAAAGAACAGGGGCCATACATGTTCTTCGCTCCGAAGTTTGAAAACCCTGCTGCCGATCTTTTCATCGAGAATGGGCGGGTCCACGAACTGCGCGCAGACTTCGCGCACGGCTTTGAGTTGCAGGTTGCCCGTGGACTGCGTGCCGACGGGCCGCTTCTCTTTGATGTATTTGAGAAGCGTAACCATATCCCGCCGCACTGCCAGCGATTCGATCAAAGCAATGTCCTTCTGGCTCAGTTGATGCAACCACGCGACGATGTGATTGAGCCTGGGCAGGTCCGATTTGCGGATCGGGGTTCGAGAGGCGGTTTTGATCGCCTCCTCGACCTTTTCCGTAAGTTTGAGGAAGGATGGGTTATTGGCAGGCCTGGATTTCGAGGCGGACATGGGATTCTCCTTGGAGTACCGCAAGATTTATCTTGCGAGGGAGCAACATGAATGTTGCAGTACTGCAAGATTTATCTTGCGAGGGACGTGAGGCGACATGAATGTCGCGGTACTGCGAGATTTATCTTGCAATGGGCGGGAGGCAGCATGAATGCCTGCCCTGAGCGGCGGGACCGCGCTGACAGAAACGCCGCGTCATTTTCTCGGCTTGATAGTGAAACCGCTCGGCGCGTTGCCTGGGAAGCGCGCCAGGTTCTTGTTTCGCTCCTGTTGATAGGCTTTCATCTCTTCGGCAAGCGCGTCGTTTCCCATCACTTCCAGTTGAGTCAATGAGCATATAACGGGCGTGTCTTCGCGTCCTTTCGGGGTAATGTCGCAAGAAATTCCCGCTTCGTTTCCCATGTATAAGACGCTGTGAACTTCCAGCGGCTTGTAGCGGTCTACATAGACGCCCTGTCTCTTCAACATTTTGACCAGCGCACTGGTGGGGCGAACAATGATGGGTAAATGCTCCTTCATCTTCTCGATGAGTTTCATCGCTTCGTCAATGTTATCCACAAAAAAAGAATCTTCAGGTTCAGGTTGTAACACAGGCAACTCCTTCTCTTTTTCATTGGGAAGCCATCCGCCCGTTCTCTTGAAGTTTAGATATTCCTCGAAGCCATGCAGGTTCGCGAGGGTCTCTGGCGGCAAATGGGGTTTGATGAAACCCTCTTTCCAATAGGCGCGTTCGGTGGTGCCCATGACCATGTAATCATTGCCAATCACTTCAGGCGCGTGTTCAGAAAACAAGCGATGCAAATGTCCTTCGATTTCATCCCGATGAGCAATCAAGATGTCGCATTTGGGACAATAGCGGCAGGTGTAATTCATATTGACGGGGTAATGCGGATCAACATGAATCATCAGGGGAACTTTTTTCTGCGAGGTCTTGCCTTCGCATTGCAGACAGCGGGTAAAGCGAAGGTCGCTATACGGGTTGAGGAAGAATTTATAGCGCGCGGGAAGTTCGCCGAAGAAAGGAGATTTTTTAGACATGGTTTCCTGCCACTTATTTTTTCGCCATCCTTGCGCGCGCGGCATATTGCCGCAAGCCCAAATTGACGTTTTCGATATCGAAGAATTCGGGATCGAAATCTTCGCCGAGCCATTCAAGCATTTCTTCACACTCGGGATGTTTCGGATTTGAAATTACTTTCAAGAAATCTTCGTAACCCCACACGCCGCCAACATCTTCGGGCGGGCAGGCGCGTTTGCCTTCCAAACACACAGGATATTGCCTGCCCTTTTCAACTGGCAGGATGGCTTCGACCTGAACGGTGTGTTCCCAACTGTCGCCGAAGTCGTATTCGTAGATGAATTTAAATCCCTTGCGTTTGACGAATTGGTTCAGGCGAAATCGCTTTTCGTTCTTCAAGTCTTCGCTGTAACCGTCTTCTTCTTCTGGCTCGCCGTAATATTCATCGTCTATGATGAACTGGTGCAGGTGACTGTTCGTCCAGCCCATGACGATTTGCAGGATGGTGTGCAGTTGGTGCAGCGAGATTGAATCTGGAACCAAAACCCTGCGCCAGATGGGAGGCTTGGAATCATTCAGCGTGACTTTGATTTGGTGGACGGATGCGGGGGCGGGCATGGGATTCTCCTTTGGGAGTACCGCAAGATTTATCTTGCGCTGGGCGGGAGGCATCATGAACCCCCATTCGGGGACGATGTGTTGCGGCACTGCGTTTACTCGTAGATTTTAACTTCACCATTCACATTCAGGAAGACGAGCCGCGTCTTTGCCTGGACCTGAAGTTGGTCGCTGATTGCCCGAGCGTAGCGCGCCACCTGGACATCGTACCCTGCGCGGCGAACGGTTTCGCGCGCTTCGTCGTCGGAGCGGACTTCGTCGGTTTTGAAATCTATGATGTGCCAACCTGAGTCGGTGCGGTAGAGCAGGTCTATGATGCCGCGTCCATCAGGGGTGTAGTATGGAACTTCGTGATGACGTTCTGCAGAGTCGAGTTCTTGAAAGAGGGGATGGGCGCGCAGGCGCTCCAACATGCGGCGGGATTCGTGGATGGCGGCGTGGATTTCGGCATCGTCGGTGAGTCCCGATTCGAGGGCGAAGGGACGGAGAAAGGAGTCGAAGCCGTCATCGGGGAAATGCCAGCGGCGAAGGGCTTCGTGGACAAGTCGCCCGACCAGCCAGGCGGGGGCGCGGGGCTTTTTGGTTTTTGAGACAATGCGCCAGACGCGTTGGGGTGGGTCGGATTCGCGGGCGCTGGTTTTGTCGTCGGTGGGGGGAGGCGCGGGGGCGAGGGGTTCGAGGAGGTCAGACTCGCGGGGAGAATCGGTTTGGGAGGTTGAAGCAGGCTTGGGGGAGTCGGAAGCGTCGGCTGGGGAGGAGGGATAGATCGAGGTGGAGATTCCGTCTGAGAGTTGGGAATGCTCGGGCGTGAGGTCATCCAAAAAAGAGAAATGGGCGAGCCAGCCCGTGAGGGAGAGACCGTCCTTCTTTTGTTTGACGTGACCGCTGATGAGGAGTTTTTCTTTGGCGCGGGTGGCGGCGACGTAGAGCAGGCGGCGGTCTTCGGCGTCGTCGAGGTCGGAGTCGCGCTGCGCGGCGAGTTGCCAGGCGGTGGGATGAAAATCTTCGTCGCGTACATCGAGGAGAAGAGAATCGGCGAGGTGGATTTTAGCAGAGTTGCCGCGATGTTGGTAAGAGGCGTCGGCGATGACGGTGAGGGGGAATTCGAGTCCTTTGGCTTTGTGGACGGTCATCAGTTGGACAGCGCCCGATGAGGAGGCGTCGGCGGGGGCTTCGCCTTCGCGGAAACTCACGTCGCGGAGGGTTTGGATATAAGCGAGAAAATCGGTGAGGCTGACGAGGCGCGAGCGGTGCGCGTCGGCGAGGAGTTTGTCCACGTTGCGGACGAGGCGCGCGCCGTTGGGGACAGAACTCAAGATGGCGCGATAGTTCGTGAGGTCGAGGAGGCGTTTGAGGATGGAGGCGGCGGGGGCGCGACCTGAGAGGGCATGAAGTTCGGTGATGATGTTGTAAGGATGAATGATGAATGATGAAGGATGAATGTCTGACTCGTGTTGCGTGTTCCGTGTGAGGGAGGCGAAGATGGAGGAGGGAGTGGTCGAACCGTTGGGATAGCGCAGACGATAAATTTCCGCGTCGGGAATGGCGAAGGCGGGAGAGCGGAGGAAGCCGGCGAGGGCGAGGTCGTCGGCGGGATCGGCGATGGTGGCGAGGGCGTTGAGGAGGTCGCGGATTTCGGGACGGTCGTAGAAGCCGCGTCCCGCGACGGTGATAAAGGGAATGCCTGCCGCTTCGAGCGCGGATTCGTAAACGGGAAAGGCGGTGGAGGAACGGAAGAGGAGCGCCATGTCGCCCCAGGCAAAGCCTTCGGTTTCGTGAAGTACACGGAGACGTTTGGCGAGGGCACCCGCGGCGGACTGACGTCCTTCGTCGGCGGAGTCGCCAAGTCCGAGGTGGAATTCGATGAAAGGAGGTTGAATGGTTTCGCGTTCGGGATCTTGTCGGTAGGCGCGGAGAGGAGCGAACGGGACGAGGTAGGGACGCGCGGGGTCATCTGTCTCGCCGAGAATTGGAGAAAGGAGAGAATTGAGGGAGTCGAGCAGGGGTTTGTGGGCGCGGAAGGTGAGGTCGAGGTCAATCAGTTCGCCGCCAGAGGCGCGGATGTCGGATTGGACTTGGCGGAAGACGGTGACATCTGCGCCGCGAAATTTATAGATTCCTTGTTTCGAGTCGCCGACGATGAAGAGGTCAACCTGATTTTCTGAACCGCGAAGCACGCTAAGATCGCCAAGATTCTTTTTTTGTTCTTCCTTTGCGTTCTTTGCGGTCTTCGCGGTTAATTCTTGGGGGTTGAATCCAGTCAACGCGTAGACGATTTGACGCTGGCGGTCGTTGGTGTCCTGGAATTCGTCCACGAGGACAGCGCGCAGGTCGGACTGCCATTGCGCGCGGACTTCATGATGGTTGGTGAGGAGTTGCGCGGTGAGGGATTCGAGGTCGTCGAAGTCGAGACTTTGGCGCTCGTCTTTGCGGATTTGGTATTCGCGGAGAGTCTGGTCGAAGAGGCGGTAAACGGCGGGGAGGAACGCGGCAACCTGCTCGTCGAGGGAGAAGCGGGACTTTTCGGCGAGGAATTTGAGATTCTCGTCGTAGAGGTCGCGCAGGGTCTTCATCGCGTCACGGACGGTTTCGATATCGTCCCAGTTGACTTTTTGTCCCTGCGTGGAGATGGATTTGCGGAGGGCGGTGAGGGAGGAGAGAACATCGTCCCAGGTTTGGGTGGCGCGGGCTTTTTGTATCTCGTCCCACGCGGCAAGTACAGATTGGCGGGCGAGTTCGAGTTTGTCTTCGGGGGAGGTGGAGCGAAGAGAATTGAGAACGGAAAGAGGGTCAAGCCATGTTTGAGAATCGAGATGTGCGGCGAGATATAAGGAAAGAGAATTGGAGAATTGTTCGATGATGGTCGAGGCGCGGGGATTCAGATTCGGCGAGACGGGATTCGACGGCGGTAAAGTGGGCTTCGGCGAACCAGGATTCGGCGGGATAAATCCCTGCCTCAGCACATGGAAGTCCGCTAAAGCGGACTCGGTGGTCACGTCCAGCCTGCGACTCGTCAATGCGCCGAGAATCTGCCGCAATTCGTTTTCCTTGAATACGCCAAACAACGCGGCGGCGGATTCGTCACTGACTGCCCATGCCAGCGCGGATTCGACGGCTTCGGCTTGCAGGGCGGAGGCGAGTCCTTCTTCGAGAACGTCAAACTGGGGGTCGAGTCCTGCTTCGGCGGGATGGGCGCGGAGGATTTCAGCGCATAAACTGTGGATGGTTCCAATTCGCGCCGAGTCAATATCGGAAAGATGAAAGATGAAAGATGAAGGATGAAGGGAATTCTGAATTATGAATTCTGAATTATGAAGCGCGGCGCGAATTCTTGAACGCATTTCGCGGGCGGCTTTTTCGGTGAAGGTGATGGCGAGGATGGAACGAATCGGGTAGCCCTGTTCGAGCAAATGCAGGTAACGTCCCACCAGCGAGAGGGTTTTTCCCGAACCCGCGCCCGCCGTGACCGCGATGGCGCGCGCCGAATCGGTGACGGCTTGTTGCTGGTTGCCTTTGAAGGAGAATTGGGAGAGGAAAGTCATCAGTTATCAGTGTTCAGTAATCAGTGAACAGTTATCGGTAATTGGTAATTGGTAATTGATTCTTGCAAGATGGCGATTCGCGCGGGCGGGATTCGGCGGGGGATAAATCCCCGCCTCAGTTCATGGAAGTCCGCTGAAGCGGACTCGTTGCGCCAGCCCGCAGGGCTTCCATGTGCTGAGCGGGCGGCTTTAGCCCCGCTCACTCGATTCAGAAAACTTCAAAAGTAAAAACCGTATTCACTCCGTTGATGGGTCCTTCAACCGCAATTCGCTTTATGTTGCACATTTCTTCAAACTTGTTTGAGCCGATGGCAGAACATACCAATGGATACCTATTTTTGTAATCCAGCGCGGCATGAACATCGCCTGACCGAATCGAGACTGTTCTCTCGCCTTTGCTTCTGGCAATATCCACGTAGGCTTTCTTGCAATAGGCTCGCACATCATCGGCGTAACTCATGTTTAATATCCTTTCTTGTATCGCCAACAGAATCTGACCGCAGGACAATAACTCGGACAGCCCTCCTCAGGCGGCTTCGGCTCGAAGTGTCCTGCGCGAATATTGGTGATGTGCTTCGTGACATGCTCGATAGCCATTTCGAATGCACCGTTAGCACCGCCATCGAACTTCTCCAACTTCAAACTACTCGGAGCGGCAGAACCAATGTGCCAATAGAATCCGCTCGACACTTCGCCCAATCCCAATGCGTCGCGCGCCGCCAATGCGTAAATCGGCAACTGCAACCTGCGCCCTTCTTTCAAATGACTCGCCGAAATCGCCGCGCTTCCCGACTTGTAATCAATCACGCGCAGAGTCCCATCGGGCGCGGCGTCGAGTCGGTCAATGTATCCGTGCAGGCGAATCTCGCCAATCGAAGTTTTCAAAACCAGCGACGGCTGTCCCATCCCGAATCGCGCTTCCATCACGCGCGGCGCGAATCCCTGCGACGCCTCATTCAACGCGGCAATCGTCTTTTCCAAAATGCGCGTCAACTCCGCTTGTTGTTGCGTCCACAACGCGGTCGGGCGAAAGCCATACTCGTCGGGCGCGGTCGCGAAAACTTTTCCCGCCGCGTCCGTCAACACGACGCCGCTATACACCATCTCCAAAATCTTATGCAACATCGAACCCAACACGCGCACATCGAATCCCTCCTCCGCTTCCTGGCGCGGCTCCAACTCCAACGCGTGCGCCACAAAAAACTCGAACGGGCACGTCCCGTAACTTTCGAGTCGGCTCGCGCTCCAGCCGTGCGACGCGCCGAACCGCTCGCTCAAGTCAAACAACTCACCCTCATATATTCCCGCCGCCCTCGGATTCATCCGCGCCCGCAGCGCTTCGATTCCATTTTGAATGTGGATGTCGAACTCTCGCGCCGACTCCACCCATTCGACTCTCGACGCCAAGTCAGCCGAATTCACCTCCCCAACTTCGCCTCTTATCCTGACTTTGGGCTGGTCGCCGTTTAGACGCGTTACCTCCGCCCAAAACGGGGACACCTCCCACGCCTGCCCATCCTCCGCGAGA
Source organism: Anaerolineales bacterium (assembly GCA_034411715.1). Taxonomy (GTDB): domain Bacteria; phylum Chloroflexota; class Anaerolineae; order Anaerolineales; family Villigracilaceae; genus Denitrolinea. The sequence continues at coordinate 22,942 of DAOUMJ010000155.1, read as the reverse complement.
TATGGACGCGTGAGCAAAAGTCTTTGTCTTGCGCGCGTGACTGCCTGATAGAAGAACGTCGCTTCGTCGCCATGCAATTTCGTTTCGAGCGGCAATCCACGTTGACGCAACATCGCGCGGTCAGACTCGCGCAACAAGACATCTTCGCGCTCCTGCTTCGGGAACTCGCCTTCGGACAGTCCCATCAACGCGACGGCTTGAAACGACAATCCGCGCGCGTCGAGAACCGAAGCCGCCATCACTCCCGACTCGGCTGGAACTGTGAATGACGCCGCTTCCACCGCGCCACGCAAATCGCGGAAGAATTCGGCGTAGTCCAATGTATCGCTTTGCAAAACGGATTCTGACAAAACCAGTCCGCGTAGAACATCCTTAAACACGCGCAACGCGGCAACATCCCGGTCGGACGTTGCAGGGTTGGCGCGGGCGCGGGAGACGACGCCCAAGCCCTCACCCCCGACCCCTCTCCCAAAGGGAGAGGGGAGCAAGGCAGGGTCATCGCCAATCAATGATTCAACAAACGCGACATACTCTTTCACATCAGCGCGGGCGGGAGGCGTGAGTAAATCTACAAATGTTTGAAATGCGGACTCCAAAGTCTCTAGACTTTGGAGAGTCGAAAGTCTGGAGACTTTCGACTCCGAATCCACAGAAGGAAGGTCTTCTTCAAATTCTGTCACCTTCCGTTTTTTCCATACATCGAATGCTTCGCGCCATTGAGATAATCCCTGCACGACCCTCCCCGAGCGTGAAATTTCATCCAACGTTGAAGCAGAATTGGAATCAATGCCTTGTTCACTGAAATCGAAATATGGACTGCGCCACGAATCCAACACCGCGCGGCGTTTCCAATCTTCGACGGGAAGTGAAAGCAAAGTCAAAAGCGCGGCAACGGCGGGATTTTCAAGCAATGGCTGTCCGCCCACGATTCGCAGGGGAATCCCAAACTCGGCGGCGACTTCCTCGAGAAAAGCGCGGTACGGCTCGAGGTCACGCGCAAGGACGGCGACGTCGCTCAACTTCATTCCATCGCGCACGACCCGCGCCTTCACCCACCGCAACGCCGCGCGGACTTCCAACGCGCGGGTTTGGGCTTCCACAAACTCTATGTCATTGCGAGGAGGGCGCTCTTCCCGACGAAGCAATCCCCCCATCGTCGAGGAGATTGCTTCATCGCTCACGGAGCCTGTGCTGAGCGTAGTCGAAGCGTTCGCTCCTCGCAATGACGGGTTCGTGGGGGCAGGTTCAAACAAGTGCGCTTCCACATTCGCAATGTCCGCTGAAAGCATGGACGATGAATCCATCGCTTCGGGTTGAAGGTTGAGACTGGAAATAATGGCAGTCTGCGCGCGGTGAAAGCGATGGTGAGCAGGACGGGCGGAATTTTGAATATCCCCCGTCAGCGTGATGAGAGTCTCTTTGGCGCGGATCGCCAAAAGAGAGAGGACTGCCAGTTGCGTGGGGTTGAATTCGTCGAAGCCAGAGACGGCTAATAAACGGGTATCAACCCCGAGGTCCGCGTCTGATTCGAGCGCAATCGCCGCCAGCCAGCCGCGCCCTTCGTTATCCGCCCAGTTTTGTTTCTGGAGCCAATCTTGATAGGTAGAGTACACGAGCGCAATCTCTTCGAGCCGCGCGCCCAGTCCTTTGACGGAGGCAGAAAAATCATCGGGGGAGACGCGGGCGCGTTTGAGTTCTTCGATGGCGTTACGGAGGAGGGAGATGAAGCCTGGTTTGGCGCGGAGAGCCGCGTAGTGGCGAATGCCCTCACCCCCAGTCCCTCTCCCGTCAGGAGAGGGGAGTCTGCCGCGTTCGCAGAGGTCGTCCACGATGGCGCGCAGGAGGCGAATCCGCACGGGGTCGGGCAGGAGCGGGATGGGTTGTTTGGCGCGGATCAGCAGTTCGGCGTAGAGCGTGTGAAAGGTGTGGACTTCCACCCCCAGCGCGCCGCCCGCCGCACTCAATCGCTGACGAAAGTTCGCCGCCTGGATCGCATTCGGCACAAGGACGATGACGGGCGCAAACGGCTCTTCCGCCAGCACGCGCCGAATGTGCTGGATGACATGTTCAGTTTTGCCATGTCCTGCGGAGGCGAGGAGGAGATGGGTCATCCCATTTATGCCAATACGTTGGCGGGGATTCTTTGGTAGAGAAACTCTCGCATATCGGCAGATTGTCCTGCGTGTTCGATGGTCATGCTGACCACACGCCCTTCCGCGTCGAGGTCAAGATAAATATTCTCGTTCAATTCCTGCGTTTCGACTGGCACATTGTTTGAGAATTCAACCAATGTGGTATCCGTATCTTCAAAGTATTTGATTCGCATGATTTACTCCTTAAAGTTCCTATCAAAAAACGCGTTATGAACGGTCTCACCGTCTTCGAGCAAAATGACGCGCAAGACTCGATTCTCCATTTCGGGAATGCGCGCCCAGCGGCGAATTCGCCCGTCGGTTTGTATTTCTTCACGCAATGGATTTTTAACCACGCGCTCGATCCATTCATCAAAAATCATAGCGCGGTCGGGGCGTTGACGCGTGTATCGAAAGTATTGCGTGGTTTTCATGGATTACTTTCGATTATAGCCCTGTCTTGACGGTTTGTTCTCGCGCAAGTGCGACCAACTCTTTGACAGACTCAAGCAACGTCTCTCCCGTCTTCGCGGACAGGGGAACCGCTTCCTCCCCCGCTTCGGGTGGGGCGGTGAGGTCGCGGACTTGGGAGAGTTTTTGCGCCAACTCTGCGGGGAGATGATTCTTGTCCACGAGTTCAGCCTGGACGAGGCGCGGGGAGGGGAGGTCTGAGGAGGGGTCGCGGTCGGTGTGGAGGGCGAGGAGGGAGGTGAGGCTCCAGCCGAGGGATTCGCGCAGGGGACGCGTCATCTCTTCGGGGAAGTCGCCTTTGAGGAGGAGGTCGGCGAGGGCGAGGCGTTTTTCGGCGAAGGCTAAACCTTCATTGGCGCGTTGGCGGCGGATGGAGGGCAGGTCGGCTTTGCGTTCGGGGGCGGAGATTTTTTCGGCGCGGTAGGCGATGTCTGCGGGGGTGGGTTCGGCGGCGAGCGCGGGGACGAAGGAGGCGAGCGACTGGAATCCTTCAGAGTCCATCAGGTGAAGTTGCGGAATGTTTTCAGTGAAGTATTCGGATAGGACGGCTTCGACGGTGGGACGCAAGTCGGCGGGCGCGCCAGAGACGACAACGATTATCCCTTCGCCCGTCGCGCCTTGCATATAAGGGGCTTTGCGGACGAGCAGGATTCGGCTCGGGACGCGATCGAGCAGGAGGTCGGCGAACCCGCTCAAAGTCGGGAGAGGAGCGGCGGCCTCTGCGGACGGAATCTCAGGCTCGAGAGTCGGAGTCGTCGGAGCGAGAGCGAGTTCCACTTCGGCGGGAGTCTTCAACAAGTCGCCCAGTTTTTGAAGCAGGCTTTGTCCCATGTCCGCGAATTTGATGGAGGTCGGAGATTCGTCGGTTCCAAAAACAGTGGCGAAAACATTTTTCTTGGCGGAGAGGGTATTGAGCATGCGTTCTTCGATAGTGTCTTTGGCGATGAGGTTGATGACCTGCACCGAGGAGGGCTGACCATGACGATGCGCGCGGGCAATGCGTTGTTCGAGCACGGCGGGGTTCCAGGGAAGGTCGAGGTTGATGACGAGCGAGGCGGCTTGCAGGTTGAGACCCACGCCGCCCGCGTCGGTGGAGAGGAAGACGCGGCAATCGGGGTCGTCGAAAAATTTTTCGATGAGCGCGCCGCGTTTGGCGGAAGGGACTGCGCCCGTCAGTTTGACGTAACCGAGACCGACGCGCTCGAGGATGGGTTCGGTGAGCGCCAGCATGTTCGCCCATTGCGAGAAGACAATGGCTTTGTGTCCGTTGGAGGCAATCTCTTCGGTGAGGATCTCGTCGAGCTCGGTGAGTTTGGGCGCGGTCTTTTCGCGTTCTGTGGGCGGGATTTCCTTGTCGTGAAGCGCGAGGGCGTTGCAGATGAGGCGCATTTTGATGAGATACATCAAAAGCAGTTCTTGTTCTTTGGGAGTGAGGGGACGCTTTTTGGCGTGCGCGAGAATCTTGGCGAGAGATTCCTGAAATTCCCTGTAAGCGCGCCATTGCGGGTCGGTCATCTCGACGAAGAAGTTGTTGTCCACGCGGGCGGGCAGGTCTTTGAGAACTTCGTCGCGGGTGCGGCGGAGAACGTAGGGCTTGATGAGGGCGCGCAGTTCGTCAATGTTTTTGTAGCCGAGGACTTTATAGGTTCCGCTTTCGCGCTTTTCGAGTTCGTAGAAACGGTCGTTGAAATGCCAGAGCGGTCCGAGAATGCGCGGGTCGAGGAATTGGAAAATGCTGTAGAGTTCGTCAATGCGGTTTTCGAGCGGCGTGCCAGTGAGGACGAAGGCGTAGCGGCTCGGCAAAGACTTGACCATCATCGCTGTTTTGGCGCGCCAGTTCTTGATGCGCTGCGCTTCGTCGAGGACGATGAGGTCGGGACGCAGTTTGAGCAGTTCGTCCATATCGTGACGAACGAGTTCGTAGTTGATGATTTTGAAGAAGGAGGAGTCGTTGTAAAGTTTGCGGCGGTCGAGCAATCCGCCTTCGACGACGGTGACGGATAACGTGGTGAAGCGGCGAATCTCACGCGCCCATTGGTGTTTGAGCGAGGCAGGACAGATGATGAGCGCATGTTGGATATCGCGCATTTCTTTGAGGAGGGCGGATGCGGCGATGGCTTGGACTGTGTTGTGGCAAAGCATTTGCGCGGCGACGAAGTTGTGATGTTCTTCCACTTCAAAATCGTAGACCCAGCCGTCGTAATCCACTTCTTCTACGGAGACGATACGCGCGTAGAAAACTTCACGTTCGACCAATTCGGATAATCGCTCCCGCTGGCTGGAGAGATAGTCGCGGTCAAGCGCGGCGTAATTTCCCAGTGTGCGCGTTGTCCATTTGGAGGCAGGCAGTTGGCGATATGAGGATTCCGCTTCGCCAGCCAGAATCCCATCCAGCGCGCCGACGACAGCGGAGGCGGTCTCGCGGGAAAATTCCTGCGAGCCCGTGAAATAGACCGTGCCAACGCCGAAGTGACGTTGGGGCAAGCCAGTGCGTTGAGCCATGTCCATGACAATATCCGAGACAGGCAATCCTTCCACGTTGGTGTTGACGGGTTTGGCGCATATCGTTTCCAATTTACTTTGTTTCAATTCGTCGGAGAAACCGATTTCGCGAGCGAATTGACGCGCGACATTGCCTCCCAATGTGCCAAGATAATACGTTCTAAAAATCCCGCTTCCGTTGGTGGCGCGTTTTTCCTTTTGACTGCAACGGAGCCAGATGCCGAAGCGACGAAGCAGGACGCTGATTTGTTGAATCAACCAGCAAGACGCGGAGGAAATTTCCACGCTTCGCATGGACATAATGGCTGACCCTTCGGCAGTGAAGTATTCGCGCAGGAATAGGCGGACAGTCTCCATGCCAGCCTGCATAATGAAATCGGGAATGGTTTTGCCAGCCGACCTTTCTCCCCAAACATAGCCAAGCCCTGATAGGAATTTTTGATAATCGTGGCTGTCTATTGTAAGATAAGCACACTTGCTTTTCGGTTGATGAATAGCAAGGCTGTTCATCTGGAGGTTGAATTTTTCCCCAACCCGCAGGGCAACCTCTCGCAATTGTTCCAGACGATGAATGTCCTTTTGTGTGATACGAACTGTGGCGCGCCCATCCAATTCATAGCCTTCGGCGATTTGCCAAGCCAAGAGTTTGGTCAGGTCGGGGTCAATTTCTTCGCCGTCCCATTCGAGCTGTTGAGGAACACAGACAACATCGCCGACCTGGAAATGCTCATTCCATCCATCACGCAGAAGAAGTTTGTGTCGGCAGGTGAGGGTCAGTTCACTTCCATCGTCGAGGCGAACTCTGCGAATCTTTTCTCGAATTTGCTGGCGGTAAAGTCGGGCGATGCACGCTTGCGTAATTTCGCCATCGCCGTTGATGGCGTTGACCGAAAGCGGGCGAGTCGGTTGCGACCACTCGCCTTCGCCATCGGAAATGCTTTCGCCTGCAAATTGATCCCAAACTACATCCGCGCGTTTCAACAAGCCGTTGACGAACACGGGTGTTTCGGGTCCCACGCACTTGCCCAATCCCATATCGTCCGCGAGCATGGCGCGGCGACCGAAGGCGAGGTGCATGGCGCCTTCCTCTTGATACGGATACAACTTCGTAGAGAGAACGTCAAAGGTGCGGCGTCCGCGCTTGACCTGGTCGAGGAACCACTCTTTTTGTTGCTGGACTTCTTCGCGGTCTTGCAGGAGGGCGAGATGTTCCAGTACCGCTTCGGTCACACGGACGAGGGAGCGGTCGCGCGCGGGAAGCGACTCGATCTCCGCCAACAGCGTGGGCAATGCCTGGGATGGCGCGCCCACCAAAAGCCCAGAAGGATCGAAGTGGCGGGAGAGCAAGTCTTTGACGCGGGCGTTTTCGGGAATCGGGAGTGTCACGCGCACGGTGATGTCCATGCCGTGATGGAGGTATATTTGCGCGCCGCGCGGTTTTTCGGCTGCCAGTTTCTTGAGTTTCCTGCCGTGTTCCTTTTCGAGATAGATCAAAACCCCTTCGATGTGTTTGCACGTTCCAATGAGATTCGTCTTGTAATCGGGGCAGGTGCAGGAGTTTTGCAGTTCGTCGAGAGAGCGAATTTCGACTCGATAGGATTTTTTGGAAACCGAACTGACTTCGAACAAACTGAAAACGGGATGACCGCCTTTGTTGGCGATCTTGAGAATTTCGGCGCGGGCGCGCTCGCGGCGGCGCTCGATTTGTTCCTGGATATCGGTGGGCATGGGGATACTCCGCAAAGGTTGATGAGGGTTGTCTTTGCGGATTATACTTGTTTTAGAATCAAGTTGATGATGACGCGGGTCATTCGTTCAAGCGAATCAGCCCCATTCGCATCGCCTCCAGCAACGCCTGCGTGCGATTGGGCTGGTTCAACTTTTCCAAAATGCTTTTGGCATGACTGCGAACCGTCTCCTCGGAAATGTTCAACTGCGCCGCGATCTGGCGGTAGGTGTTCGGCGTCGCCATCCATTCCAACACTTCCATTTCGCGCGGCGTGAGCGAAATGGGCGGGGCGGCTTGCGCCTGCATACGCGCCGCCACTTTTCGCATCACGTCGGGATGCAGGCAGGCCTCGCCGCGCGTTACCGCACGGATCGCGCCCACCAATTCGGCAGGTTCGATATTCTTCAGCACATAGCCTTCGATGCCCGCCGCCAGCAGGTCGAAGACGCGGTCGTCCACTCCGGTGCCGGTCAGCATCATCACCTTGATATGGGGATTCGATTTCCGCAGCGCCAGCGCCATCGCCTGCCCGTCCATTTCGGGCATGACCAGATCCACGAGAACGATATCCGGTTGGAGACGCCGCGCGGCCTCCAGGCCGTCGCGTCCGTTTTCCGCTTCGCCTATGACCTCGAGGCCGGGCTCCAAACGAAGGACCATCGCCAGTCCCTTGCGGACCACGGCGTGGTCGTCAACGATGAGGATGCGGATCGAGTCGGGCATTTTGGTTACGTAGTTTGATGGTTACGCAGTTTGGTAGTTACGTGGTTACGCAATTCAACCAGTCCGACGCTACACCTGCCCTGGCGGGCGGTGCCAGGGGAGAGCGTCTCTTACGCCTATCGCGTAGCGGGCGTTCTTCCTGGACTGTCCGTCCAGAACAGGCTAACGTCCGATGGCGCAACGCAATGTCATCACGCGTGGATGGGTTGGCGCTCCAGCGGCAGGCGGATGGAGACGCGCGCGCCTGCGTTGGGCTGGGAGACGATCTCGCAATCGCCGCCGAGGGCGCGGGCGCGTTCCTGGATTCCGTGCAGGCCGAAACGTTCGCGGCTGACGCTGCGCGCCAGCGCCACGCCGGGGTCGAAGCCGCGGCCTTCATCGGTGACGACCATGTAGACTGCGCCATCGGCCACTGTCAGGCACAATTTCGCGGATGAGGCACCCGAATGTCTCGCGGAATTTGCCAGCGCCTCCTGCGCCATACGGTAGATCGTGCGGCGCAGGCCGGAGGGCAGGTTGTCGAAATCGCCCCTGGTTTCGAATTCGATATCGAACGAGCGCGGACGACAACAACTGCTGACGTAGTTCGCGATGTCGGCCTGGAAAATGTCCATCGTGAGCGCGGACGGCCACAGGTCGAAGATGGAGCGGCGCACTTCGTCGTGCGCGTTGCTGGCGAGGGCGCGCAATTCAATCAGTTCGTTCTTTACCTCGTCGGCCTGCGCGGGAAGCATGTTGATGCAGGCGTCGAGCGAGTAGACGATGCCGAAGAGGGATTGGGCAACGGTGTCGTGGATGTCGCGGGCGATGCGGTTGCGTTCGGTCTCGACGGCGAGGCGTCGGGCGCGGTCAATGCACAGGATGGTGGTGCCCAGCGCGAGGGCGGCCTGATTCGCCACGTTGGTTAGGGCCTCTTCGCGAGGACGCGGCAGGTCCGCGGTCTTGTCCACTTCCACGAGTAGAACGCCGACCGAATGTTCGCGCAGTGAGAGAGGCAGTACCATCCACTCGCTCGTTTTCAGCCACGCATTGAGCGCGGGACTGGAGATGAGAATGTCATCGTCTGCGCCTGTGCGATAGCGTTTGCGTTCGACGAGGGATTTGAAAATTTCGCCGTTCTCCGCGTTCAACGGCAGCGGCGCGGCTTTGGGGAACGAGGAGTTGACCGGCTGGAGCATCCATTCGCCCATCTCTTCGCGCGCCGGGTCCACGAGGCCGACGACAGCTTTGCGAAAACCGAGTCCCGTTGTGACCGCGCCGAGGACGCGCTGCTGGACGGAGAGCAGGTCGGGCGCGGCTTGCAGGAGGACGGTCAGTTCGTGGATGACGCGTAACTGGCGATGCGCGCTGGTGAGGTTTTCATTTTGCTCGGCGAGCTTATCGCGGGCGAGCGCCAGTTGGTCGCTCGTTTGGTGGATGGCTTTCAGCAAAACGGAGGGATAGGCGAACAAGATGGGGATGAGCCAGACGCCGGCGAGTTGAGTCAAGAGGGTCACGTTCTCGGACGGTGGCAGGCCCGAAAGTCCGCGAGCGAGCGAGTCGGCAAGGAGGTACAACGGGGTGAACGTCACGGCCGCGCCGAGCGCGCCGCGCATCTGAAAAAAGAACGCGCCCCCCAACAACGGACTGAGAACGTATAGAAAATATGGACTACGCGTCCCGCCGCTGACCGCGAGCAGGGCCGTGGAGAAGAGCAGGTCAACGCCCAATAGAAGGGGATAATTCGAGACAAATGTATTGAGCGAACGATGGAAGATCGAGACGACGAGGTTGGCAAGAAGCACGACCGAAAAAACAACCAGCGGGGAAAACGGGACGGCAAATGAGTCGTTCAACGTCAACAGCGCGGGAACCAAGGATGCCCAGCGAAAGAGGACGAGAAAAGGAAAGACGCGATCCGAACGGAAGAGTGTTTCCAATTTGGACAACATACGTGGAAAATTATATCCGAATCCCCCGCGCGGGGGAGGCGAGTTTTCCGGGATAATTGTTGCATCTCCTTGCTATTCCATCTCTTTCTTGACAGTAATGATTTTTACATTATACTTTCAATAGGAGAAATTAGAATAATTAGGAATTATGAAACTCACCGCCCGCAGTGAATACGCACTTTTGGCATTGGTTTACCTGGCTCGCCATGAGACCGAGGGATACATTTCCATTGAGGCCATTGCAAAGGTCCAAGGAATTCCGCCGAAGTTCCTGGAACAACTCATGCTGGCAATGAAACGCGCCCACTTCCTGCGAAGTATAAAAGGACAGCGGGGGGGCTATGCCCTGGCGAAGGAACCAGATCAGATCACGCTGGCGGAGGTAATCCGCCTGTTTGATGGAGCCCTGGCCCCGACCGAATCAGTCAGCGAGCATTTCTACGAATCCACACCCATTGAAAAAGAGAAAAAATTGACCCGGGTATTCAAGGATATCCGAGATTACGTTTCCCAAAAATTGGAGAAAACCACCATTGCGGATGTGGCGAAATAAAAAACGGTTCAACCGCACTCAGCCTGATCCAGCTTGATAAACCATTAACCGCCCTGAAAACGGGTGGTTTTCATTGTCAATGACCAACATCATTTGGTTCTAACCCAAATGTCATAATTCAGCGATTGAATATTGACAAAATATAAGTTTTAGCTATAATACCCATTGAGTTAGTCATATAACATCTTGGAAACTTTCACTGCGCAGCGAATACGCCCTGCTCTCCCTGATCCACCTTGCCCGTTCCAGCGGCGATGAAACCTCCTCGTTGGAAACGATTGCTAGTTCCCAGCAGATCCCTGCCGAACCGCTGGCGGAAATTCTGGCGGCGCTTACCCGCGCTAGATACCTGCGCACTACAAAGGATGGCTATCGCCTAGCCCGACCCGCAGACAAAATCTTCGCCGCCGAAATTATCCGCCTGTTCGATGGGGCGCTCGCGCCGCTGGAACCAATCAGCGAGAAGGGATACAACTTCGCGCCGATGGAGAAAGATGGAGAAGTTGGTCAGCCTTTTCAGCCAGATCCAGGAACAGATTTCAAACCAACTGGAGAGCACAACCCTGGCTGAACTGCTTTAATTTTTTTGCGCCGATATATGACTAATCCAATAGCCTAAATTGTATAATAAATATATTTCCTCTAAATTCAAAAACAAGGAGAAAAAATGATCGAAACCATCACCATATTAGGCGGACATAACCGTATAGGCACACCAGAGGCCGTCGAACGCATCGAAATGAAAATGGGCGATGTCGTCAGCATTGTCGGACCGACAGGTTCAGGGAAAACTACCCTGATCAACGACCTGGAGTTGTTTGCCGACGCCAACACCCAGACCGGACGACGCGTCCTGATCAACGGTCAGCGTCCTCCCCTGGAATACCGCGACAACCCGGCCATGAATCCGATCGCACTCATCACCCAGCACACCACCTTCCTGTCCGACCTGCCCGTCGTTGACTTTCTGACCGCGCACGCAGGGATTCGCGCCGTCAAGAAAAGTCAGATTGACGAGATGATCCAGAAAACATTGGATTTCGCCAATCAACTCACGGGCGAACCGATTGTCCTCACCAGCCGCATGACCGAACTCTCGGGCGGCCAGACCCGCGCCCTGTTGATCGCCGATGCGACCATCATCTGCAATACACCCATCGTCCTGCTCGATGAAGTGGAGAACGCCGGTATCAACCGCACGCGCGCCATGGAATTGCTACGCCAGTATCGCAAGATCTTCATCTTCGTGACCCACGACCCTCGCATTACCTTGCTTTCAGACTATCGCATTGTCATGCAGGGCGGCGCAGTTACCAGTGTCCTGCATACCAACGAAGAAGAACGCACTTTCTCCCACAAAGTCAGCAAGCTCGATGACCTGCTCTCCGCCATGCGCGACAAGATCCGCTTTGGCGAACGCCTCAACACCCACGAACTGGAGGGATTAGCATGAAACTCTGTATTTGCGCCGGCCCAGCAACGACCGGCAAATCCGCTGTCTTACGTCACATGATCTCGAAATTACAAGCCGCCGGCGACCGCGTGGCCTTCCTGAAAATTGACGTGCAATACGCCGAAGAAGACGAGATCTTCGCAAGGGAATTTGGCATTCCCACCCGCAAAGTCTATTCAGGCGAACTGTGTCCTGACCACTGTAATGTGATGGTACTTGGTGACGCCATGCAATGGGCGGAAAAATCTGGCGCAAATATTCTGTTAGTGGAAACCGCTGGTTTGTGCCTGCGCTGTTCCCCCTACGTGGACGGCGGCCTCGGCATGATCGTCATCGAAGCCACCAGCGGCACCAATCTTCCACTCAAGATCGGCCCCATGCTATCGCTCGCGGACGTGGCTGTCGTCACCAAGATTGACCGCGTCTCGCAAGCCGAGCGCGAAGTCTTCCGCTCGCGCATCCAGGATGCGGCGCCCAACGTCAAGGTCCGCGAAGTGAACGCGCTCTATGGCATCGGCATTGACCCGCTGGTGGACATCCTGCGCAACCAGCCCGATACCTGGGACAAGATGATGTTGCGCGGTAATCCGCCCGTCGGGACATGCACCATCTGCGTCGGCAAGAAGGAAATCGGCTGGCAGGCGCACTTCGGCGTGGTTCGTTCTCTCGAAAACCAGAACTTCTATCGGGGAGAGTAAGCAATGGCACAGATCTATTTCGATCATTCCGCCACCACGCCGCTCGACCCGCGCGTTGTCGAAGCCATGTTGCCATTCTACAAGGAACAGTTCGGCAACCCGTCCAGTTTGCATTGGACAGGACAGCAGGCAAAACAAGGCATTGACAAAGGACGTCAACAAGTGGCCGACATATTCCACGCCAGCACCGATGAGATCACCTTTACCGCCAGCGGCACCGAATCCGACAACATGGTACTCATCGGCGTTGCCAGCCAGTACAAGCCGCAGGACTGCCACATCATTACATCGTCGTTTGAGCATCCTGCCATTTTGGAAACCTGCAAGTATCTCGAAAAACTCGGTTACCAGATCAGTTACCTGCCAGTGATATCCGAAGGCATCGTTGACCCCGAGCCGCTAAAACAAACTCTGCGCCCCAACACCCGCCTGGTCTCGGTCATGGCCGCCAATAACGTGGTCGGAACACTTCAGCCCATCGCCGAACTCGCAAACATCACCAAAGCGCACGACGCGTTGTTTCACACGGACGCTGTTCAAGCGGTCGGAAAAATTCCCCTTTACATGGACAGCCTGCGCGTTGATTTTCTCTCGCTCTCCGCGCACAAACTGCACGGCCCCAAAGGCATCGGAGCGCTGTACATCCGTCAGGGCGTCAAGATCGAACCGCTCGTGCACGGCGGCGGGCAGGAGCGCGGCATCCGCTCGGCCACAGAAAATGTAGCAGCAATTGCGGGGCTTGGGGAAGCGGCATCCATTGCCAGGTCCGAAATGAACGATGAGGCCTCCCGCCTGGTCAAACTCCGCGACCGCATCATCGCCGTGATCACCGAACAAATCCCGAATGCCTATCTCATCGGTCATCGCTACAAGCGCCTGCCGGGTCACATTTGTCTTGGCTTCGCGGGGCAGGAAGGCGAAGCCATCCATTTGATGTTGTCCTTGAATGAAGAAGGCATCGCCATCTCGACGGGCAGCGCGTGCAGTTCGCATCACGCCGGACAACCATCCTACATTTTGATGGCGATGGGGATGGATGCGGTGCGGGCGCGCGGCTCATTACGGATCACGCTCGGCCGCTTCAATACGGACCTCGAAGTGGATACCTTTCTAGAGGTTTTGCCGCGGCTGACGGAGAATCTGCGCCACATCACTTCCAAAAGTTTTGCCGCCGTTTCGTAAACATTCTACAAAGGAAACCAAACATGACTCTACCAACCACTTACACCGTGAACGATTTGCCTGGCTTGAATTGCGGCTTGTGCGGAATGCGCAGTTGTGAAGAACTGGCCTCCCGTCTGGCAGACAGCCCCGATCTGATCAAGCGCTGTATCTATCTCTCTGACAATCGTTTTGAAGCGCGCCAAGTCGTCACACAGAATCGAGATAACCCACTGAATGCTCCTATTGCACCCGCCGCGCCGACCATGGCCGCCCAACCCGTGATGGCAACCTGCGCGGGCTGTGCGCCCACAACTTCTGCCGCGGCATCCTTCATCCCTGGCATGAGCAATCCCTGGTGCGACAGCCTGGGACGCGAGTTTGACTTCTATCTGGAGCATTTCCCCGAAGAACCCGGCCCGCGCGAGATCATCCTACCGCACAACCCGCTCATCACGCGCGAGTTGGATGTGCAGATTGGCGATATTCTCATTGGCCGTCCGCTTGGTATGTCCTGCGGATGTCCCATCACCCACTGCGGCGTCGCCATGGATGTGGATAAGCGTACCGGTGTCATCGTCTGGTGCGTGACGGGGCCGCTCAATCCGCGCCAGAAGGGCTTCAAGGATCTGGGCTATTACATCGCCGAGGGCTATGAAGGCCTGATCAACGAGGCGCGCGCGGAGATCAAGATCGGCATGCGCTACTTCTTCCAGCCGCGCATGTGCATGTTGCAATGGCGTCATAGCGGATTGGTGAATTACCTGAACCGCACAGCCACCGGCTATCAAGTCCGCGTCGAAGGTCTGTGGATCGGGTAGGCACGAAATGACAATCGCTATGAACTGCATGTGTGCCAGGCGGAGTCACTAACCACCGCCTCTATCCCAGAGATAAACGGCTGACTATCCGGTCATCCTTGTGACCAAGGCTGGGCGCCCGGTCGGCATCCTCACAAAAATTGACGTACTTGATTTCATTGCCCGAGGAATCTAACCCTGGCCGCGGCTATGAGCGCAAACCTCCCATGCTTGAGCATCCTGTCTGTTGATAAACTGCTCCCCCACGAGTACCACGACGAGCAGCGTGTCTTGCCGCTGATTGAGCGGTTGCGCAATGATGGCATCCTGCGCAACCCGCCGATCGTTGCCCCGCTGCACGATCCCGAAGAGCATTACGTAGTACTGGATGGAGCCAATCGCACAGCGGCGTTCCAGGCTATGAACATTCCGCATATCTTGACGCAAGTCGTCGAGCCTGATGACCGTGGATTGCGCCTCAGGACTTGGAATCACGTGATATTCGGGATAGCCCAGAAACAACTCCTCGCTTACCTTCGGGAAACTCCCAGCCTGGAATGGCAAGCGGACAGAACAGAACAAGTTAACAAAGATCGTCGGGACATCCATTCCTCAGCCCGGTTGCACTTGCCAGACGGAAAGCGATATGTCCTTTGCACGACATTCGATGGCGCCGAGCAAGGTATCAATCTTCTAAGTGTCCTTGTGGACTGCTATAAGGGCCGCGTCGGTCTGGACCGAACCACTTTGCAATCCGTGGAAGCCCTGATCGGTCTGTATCCCGATTTGGGCGGCTTGCTGGAATTCCCCTACGTGGACATTAAAGACGTACTCCACCTGGCAGGATGCGGTAGACGCATACCAGCCGGAATCACGCGCTTTACCATATCCCCACGAACCTTGCGCGTCAACTACCCAATGGCCGAGCTTGAGGCCGACGAACCCCTGGTCGAGAAAAATGCCACCCTTAAAGAATGGATCAAAGCCCGGGTGGCGCGCAGAGGTGTGCGCTTCTACGAAGAAACAACCTTCTTATTTGACGAATAAAGACCCCATCCCATTCTTTCGCTCTTTCCAACAATGAGCAAGGAACGCCGCATGCTGTTGCGCGCCTATGGTGCAGAACTGATCCTGACACCGGGCAGCGAGGGCATGCCCGGAGCCGTAAGACGCGCCGAAGAAATCGCTGCTTCGGACCCGAAATATTTCATCCCACAGCAGTTCAAGAACCCGGCCAACCCAGAAATCCATCGCAAGACGACCGCCGAGGAGATCTGGCGTGACACCGGCGAGAAAAGGAAAGACGCGATCCGAACGGAAGAGTGTTTCCAATTTGGACAACATACGCGGAAATTATATCCGTCTCCCCCGCGCGGGGGAGACGAAATTCACCCCTAAACAGGATGGCGGGAACCCGCTTATGTTGTTATCATTTGCTCAATGAAGGAGGCCGCAATGGTTGATGTAATAAAAGAAGATCAGGTTCTCGATTGCTCCGGCATGCTATGTCCCATACCCGTCGTCAAGGCATCCAAGGCGATCAAAACTCTGGAAGTCGGCCAGGTATTGAAAATGATCGCAACCGACCCCGGAGCTCCACCCGATATGGAGGCCTGGAGCCGACAAACGGGGAACGAACTGCTCCGCTCGATGCAGGAGAACGGAAAGTTCGTATTTTACATCCGCCGCTTGAAGTAGGTTATTTTTCACCGTCACTGCGAGCCTTCGGCGAAGCAGGCTGCTTCGCGCTACGGGAGAGATTTCCGTCTCGCAATGGCGCCAACGCCAAAGGAGATTACCATGTCCAAATCCGATCCGAACGCCCCGAAACGACTTGCCCTTATCGCAAGCAAAGGGACACTTGACTGGGCCTATCCCCCATTCATCCTCGCGACCGCCGCCGGCGCGATGGGCTGGGAGGTAGGCGTTTTCTTTACCTTCTATGGATTGACTCTTCTGAAACCGAGGTTGAGCGCGGCGGTCACGCCTGTGGGCAACCCCGCCATGCCGATGAAAATGCCCTTTGGTCCCGAAGGATTCCAGAGCATCAACTGGCCGATTCCGCAACTCATCATGGCAAACGTCCCCGGCTTCAATGCGCTGGCGACCACCTTAATGAAGCAAACCTTTGAGAATAAGGGCGTCGCCACCATCGAAGAACTGCGTCAGATGGCGATTGAAATGGACGTGCGGATGATCGGCTGCCAGATGACGATGGACGTCTTCGGCTTCAAGCGCGAGGACTTCATCAAGGAATGTGAGATCGCGGGCGCGGCGTCCTTCCTCGAATACGCCGCGGACGCGGACGTGCAGTTGTTCGTTTAAGGAAGTACACAGGTAAACAAGTACACAGGTAAACAAGTAAACAGGTAGACAGGTATATAGGTACACACGTAAATAGGTACACAGGTCGCTCGAAGACTTGTGTACTTGTGTACGTGTATACGTTTGTACTTTGTGTACCTCCTACGGAGAACACCATGAGCGTGTGGAAGACCAACGATCCTGACGTGAAGAAGATTCTCTACGTTCAAACGCACGGAGAGAAAGACCCCGAGCGCACCGCGACGCCGTTCTTTCTCGCCACCGCGGGCGCGGCGATGGACAACGAAGTGTGCATTTATTTCACCATGAACGGTCCGCAGTGCGTGGCGAAGGGAAATGGCGACAAGATCATCATCCCGCGCAAGGGCGGCAATGGAAAAGAGTTGAAGTTCTTCATTGACCAGGCGCAGGAGATCGGGGTGCGCCTGCTCGTCTGCCAGCCTTCGCTCGACCTGCACGGCTACAGCATGGACGACATGATCGAAGGCGTGGAGATGATCGGCGGCGCGGCGTTCAACGACATGGCTGTCAATGCCGACGCGGTCATCGCGTTCTAGTGTCTTCGTCATTGCGAGTGGCGCCTCGCGCCACGAAGCAATCTCTTCCAAGACGCGGGGATTGCTTCGTCGGGAAGAACGCCCTCCTCGCAATGACGGAATACGAGAATGTCCAACACCGCCACCGTCCGCAGTTGCGTATTGCCGCTGAACCTTTATTATAAGATAGAGGAACATCTCTGGCTGAGAGTCGAAACGGATGAGAACGTGACGCTCGGTTTTACGGACGTGGCACAGACCACCGCAGGCAGAATGCTCGTTGTGAGTTTTCGTCCTGTCGGCGCACGTTACAAACAAGGCAAGACCATCGCTATCGTGGAGAGCGCCAAGTGGCTCGGTCCGTTGCGAGCGCCGATGGATGGGATGCTGGTCGCGGTGAACGAGTCCCTGCTCGAAGACGCGGGGCTGGTCAACCGCAGTCCGTACAGGAAAGGCTGGGTCGTCCGCTTTCAGCCTGACGAACTCGACTTGAAGGATTTTTTATCTGGCGCAGACGCGGCGCAGGCGTACGAAAGTTTTATGGAACGCAGGAATTTGGATGATTGTATCCACTGCGAAGGGTATGAGTTTCCCGATGATTGAAGTCCGCGTGTTCACCCACCCGACTTGCGCCACCTGCCCGAACGCGATCCAGATGGCGCAGCGATTGACCGAGCAGGATTCGCAGGTGCAAATGCGACTGGTCAGCCTGGCGACGACGAATGGACGCGTGATTGCCAAGTCATTGAATGTGCTGTCCGTGCCGACGATTTTCGTAAATGAAACCCGTTTTGTCGGCGTCCCACGTTGGGACGATTTGCTTGCGGCAGTGGAACGCGAGAAATCTTCGTAGTTTAGTACCGCAAGATTTATCTTGCACCCTGGCAACATGAATGTTGCAGTACTTCTTGGAGTTGCAATGCCAACTACTCTCGAAAATTGGAATCCAGGCAAGGCTCAAGACCGCCACCCCGATGTGACGTACGAGGAGAAGGAACGACTCTTTCTTGAGGTCAAGAATGACCCGCGCTATCACGATTTTCTTTACGGATGTTACGAGTGCGGGATTTGCGTTTCGACTTGTCCTTCGGCGCGGTTCTACGATTACAGTCCGCGCGTGATCGCGCAGGCGATGGCGCGCGAAGACATCGAGCGCGTCTACGACATTATCTCGGAAGATATTTGGAATTGCGCGCAATGCTTCTCCTGCTTGCGCTGTCCGCGCGGGAATAATCCTGGCGGATTGGTCACGCTCTTACGCGAGGTCGCGGTCAAGAACGGACTTCAAGAAACCAAAGATGTTCTGCAAGGCTACAGCCGCGTGATTTACAAAGTCATGCTCAAAGGGAATCAGGTCTCGCCCGACATGCTCCAGCCCGATTTCTTCCCCGACTGGGGTCCCTGGGTGGGACAATTCTCCGCGAACATGCCTGTGTGGAGAAAAGCCATCCCTGTGGACACGTTGCGCGGCGTCACCGATGCGGCGTGGAAGACCAATCGCAAGACCCTGCTCGAACTCTACACCATCTGGTTCGAGACTGGGAACATGGACATCATCAAGGAAATTGACGAAGGTTTGTACGACCTGCTGGCGGATGTCATGCAGGAAGAGTTGGAAGAAGGGTAATTGGTAAATGGTAATTGGTAAGTAGTACCGCAAGATTCATCTTGCGTGCCCAGAGGCAACATGAATGTTGCAGTACCGCAAGATTTATCTTGCGTGCCCAGAGGCAACATAAATGTTGCGGTACGAGAATTACCAATCTCTAATTACCAATTACTCACCGATTGGAGATGATTATGAGTGACACGATGACAACCGTCGAACAAATCCTTGAACGAAAATCCCATCCCGTTGTTCGTGAAGCGGAAGTCGCGCCGACGCACGATATTCGCGAGTCGCTGTTCGAGTTGGAAGCGAAGGGTGAGATTATCGTCCAGCGTGTGCCTGAGAATCACGTGGAAGTGACGACGAAGTACGGGCGGACGAAGAAGATTCCCATCGAACACACCTGGCACCACAAATCCTGCGGTCAGTGCGGACACATCCCTGGCTACACTTCGTCCATCTTTTGGCTGCACCGTCAGTTTGGACTCGATTACATTGATCCCACCGACCAGACATCCTGCACGGGCTGGAACTACTACGCCTCAGCGACTTCCAACGCCGCCGCGCAAGCCGCGGTGATGAGCCGCAACTTCGCCGCCGCGTACGAGACGGGCTACTTCCCGATGATCCACTGCGGCACGTCGTACGGACATTACAAGGAAATCCGCGAGCAACTTGTCCATCACAAGGAATTGCGCGATGAAGTCCGCCGCATTCTGGACAAGATGGGCAAGCCGCTGGTCATCCCCGAAGAACTCGTCCATTACAGCGAGTGGGTTCACGTCATGCGGAAAAAGTTCGCGGAAAAACAAACCGTGAGCATGAAAGACATCACCGCGACGGTTCATCCCGCCTGCCACTACTACAAGATCGTCGCCGAAGACGCGATCTACGACCCCGAAATCTACGGTGGACAGCGTACCGCGACGGTCACTGCGACGCTCGAAGCGCTGGGAATCAACGTGGCGGATTACTCCACCTGGTTCGATTGCTGCGGCTTCGGCTTTCGTCATGTGCTCGTCCAACGCGACTTCACACGCTCGTTCGCCGTCCTGCGCAAGATCGAGACGATGAAGAACGAAGTCAATCCCGATCTGACCGTCACTCACGACACAGGCTGTGTGACCACACTGGATAAGAGTCAATTCGCGGCGAAGGCGCACGACCGCAAAGTTGGTATTCCCGTTTTATCCGACGCGCAGGTTGCCGCACTGGCGATGGGCGCACATCCCTTCCGCGTGGTGCAATTCCATTGGCACTCCACGGATTGGCGTCCGTTTTTGGAGAAACTCGGAGTTGATTGGCCAAAGTATTGGGGTGAATTCCAAAGTGATTTGGACGCGATTCGTGCTGGCACAAAGTCTGGAATCACCTGGGAAGACGCGGACAAACCTGTGATTCACAGATAACTTTGTTGGGCAGTTACCACATAAAACAAGACAGACATGAAAACAAATTCAATCATTACAGCAACATTTGTTATTTCTGTTTTGGTCGCATGCACACCTGTATCCCCTCCTGCTGTAACTGCTCACGCTGAAACGGCTACCCCGTCGCAAACTTCCACACCGATTCTCCCATCTCCTACCCCTACTTGGTGGGTGACACCAAGAATTACAGCCACCCCACTGAACCTGGAGTTAAGCAAGAAAGGTGAAATAGATACACTAATTGAACAATTACATCCTGGTATTTGCACTGGACCCAATCTTGCAATACTTACTCCACCACCGATCGATGTACCGCCTCCTGCAAAGATAGAAATTACAGAGATAAACCCACCTCCCAATCAATACTCGCATTATGTCAGCGAAATTGCTGAGAACATTGACCACAGCCTTCAGGCATATATAGCGTGTGATCCTGAAAAGTGCGTGGACAATGTTTATGTAAAGGAAAACAAAACTGGAAAGGTATATAGAGTTTATTTCGGAACGGTGACTTGGCGCCCTATTCAATGGCTCACTTGGGCAAATAAGGATACTTTTATCGCTGCCCAATCATCAAATCCGCATTATGGATTATTTGTTGCAATCAACTTCAACAAACGAGAGTATGTGTATTATGGAATGGCAATGGAATGTTGGGATACACCAACTCCAACACCATAGAGACCCAGCCTGGTGGTCTCGATACAACGGAACAACACCGCCTACTCGACCACCGACAGCTTCTCTAATTACCAATTACCAATCACTAATCACGGAACACGAAACACGCACCACTCGGAGGAATAATGTCATCCAACAAAATTTTAGTCATCGGCGGGGGTCCCGCGGGACTGGAAGCGGCTCGGTCTGTGGCGGAACTGGGCGGGGAGGCGATTCTCATCGAAAAGCGCGAACGTCTCGGCGGGACGCCCGACCGCGAAGGCTATGCCAAACTGACTCATCACTGGCGCGACGCGTCGGAGGCGATGGCGGAACTTGCCGCGTCTGTCACGAACAACGCGCGGGTGGAAGTGAAGTATCAAGCCGAAGTGAAGGGAATGTCTGGGAGCGCTGGCAACTTCAACGTCGAGATCGAAGCGGGCGGGGCTTCGGAGTCGCTCAACGTTGGGTCAGTCATCATCGCCACAGGTTTCCAGCATTTCGATCCAGGTCGCGCCACGCAATACTACAACTACTATTCGTTCCCCGATGTCATCACGCTGACCGACCTCGAAAAAATGTTGAAGGAACACAACGTCGTGCGCCCGTCGAACGGACAAGCGCCGAAGAAGATCGCGTTCATTCAATGTGTCGGTTCGCGTGACCGCCAAATTGGAAACGAGTATTGCTCGAAGGTGTGTTGCGGAATTGCGAGCAAGCAGGCGATTGAGTTGCGCGAGCAGTTGCCCGACTCGA
Organism: Anaerolineales bacterium; assembly: GCA_034411715.1. GTDB lineage: Bacteria > Chloroflexota > Anaerolineae > Anaerolineales > Villigracilaceae > Denitrolinea. The sequence continues at coordinate 1,473 of DAOUMJ010000155.1, read as the reverse complement.
AGGTTTTTATTTTTTACATTGACATGCGCATGTACGGTTATTGGGAAAATGAAATTTACTGGCCCGCGCAAGAGAAATACAAAGTGAATTACATCAAAGGCGTCATCAGCGAAGTTTTAAGGAAGGGCGACCAGTTGCTCATCCGCGGCGAAGACACAACGATGAGCCGCCCGATGGAAGTGACGATGGATTTGGTCGTGCTGTCGGTGGGCATGGAACCAAGCGCGGGCACACGCGCGCTGGCGCAACTGATGGGCGTTCAACAAAACAAGTACGGTTTCATCGAAGCGGGCGGCGAAGGCGGTCTCGATACCGTTGCCACATCCGTCCCCGGCGTTTTCGTCGCGGGCGCGGCGGCGGGTCCCGCTGACCTTAACGATTCGATTTCGATGGCTGGTCTCGCGGCGGCGCGCGCGGTGGCGGCGGTTCAAAAAGTGATGGCGTAACGCGATACGCTTCGCGGTATCGCACACGAGCGAAATAAATTTCGCGGTACGAGTGAACATGCTCCCTCAGCGACAGAGTCACATCATCAAACAGAAGACGGGTCCCGACGACCCAGAACTGCAAACCAATTTGCAGGACGCGTTGGGACAGGTCGCGCCTGAAGATGTGATTGCGATTGCGGATGAATTGGCGGAACGTCACACCCGCCTCTTTCTTGGACTTCGAGCGGATTCTGTTTCTCTGGCCTCTTCCTTCGCTGACATCGCCTCCGCTGTCGCGCACACCAAGTCGAACGCGCGGACGATTGTCAATCACTTTTCGAGCGGCGACTTTACCATCATCGAACAACTCCTTCACGGCGACGCGCCGACTCCCGTGCGAGTCGCAACCTTCGCTGAAAAGTTGAATGCGCTCGATACACGTCTCGCTCTCGAACTCGCGACTGGACTTTTACACAACACATCCCCCTCCGACCACTGGCTATGGACTCGCTGGCTTTGGGATCCCACCGTCGGCACAGGGATTCTGCCGCTGCTGGCGGGAAGCGTCCACAACCTGGTGGCGGATAATCTCGCGGATGGATACGTGCGCGTCGGCGCGGTCACAGCGATGAGCGTCAAGTTTGGCGAAGGGACGGGGTTGTTCGTGGATGAGTTGATGAGTAATGAGAAACGAGCGCCGTTTGCAAATAGCGCGTTTTTGGCTTGTGCGTATTCGGTTTATTTGTATGGGACAACGAGTTGGCGGTTGAGTCGAGAGTTCAATGGTCTGTTGCCGACGCTGCCGAATATGGCGAGAAGGCTGTTAGGATTACGGAAGAACGTAGACAGGTAAACAGGTACACACGTACACAGGTTGAGTAATTGGTAATTGGTAAATGGTAATTCCGATGGATAGGCGAGTCGCGCGGAGATTGCGGTTATGGTCGGCGTTGGTTCGGCGGGGAAAAACCCCCCGCCTCAGTACATGGAAGTCGGATGAATCCGACTCGGCGCGCAATCCGAAGGATTTCCACGAACTGAGCAG
>DAOUMJ010000154.1:0-13938 GCA_034411715.1 Anaerolineales bacterium | reverse complement strand
TGACTCTACTGCAAAAGGTTGTTTTACCGCCGAGATCGCAGAGTACGCAGAGACTTAACAATGAAGAACTCTGCGCTCTCGGCGCGCTCTGCGGTTAGTTTTTTCAGTGGAGTCACAAAATAAATTCGAAGAGGCATATCAGGTCCATATCCAAACGAAATCGGGGCGGATGGCGCTGCGGTCAAATTAAAAATCAAGAATATAATCGGGGGCGATGCAAAAACGCTCCCTCGCTGGTCTTCTGGCTGGCCTCACTGCCGCATCCATCTGGGGTGGGATGTACGCGGTCAGCAAAGTAGTACTGGAAGTCATTCCGCCGTTTGCGTTGCTGACGACGCGCCTTATTTTGGGAGTTCTTGCCCTCGGCGCGGTGATCGTCTTTCGCCCGCGCGTCGCGCTCACGAAAAAGCAATTCTGGCAGTCGTTCCTCGTCGGCTTCGTGGGCTACGGCATCTCGCTGGGATTCCAATTCGTGGGGACGAGACTCTCGACAGCCTCGAACGGCTCGCTGGTGACCTCCGCGACGCCCGCCTTCGTTCTTCTTTTCGCGCCGTTTCTGCTCGGAGAAAAGACGACCGCGCGCCGATTGATGGCGCTCGTCATCTCGACCCTGGGCGTAGTCGCGGTGATTGACACGCGCAACGCGGAGCTTTCCCCTTCCATGTTCTGGGGAAATCTCAGCCTGCTCGCCGCGGCCCTGACCTGGGCGCTGTACTCCGTCCTCGTGCGAAAAATCTCGCGGACAGGCGACCTGCTGACCTCCAGCGCGATCATGCTGGCGGGTGGAATCCCATCGAGTTTGCTGCTCGGGTTTTGGGAAATTCAATCGCAGGGAATCGGCAAGATCACACTCGGCGTGGTCGGCGGGATTCTCTTCCTCGGAATCGTCTCCACCGCCGTCGCCATGTTCCTGTGGAATTACGCCTTCGCGGAATTGCCCGCCTCAGTCGCTTCGTTGACGTTCTTCGCGCAGCCCGTCGTCGGAACGATCCTCGGCGCGTTGTTCCTCGGCGAGGAGATCGCGCGGCTGTTTTTGTTGGGGGGATTGCTGATCGGCGTTGGACTGGCGCTTGCCAGTCTCGGACCGTCGAACACGGAAAACGCCTCCAAGCCCCGCCTGCTCGACGCGGAAGATGAGCGCGACCGCCGCCTTTGGGGGCGGCGGAAAGACGAATGAGTCTCCCGGCGCGAAGGGCCTGCTGCGCGCTTGACGCGAGCAGGGAACGCGGCTACAATGATTTAGGTTAGCCTAAATCACAGATTAGCATGACAGAAACCCTGACCTCATCCATTCAGGATTACCTGAAACACATCTACGAATTGAACGAGGGAGGCCTCGCGGCCGGCACCACCGACCTGGCGGCGCGGCTGAACATCGCGCCCGCCTCGGTGACGGGCATGTTGCAGAAACTGGCCTCGTCCAAACCGCCGCTGGTGATCTACAAAAAGCATCAGGGCGTCAGGCTGACCAAGGCAGGACTGCGCGCCGCGCTCGAGGTCATCCGCCACCACCGCCTGCTCGAAACGTGGCTGGCGCAGACTCTCGGCTATTCGTGGGACGAGGTGCACGAGGAGGCCTGCCGACTCGAACACGTCATCTCGGAGGATTTCGAACGGCGCATCGCCGCCGCGCTGGGACATCCGGCGCGCGACCCGCACGGCGAATTAATTCCCAATGCCGACCTGTCCATGCCCGCCGATAAGTCCACACCCCTTTCGGCGCTACGCCCCACTCAGCGGGCCGCCATCCAGCGCGTCGACGCGGCGGACCCCAACCTGCTCCGCCATCTCGAAAGCCTCGGACTCATCCCCGGCGCGGAGATCGCAGTCGCGGCCTTCTCGGAATTCGACAACAACCTGACCGTGAAAGTCGGCCGAAATTCGCATGTGCTGGGATTGAACATCACTACGAAGATTTTCGTGGAAGAGACGTAAACAGGTACACACGTTTCAATCGCGACCTGCGTAATTGTCTATGTGTGTACGACAACGAGGAAACCTTATGAATGTAACCTATTTGCTCATCGCCCTTACTGTTATTCTGCTATTCGCACTCCTTCCCCGCGTGGGACTGTTCGCGCAATACAAGTCCTACCGCGCCGCGCAGGAACGCGAACAGGTGGAGGATGCCCTCAAACATCTTCTCGACCGCGAGCAGCAGGGACGCCACGCCTCACCCGAATCGCTGGCGGGGACTTTGGGCCTGGCGCGGCCAAAGGTGATGAGTCTCATCGAAGGGATGGAGGAACAGGGCCTGCTCGAGACGCGCGGCGACCAACTCCATCTCACCGCCGAGGGCGAGCGCTGGGCGTTGCACGTCGTCCGCGCCCACCGATTGTGGGAACGCTATCTCGCGGACGAGGCGCGCATGCCGCTGGAGAAAGTCCACACCGAGGCGCACCATCGCGAACACCACCTGACCGACGCGCAATTGGATGAACTGGACGCGGCGCTCGGCCACCCGACGCGCGATCCGCACGGCGATCCCATCCCGACGCGCGAGGGGACTCTGCCCAAAGCGGAGGGAACGCCCGTGACGGCGTGGCAGGCCGATCGTCCCGCGCGAATCGTCCATCTCGAGGACGAACCCGCCATCGCCTACGAACAAATCCTGGCGGCGGGACTCCGTCTCGGACAGGACATCCGCATTCTCGAACGCACTCCCCAGCGCGTCGTCCTGAGCGACGGCGAGAATGAATATCGTCTCGCGCCCGCGGTGGCGTCGAACGTGACCGTCGCGCCGATCCCCGAACACGAACTGCTCAAACGCGAGGCCGTCCCGTTGACCGAACTTCCGCACGACCGCCGCGCCGAAATCGTGACATTGGATGATGCCGTGCAAGGATTCACCCGCCGCCGCTTCCTTGACCTCGGCCTCACGCCTGGAGCCGTCATCTACCCCGAACTGCAAAACTTCTTCGGCGACCCGCGCGGCTACCGCGTGCGAGGGACGTTGATCGCATTGCGAAAAGATCAGGCCGCGCAGATTTGGGTGAAGCCCGTTGAACGTTAAACGTTTAACGTTCAACGTTCAACACAGAGGAACCATGACCAACACCAAAATCAACCTCCCCACCGAACACTGCGAGACCTGCCCCGCGTACGCGCAACTGGAGCAGATGGGAATCAAGGTCGGCGACTTCGACCGCGTGGTGGCGCTGGCGGGCAACCCGAACACGGGCAAGTCCACGCTCTTCAACGCGCTGACGGGACTCAAACAGCACACGGGCAACTGGCCTGGCAAGACCGTGACGCGCGCCGAAGGCGGCTATCAGTTCAACGGTGTGAAATACAAACTCGTTGACCTGCCCGGCACGTACTCGCTTTTATCGGCTTCACAAGACGAGGAAGTGGCGCGCGATTTTATTTTGTTCGGCCAGCCCGATTGCACGATTGTCGTCACCGACGCGACCGCGCTGGAGCGCAATTTGAATCTCGTCATGCAGGTCATGGAAATCACCGACAAAGTGGTGGTCGCCGTGAATCTCATGGACGAAGCGCGCCGCAAAGGACTCGAAGTGGACGCGCGTTCATTGAGCCGTGACCTCGGCATTCCCGCCATCCCCATCACCGCGCGGACGGGCGAGGGCATGTCCACGCTGCTGACGACCGTCGCGGAAGTGATCGAAGGATTGGTCGCCACGAAGCCGTTGCGCGTCCACGGCACGCCCGAATTTCAGAAAGCCGTCAACGAACTCGCGCCGCTGATCGAGCAAATCGCGCCTGGCATTCCCAACGCGCGCTGGCTGGCGATTCGTCTCCTCGACGGCGACGCGCGCGTGCAGAAGGCGTTATCCAGCGGCGAACTCGCTGAAATCGTCGGACGCCAGCAACGCGCGGATGTGTCGTTTAGCAAGAAGATGTCCGTGGAAGGAAAGCAGTAACCCAGTACCGCAAGATTTATCTTGCCTCAGGGCGCAACATGAATGTTGCGGTACTATGCAAATACACACGTAAACACGTTCCTTGTGTACCTGTATACCTGTGTACGTTTTTAGGAGTAACCATGAATCCAAACGAAGTACTCGCAAAAGCAGAAACACTCCGAAACAGTTTATCGAGTGGTTTCAGGGATGAAATTGTAAAGTCATTGTATTCTGAGGCGGAGACCATCGCCCGCCGCGCGGTCAAAACGGCCAAAGACAAAAAATACGACTTCGACCAGAAAATAGACCGGCTCGTCACTTCGCCCATCACGGGTCTGCCCATCATGCTGATCCTGCTCGCCATCATCATCTGGCTGACCGTTTCGGGCGCGAACGTGGCCTCCGACGCGATCGCGAATGTCCTTTTCGGCTTCGGCGATTGGGCGCGCGCCCTCTTCGTCGGTTGGAACGTCCCGTGGTGGATCACGGGTTTCCTCTGGGATGGCGTCTATCGCGGCCTGGCCTGGGTCGTCAGCGTCATGCTTCCGCCGATGGCGATCTTCTTCCCCGCTTTCACCTTCCTCGAAGACCTCGGCTACCTCCCCCGCGTGGCCTTCAACATGGACTGGCTCTTCAAACGCGCGGGCGCGCACGGCAAGCAATCGCTGACGATGGCGATGGGCTTTGGCTGCAACGCCGCGGGTGTGGTGGCGACGCGCGTCATTGATTCCCCTCGCGAACGCTTAATCGCCATCCTGACCAACAACTTCGTCCCCTGCAACGGACGCTTCCCGACTCTCATCATGCTCGCGACCGTTTTCGTCGCCGCGGGCTTTGGTGGATTCACATCCTCTGTCATCGCGGCGGGCGCGGTCGTGGGAGTCGTCCTCATCGGCATCGCCTTCACCTTCCTGATGTCGTGGCTTTTATCGAGAACCGTTTTGAAAGGCGAAGCCTCGGCCTTCACGCTCGAACTGCCCCCCTACCGCCGCCCCAACATCTCGCGCATCCTCTACACCTCCATCATTGACCGCACCATCTTCGTTCTCTGGCGCGCCATGCAGACAGCCGCCCCCGCGGGCGCGGTCATCTGGATTTTGGCAAACGTTCCTTTCGGGACCTCGAACCTGGCCGCGGCCATCGCGAACTGGCTCAATCCCTTCGGCCTGCTCCTCGGCCTCGACGGCGTGATCCTGCTGGCTTACATCATCGCCATCCCCGCCAACGAGATCGTCGTCCCGACCATGATGATGATGTATCTGGGCACAGGCATGATGGTGGACGGACCTGGTACCAGCGCGGGCATTTACGAATTGCTCGTCAATGGCAACGGCTGGACGCTGTTGACCGCCATCAACCTGATGTTGTTCGCGCTCCTGCACAATCCCTGCGCGACGACGATCATCACCATCTATAAGGAAACCAAGTCCTACAAGTGGGCGACGGTCAGCGTGGTGATCACGCTGGGAACCGCGTTTTTGGTGACGTTCCTCACGGCGAGCGTTGCGCGGTTAATGGGATGGGTATGAATCCATTTCCGAAGTCGGGAGACTTCGGACTCCGAAATAGAAAAGAAATCGGGCTGACTCTCGCCAGCCCGACTGATTGCCGGTCACCGATTACCAATCACTGATGACTGATCACTGACCTACGGGTTCGCCTGCCAGCGACCACCGCCCATCATGCCGGGGCCGCGACCATAGCCATACCCACCCCCGCCCATCGGGCAGGTTCCCGTCCCGTAGCCGCCCTGGGACATGCGCTGGAGCATCCAGTCGGCCTGCTCCTGGGTGATTACGCCGTCCTTGACCGCGGCTTCGAAAGCCGTCTGGTGGACATCGAGCATGAAGGCCTGCAGGTCTTCCTGCTTGACGCCGTTATCGAGCGCGATCTGGTACATAGGCTTGCCCGCGGCCAGTTCCTTCTCGACCTGGGCTTCGGTGATGCCGAGTTTGTCGGCAAGGGCTTTTTCCACGTACTCGTGCATGGGGCCGTAGCCGCCGCGTCCGCCCATCATCGGGCCGTTGCCGTATCCATAGGGATTGACAGGCGGGTTGCCGCCCTGGGCGAAGGCCACACCCACGCCCAAAGCGCCGAGCGCCAGGACCACAATCGCAACGATCAAGAGTGTCTTTTTCATGGTTATACTCCTTCGAGTGAGATTTCAGGATTTCATCCTGATACGCCCAAAGGATAGCAGAGGCATGTAAAGGTTTCGTGAAGAAAATGGGAAGGGAATAAAAAGAAATCAACCAACTCCCCTTCAATCCGTTCGATAGGGGCGATTGAAATCCTCGATGGTTTGCAGGAGCTCTTCCTTCATCCGCTTTGCCAGGAGCGGCCCGGATGGGTACAGATCGTTCATTTCCTCGGGATCGTCTTCAATATTGTAGAACTCGAAGCCAGAATGGAACGGGTATTGGTAGTGAATCAGCCGGTGTCCCTGTTTCATCAGGGAAATCGAAAATTGCTTGAATTCCGAGAACGAGGAGGAGGTTTTGGCGTCTATGGCATAGATGCCGCGCTCCGCATCCTCCACGCCGCCCAGGCCGGGCAGGGGACGGCCCTCAGCCCACGGGGGAGGCTCGGCTCCCACCAGGCTGGCAATGGTCGGCAGGAGGTCCACGCTGCTGGTAAAGGCATGGATGTCGCGGCGGTCAGTTTGGCCGGGGAGGGAGATGAGAAGCGGAACGTGCGTGACCGCGTCGGAAAGCAAAAAGGTGTTGTGGCCGATCTCGCCACGCTCGAACATCTCGCCATGATCGGAGGTGATGATGACAACGCTCTTCTCCAGCAGGCCAGAGATCTCCAGATGGTCGAGGAGGCGCGCAAACTCGGCATCCCAGGAGGCCAGATACTGGTCGTAGCGCAAGCGGTTTTGGATCATTTCCTTCGCGGACGCGAGCGCCTGCGAGAGTGCGTGGATCGGTTTTTCGGGCGGGAGCCAATCATCGTTGAAGGCGCGGATAAATTCCCTGGTGGGGCTGTACGGTTCGTGCGGGGGAAAGTAGTGGAAGTAGGCCAGCGTGGGCGCGTCCAGCCCATCCAACACATCCATTACGCCATCGGCCAGATCGCCCAGCCGAAAACCGGGAAAGCCGGCGGGATACTGCGCCCGATAAGCCTGCCTCCAGGCCCAACTCTTGCGGAGAGAATTCAGGCGGAATAACGGCCCCAGAAAAAGGGATGCGCTTGCCCCCTTTCCGTCGCGGATGATATTGCTTTCGATGCTGGCGAAGGCCATGCGTGCGTCGTTCTGGAAGATGGGCAAACCCGACAGCCGATACTGTCCCGCGTTGAACTGTCCTTCGGGGATGTGGTCGTCCAGGTATTTTCCAAACTGGTCGAGGAAGATATCGGCGTACGGATTCTGGGCGTATCCCAGCGTGGAATGGGAAGGCGCGAGCGCGGAAAACATGTTGCGGCTGGTGTGAACGGGCGCGATCCCCCCGGCGGTGAACTGGACGGCGCGATGAGTCCAAGGATACAGGCCGGTCAGGAGCGAGGCGGTACCGGGAACGGTGAAACTGGCAGTGGAATGGTGATTGTGATAGATCAGGCATCGCTCCGCGAAGCGCGTCAGGTTGGGCATGGTCTCGCGGGGATAGCCATGCAGGGAAAGGTGGCGCGCCGACCAGGCGTCGAAGATGAAGAGGAAAACGTGCGGGGCGGCCGCGTCCGCCTCACGGTCCAGGAGGGAAGCGAGCGGGAGCGCGGCCAGCGCAGCCGGGAGGAGGGCCGTCAGTTTGAGAAAGTCGCGGCGCGACAAGTTCGAATCCAGTCCCATTCCGATCACCATAGAAGACGAAGCACGATCACAACGAGGGAAATCATGCCAAGCGGGATGTAGATGTAAGAGAAGATCACCAGGCGATCCAGCGCGTCGAGGACGACTTTGCGAACCGCGCCAACGTAGTGAGTCAACATCGCAAGCGCCAGCCAGAGGGCCAGCCCCCATCCCAGTTCGAGGAGCAGGAAACGGGTTGTCGGCTGGTTGGTCATCACCAGTTGAAGGTGAACTGAGACGAGGCCAAAGGCCAGGAAAAAGAAAGAGGCTTTATAGGAAAACCCCTCTTTCAAAAACGCCGCGGGCAGGATGAGGGCCAAAGCCGTCATCAACGTCATCGCCAGCAGGGTCTCGACCAGGGCAAAGGCCAGCATATAGGCGACGATGACAAGAAGGTCCCAAATACTGTAGGAAAGCAGGTAGGCCTGGAATTTGAAAAACAAACCGCGCAAAGACCACGAAAAAACGAGAAACGCGGCCATGGAAAACGCCAGCGTCAAATCGCCCCGCGCAGGCAGGCGACGTTTGAAAAAATCGAAGAGGGTCTGGGTCATAAAAATCAAAGCCTGCGGGGAGAGCGTCCCCGGCAGGTCGAAAAAATTATACCAGAAACGCAATTTGCCCCGTCGGGTATAATCGCGGCAAATTAACTTTCTCAGAGAGGTACGACAACATGGAAATGCAGTATCGTCGTTTGGGGCGGGCGGGAATCAAGGTCAGCCTGTTATCGCTCGGGTCGTGGGTCACGTTCCACAATCAGGTCAATGTGGATGCGGCTGTCGAGATGATGACGGCGGCCTACGAAGCGGGAGTCAACTTTTTCGACAACGCGGAAGTGTATGCGGGCGGGAAGTCCGAAGAAGTGATGGGCGCGGCGCTGAAAAAACTCGGCTGGCGGCGCGGCAGTTACCTCGTCTCGACGAAATTCTACTGGGGATTGCACGACGGCCCCAACGAGCGCAACACGCTGAACCGAAAACGCCTGCTCGAGGGAATTGACGGTTCGCTCCGCCGACTTGGGCTGGATTACGTGGACCTCGTCTTTTGTCACCGCCCGGACCGCGAGACTCCCATCGAGGAGACGGCGCGGGCGATGCAGGATATCGTCGCTTCGGGACGCGCCATGTACTGGGGCATCTCCGAATGGAGCGCGGACGAGATCCGCGCGGCCTGGTCTATATGTGAGCGATATGGCTGGCACAAGCCGACGATGGAGCAACCCGAATACAACCTGTTCCGCCGCGAGCGCGTAGAAAGGGAATACGCGCGTCTCTACGAAGACATCGGCCTCGGAACGACGACCTGGTCTCCGCTGGCTTCGGGTTTGCTGACAGGCAAATACCAGACCGGAATTCCCAAAGACAGCCGCGGCGCGCTGAAAGGCTACAGTTGGCTGAGGGACAAACTGACCGACAAGGATAATCGCGCCAAAGTGCAGAAACTTGGAAAAATTGCCGAAGAACTGGATTGCACGCTGGCGCAATTTTCCATCGCCTGGTGCGCGAAGAATCCCAACGTCAGTGCGGTCATCACGGGCGCGAGCCGCGTGGAGCAGGTGCGCGAAAATATGAAGGCGCTGGATGTCCTGCCGAAGTTGACGGAGGACGTGATGAAGAGAGTGGATGAGGTTGTGGGAAAGGCGGAGGAGGAAGAGGAGTAGTCAGACGTGAAAAATAGGAAATCGCTTCCTTCCACGACTGTCAAAAGGAAGGGCCGTTTAACGCCAGCCGTTGGCATGCCCCTTGTAAACTAAGAAAGGCTCTTGATTAATTGAGCCAAAAGATGTATCTTTGTTGTAGAAACAGACAGGAGATAACCTTATGCTCACAAAAGTCCAGAAATGGGGCAACAGTCTTGCCCTGCGAATTCCTAAAGCATTTGCCGTTGACGCTCAATTGGAAAACGATTCCTTTGTAGAAATTAGCATCGTTAAAGGCAAAATTGTGATTACGCCAGTTCCAGCGCCGAGTTGGACGCTTGACGAATTGCTTGCGGGTATCACCAAAGATAATCTTCATACCGAAGTTGATATGGGATTTGCCGTAGGCAACGAAGTTTGGTGAATCTATGGTATACGTTCCTGACAGCGGCGACATCGTTTGGATTATGTTCAATCCACAAACAGGGCATGAGCAGGCGGGACACAGACCAGCATTGGTTTTGTCCCCAACGGCGTATAACGGAAAAGTTGGATTAGCCTTGCTCTGCCCCATCACAAGTCAAGTCAAAGGGTATCCGTTTGAAGTGTTGATACCTGAAGGCCTGGAAGTCAAAGGCGCAATCTTATCCGACCAGGTAAAGAGTCTTGATTGGAAAGCAAGGAAAGCGCAGTTTAGTTGTAAGTTGCCACCTGATAAGTTCAATGAAGTCGTCAAGAAATTAAGCGCCTTAATTCGTGAGCAACTCCAAAGCATGTAGAGTCGGAAACCATCCCTCCGCGGATGCCGAACCGGCAGTCGGACCAGGCGCTCACGCCCCATCAGCGTTCCCGCGGTAGGATCACCACAAGGATAACTGATGCCACGTCCCACACAAGGACATTCTAACCGTTGGCTGGCTTAAGAACTAAAAGCAAAACAGAAGGTAAATCTATGAAGCCGATTTTCACAATCCATGCAGGTGAATATTTGGTAGCATCTCACCTTGAAGAAAATTACAAAGGTCTGCAAATCTGGCTTCCGACCAGTGATACGGGCATTGATTTACTTGTAACAAATCCAAAGGTCAGTTCTCGAAATTCCTTGTGTGCCGTCTCTCTGCAAGTCAAATTCTCGAAGGATTTTCTGGGCAACAAAGGCGGGAAAAGTGGGGCATCTAGCATCAATTCAAAAATCAAATCGGGTGGTTGGTGGACATTCAGGTACGAAAAGATTGAAAAGTCTCAGGCAGATTTATGGGTTTTGGTTTTGTATCGTTTCAGCCATCGAGATTATGATTTCGTCATTATTGAGCCGAGCCAATTGCTTGAGCGGTACAGAAAGTTGGGCAACACGTCTGGCATCATCCAAAGTTATATTTGGGTCACAGAGAATGGGCAGTGCTGGGAAACTCGCGGTTTGGGAAAAGCACAACAAGAAGCAATTGCATCAAATGTTTTCCAAGACCCGCTCCGAGATTTCAGTCCTTTCTTGAAAAACTGGCAACCTTTAGAGAAACGACTTGGGTTATAACATTTGACAATTACAAACGTCGAATAAGTGTGAAATAATTTCAGTAGGTTTGCAGTGGCGTTTTTTCAGGTAGCGAGTCTGGCGCAACGAGAGCCAGCCAACAAAGCGTCCTAAGAAACAGAAATCTACGAGAAAATCAGCCTTTTTACACATTTTGCATTTCCGCCATTAATCCCAAAAAGGCGTCGCCGCTCGTTTTTCCAAAACGACGCCCTGCTGTCTTGTCATCTCAAATGATCAGGCATGAACGGCGCGGCGCTGAAGCGATTTCACTTCCTGATTTTTTCGCATAGCGCAGTTGAACTTTCACTGGGCTTTTTTCACAGATGGGAAGACCTTAAGGGAACGGCGGTTTTCAATCCAAAAACAGCGGAGCCGCTTTCAGCCTCCGCTGTTTTCATTACACTGAAAACTGATTACTGATCACTATCCCTCCCCCGCCAGCAACTTCAACCGCTCCCACGGCTTGAGATTCTCCTCATCGGCAAAGATCGCTTTCAATTCATAGAGTTCGTCGCGCAGGGCCGCCGCTTTCTCGAATTCGAGATTCCTGGCGGCCTCTTTCATTTGCTTTTCGAGTTCATCAATGATGCGCTTCATCTCGCCGCGCGGCATGGACTCCCTGCCCTTCACCTTGTACTCGCCCTTCATCTCCGCCACCGCGCGCGGGGACATCTGCTCGGTTAAATCGTGAATCGCCTTGTGGATGCTGACGGGGACGATGCCGTGCTCCTGGTTGTACTTCACCTGCTTGGCGCGGCGGCGGGAGGTCTCGTCGAGGGCGCGCTTCATCGAGTCGGTCATGCGGTCAGCGTACATGAGGACGCGTCCGTTGACGTGACGCGCGGCCCGCCCAATGGTCTGGATGAGAGCCGTGTCCGAGCGCAGGAATCCCTCCTTGTCCGCGTCGAGGATCGCAACGAGCGAGACTTCGGGCAGGTCGAGTCCTTCGCGCAAAAGGTTGATGCCCACGACGACATCGAAGACGCCGAGGCGAAGATCTCGCAGGATGCCGACGCGTTCGAGCGTCTCCACTTCCGAGTGAAGGTAGTGGACTTTGATGCCGAGTTCCATCAGGTAGGCGGCGAGGTCTTCGGCCATGCGTTTCGTAAGTGTTGTAACTAAAACGCGCTCGCCGACCTCGACGCGGGCGCGGATTTCCTTGACGAGATCGTCCACCTGACCCTTCGTCGGGCGGACTTCCACTTCTGGATCCACGAGTCCCGTTGGGCGGATGATCTGCTCGGCCACCTGCTCGGCTTTTTGCATCTCATACGGCCCCGGCGTGGCGGACGTGTAAATGGTGTAGCCCATCACCTGCTCGAATTCGTGAAATTTGAGCGGGCGGTTATCGAGCGCGCTCGGCAGGCGGAAACCATATTCGACGAGAGTCTCCTTGCGCGAGCGGTCACCGTTGTACATGCCGCGGATTTGCGGCACGCTCATGTGCGACTCGTCAATGATCAACAGATAGTCGCTCGGCAGGAAATCAATCATCGTCCACGGATGCGTGCCAGGCTCGCGCCCGTCGAGATGACGCGAGTAGTTTTCGATGCCTGAGCAATAGCCCACTTCCTTGAGCATCTCCAGATCGTAACGCGTGCGCTGTTCGAGACGCTGCGCCTCGAGCAGTTTGCCCTGCTCCTTGAAAAGCGCCAGCCGTTCCTCCAACTCTTTTTCGATGTTGGCAATCGCTTCTTTCATGCGGTCGGCGTCCGTCAAATATTGCTTGGCTGGATAGATCGAGATTTCCTTCGGCTCATCGAAGACTTCCCCTGTCAGCGGACTGAACTGCATGATGCGCTCCACCTCGTCGCCGAAGAACGTGATGCGGAAGCCGCGCTTGTCCTCGTACGCGGGAACGATCTCCAGCGTATCGCCCCTGACCCTGAACGTGCCGCTGCGTAACTCGACGTCGTTACGCTGATACTGACTCTCTACCAACTGGCGGATCAGCGCGTTGCGGCGATAGATCTCGCCCACGCGCAGCGTCACCGTCCCCTTGCCAAACTCCTCGGGACTCCCCAACCCGTAAATGCACGACACCGACGCGACGATGATCACATCCCGCCGCGAGATGAGGCTGGTCGTCGCCGCCAGCCGCAGGCGCTCGATCTCCTCGTTGATCTCGGTCTCCTTTTCAATGTAGAGATCGTGGCGAGGGACATAAGCCTCAGGTTGGTAATAATCATAATATGAGACGAAGTACTCGACCGCGTTTTCGGGAAAGAATTCTTTAAACTCGGCGTAGAGTTGCGCGGCAAGAGTCTTGTTGTGCGCCATGATGAGCGCGGGCTTCTGCAATTCTTGGATGACGGCCCCAACGGCGTAGGTCTTGCCGGTGCCCGTTGCTCCAAGCAAGACCTGATGTCGCATGCCTTTCCTAACGCCATCCACAAGTTGACGAATCGCTTCGGGCTGGTCGCCCATCGGGACAAAGGGAGCGGTGAGTTTGAAGTCCATTTTTGTCTCTTTTGAAAAGGGGAACGTACGTTCTATTATACTCCACCCCCACCCCAACCCTCCCCCAAACCGAAGAACGAATTTTGAGGAGGAAGCAAAAGACGCTTCCATCATTCGCGTTCGTCCGAATGGTGAAAGGCGGGAGAGGATCGTATGGTTGGTGTATAATTTGGATTGAGGATTATCGAATGGCGCTCACCGATCTAACTGAAACCGTCCCTTTGGAAACCGACGCCAATGGCACAATGAGGGTCAGCCAAACGCGGGTAACGCTGGACACCATCGTTGCCGCATTCAAAGAAGGCGCGACAGCGGAAGAGATTGCCCAGCAATATCCATCCGTCACGCTCGTTGCTATTTACCAAGTGATCGGATATTACCTGCGAAGGCGCGAGGAAGTAGAGACCTACTTGAGAAAACGCAAGCAAGAAGCGGACGAACTGCAAAAGCAAATGGAGGCGCGCTTCGACCCAAGCGGAATTCGGGAAAGACTGATGGCGCGGCAACAAAGCAGGAACAGTTGACATGCTTCTCCTGGCGGCGGATGAAAATTTGTACATGTATAGCGTCTGAACTGGGAGTAGCGGCGAGCAAAAAGTCAAGGACTGAAATCCGTAAAAGCAAGGTCAAAAGTCGGTAGGCAACTTTATCA
>DAOUMJ010000153.1:0-3888 GCA_034411715.1 Anaerolineales bacterium | reverse complement strand
CTCGCCCGTCATGGCAACGTTCTTGAGAAGCGGGCGTCCCGTAAAGGCGGAGATGATCGCGGAGGTCATGGTAATGCCCGCGCTGGGGCCGTCCTTCGGAATGGCTCCCTCGGGCAAATGCAGATGGATGTCGAGACGGTCGAACACCTCGGGATCGATCCCCAACACGCTCGCGCGTGACTTGAGGTAGGACAGCCCCGCCTGGGCCGATTCCTGCATCACGTCCCCCACCTGCCCCGTGATCTGCAATCCGCCTTTGCCTTCCAGCACCGCGACCTCGGCGAACATGATCTCGCCCCCGTTCTCCGTCCACGCCAGGCCCGTCGCCACGCCCACCTCGTCCTTGCGTTCGGCATGTGTCATGAAGAATTGCGGCGGCCCGAGGAACTTTTCGACCAGTTCGGGCGTGACCGCCTCGGGCGTCTTCCTGCCCTCGGCCTTCGTCCGCGCCACCTTGCGGCAGACGCGTCCGATCTCGCGCTCCAAATTGCGGACGCCCGCCTCATACGTGTACTCGCGGACGATCCTCTGCAGCGCCTCGGTCTCGAACTTGACGCCCGAATCGTGAATGCCGTTCTCGTCCAACTGGCGCGGGATGAGATATTTTTCCGCGATGGCAAGTTTCTCCTCTTCGATGTAACCGGGGAACTCGATCACTTCCATGCGGTCGAGCAGCGCGGGCGGGATCGGGCCGAGATAGTTGGCCGTCGTCACGAACATCACCCTCGATAAGTCGAACGGCAGTTCGAGATAGTGATCGCTGAACGAGTTGTTCTGTTCGGGGTCCAGCACTTCCAGCAGCGCGGAGGCGGGGTCGCCGCGAAAATCGGAATAGAGTTTGTCAATCTCGTCGAGCATGAAGAGCGGATTGGCCGTCCCCGCCCGCTTCATCGTCTGGATGATGCGCCCGGGCAGCGCGCCGATGTAGGTGCGGCGGTGGCCGCGGATTTCCGCCTCATCGCGGACTCCTCCGAGGGAGACGCGCACGAACTTGCGTCCCAGCGCCTCGGCGATGGAACGCCCGAGCGAGGTCTTCCCCGTCCCCGGCGGCCCGACGAAGCACAGGATCGGCTGGCGTTCCTTCTTCGGTTTCAACGAACGGACGGCGATGTATTCGAGAATGCGTTCCTTCGGTTTTTTGAGCCCGTAATGGTCGCGCTCCAAAATGCGCCCCGCGTTCTTCACGTCGAGATTGTCTTCTGTGAACGTTCCCCACGGCAGGTCCAAGATCCAATCCAGGTACGTGCGGATGATCGCCACCTCGGGCGCCATGGGCGGCATCTGGTTCAGCCGCTCCAGTTCCTTCAGCGCCACCTTGCGCGCCTCATCGGGCAGGGCCATTTTTTCCATGCGTTGTTTCAGTTCGTTGGCGTCTTTCGAAAAAACGTCGCCCTCGCCCAATTCGGTCTGGATCTGTTTCATCTGCTCACGAAGATAGAATTCGCGCTGGCTCTTATCCACTTCGTTCTGGACGCGCGAATGGATCTCGTCTTCGAGTTCGAGCACGTCCACTTCTTCCGCCAAAATTTTATTCATCCGTCCCAGGCGGGCGCGCGGGTCGGTCATCATCAGGAGGGTCTGCCGCTCTTCGAAATTGAGCGAAAGCGAGGTGGCGATCATGTCCGCCAGCCAGCCCGGCTCGGAGATATTCATCGCGAACAGGTGCGCCTCCTCGGGGATGGAACGGTCGAGTTGGACGCAGCGCTCGAAGAGGTCCAGCACGGAGCGCATCGTCGCCTGGGTCTGACGGTCGGCGGTGGTCGGTTCGAAAATGACGCGGGCGCGCACCTTGATGTACGGCCGCACGCGGATGAATTCCACGATCTCGACGCGCCTGCGTCCCTGCACCAGCGCGGACGAGGAGCCGTCGGGCATCGAGAGCAGGCGTCCCACCGCCATTTCCACGCCGATCGGCAAAAAGTCTTTCAGCCCGGGCTCTTCCTGTTCGGGGTCGCGCTGCGTCAGGCCAATCACGGTCTGGTTGCGGTGCTGCGCCTCCTGGACGGCCAGCAGCGAGGCATCGCGTCCCACGAAGATCGGCGAGACCATGCGCGGAAAGATCACCAGGTCGCGCAGCGGCAGAACCAGCGCCTCGATGATGCCGCGCTCGTCCGCTGCCATGTTCGGCACGCGATACAGTTCCTCGGTGCGCTGCGAGAGCGCCAGGTTGAAATATTCTTCTTCTTCGTTCCAGTCGTTGAGATGATTCATTTCTACTCGATTTTCGATGTACGATTTGTACCGCAAGATTTATCTTGCGCCCACATCCAGTACCGCAAAATTCATTTTGCGCCCCGCCGAGGCAACATAAATGTTGCGGTACTGGTGTGTCCAATTTACGATTTGTTTTGTACCGCAAAATTCATTTTGCGCCCCGCCGAGGCAACATAAATGTTGCGGTACGAGAATTACCAATTACCATTTACCGATTACTGCTTGCCGCTTACCTTCTTCCACGCGGTCATGACTTCGGCGGTGACGAACATGCTGCCCGCCGAGAGGACAATGCTACCATCATTTGCGGATAATTCCAACGCCCGCGCCAACGCCGCCGAAACGGGCACGACCGCTTCATTCGGGACCCCGGCCTGGTCCGCCAACCCTTGAATTTTCCCCGCCTCGAGCGCGCGCGGATGGTCGGCGCGCGTCACGATGAGATTGCGGATCTTCGGCTTCATCTCGCGCAGCATCTCAGGGATGTTCTTGTCCTCCGACGCGCCGAAAATGAGATGAACCATCCGGCCGGGGAAATACCTCTCCAGCGTTTCGCGCAGGCGGGCGAACGAGTCGTCGTTGTGCGCCGAGTCGAAGATCACGGGCGGCTCGCGCCGCGCCACCTCGAAGCGGGCGCGCCATTTTACCTGAGAAAAGCCTTTTTGGATGGCCGCGTCGGAAATTTCCAGCCCGCTCACCTTGAGCGCCGCGTAAGCCGTGGCCGCATTCACTACCTGGTGCGAGCCAAGCAGGGGAATTCGAAAGTCCGAATTCTGAATTTTGAATTGCTGCCCCTCCAATGATGAAGCGGCAAACGCAAACTTTACATCCTTCCCAATGACTGTTATGGGTACATTCTTTTCCCCGGCTGCACGCAGGAGAACCTCGAGGGCCCCTTCCTTTTGCGGCGCGGACACAACTGGCACGCCCTCTTTGATAATCCCCGCCTTTTCCCCGGCGATCCTGGCGAGGGTGTCGCCCAGCACAGCCGTATGATCCATCGAAAGCGAGGTGACGACCGAGACGCGCGGCGTCACCACGTTGGTCGCGTCGAGGCGTCCGCCCAGGCCGACTTCGATCACCGCCGCGTCCACACCTGCGCGCGCAAACGCCAGGAAGCCGATGGCGGTCGTGATCTCGAAAGTCGTCAACTTCGGGATCTTCGCGACGGCGGGTTTGACCTCTTCCACCAATTCGATCAATTGCGCGTGAGAGATCGGCGCCCCGTTGACTTGAATCCGCTCGACGTAATCCTCCAGATGCGGCGAGGTATACAGTCCCACTTTATAGCCCGCGGCCTGGAGAGCCGAGGCGCACAGCGCGCACACCGAGCCTTTGCCCTTCGTCCCCGCCACGTGGAGGATGGGATATTTCGTCTGCGGATTGCCGAGCGCCTCCATCAGCGCGAACATGCGGTCCAGGTTGAAATCGGCCTTGGCAAGTTCGGAGGCATGTTTAAGGCTGTAATCCACGAAAGAGTAGAGGTAATCGAGGGCGAGGTTGTAGGCGGTTTCGATGTCCATGCGAGGGATTGTATAACTTAACCCGCGATTCGTAAATTCGGAAATTGTCCCAGTGTGCACGCAAACCATGTCAGGCACGGAGTCGAAAGTCTCCCGACTTTCGAGCAAAATCTGGAGATTTTGCAATCCGCGCTGACACCCTTTGCGTGCA
>DAOUMJ010000152.1:0-2802 GCA_034411715.1 Anaerolineales bacterium | reverse complement strand
CTCGCCCGTCATGGCAACGTTCTTGAGAAGCGGGCGTCCCGTAAAGGCGGAGATGATCGCGGAGGTCATGGTAATGCCCGCGCTGGGGCCGTCCTTCGGGATGGCTCCCTCGGGCAGGTGAATGCGCAAGTCGAGGCGGTCGAAATGTCCCGAGCCGATGCCGAACGCCGCGGCCCCACCCTCAATCCACCATAACCACGTTGTCTATGCCAAAAAAAACGGTATAATGCGGCAACGTCAAAATCAGGAGGTAGAAATATGACAACCACCTTCGACAAAATCACGCTCATATTGGCAGACGACGAAGCCGTTGCACGCGCGGGAATTTGTTCCATGCTTTCGCAGGCGGAGGACATTGAAGTCATCGGCGAGGCGCAGGATGGATTCGAAGCCCAGCGGCTGGTCGCGGAGCTGCGCCCGCGAATTCTCCTGCTGGATTTGAGAATGCCAGGCCCGCCTCCAGCCGAGTTGGAACGATGGGTGCGCGAGAATTGTCCCGAAACAGCCACTCTGATCCTTACCGCTCATCATCGGGAATCTTATCTTGCCGGCATGATGGAAGCGGGGGCGGTCGGCTATCTGAAGAAGGAAACCTCGGCAGGGACATTGATCCACGCGATTCGAAGCGCGGCGCGAGGGGCCGTCCATTTCAGCGAGGTGCAGGTGGAAGAGGCGGCGCGCTGGAGGGAAGAGGTGGGCAACAAGTGGGAAAGCCTGTCCGAACGCGAGCGCGAAGTTTTGAAATGGCTGGGATGGGGAGCAGAGAATCGGTTCATCGCCTGCGAACTCGCCATCACGGTAAACACCGTGGAAAGCCACGTAAAAAATATTCTGAGGAAATTGGGAATGAAATCCCGCCACCAGGCCGCAGTGTGGGTGGTCAGGAATTTCCCGGAGGAGATGGGGGAGGAGCGGTGAAAAAATCACGGATTTCGGGGGTTGACTTACTCAAAGGCCCAAACTAGAATGCGGCGGATCGGCCAGGCATACTTCAAAACGCAAAGGAGAAATATCATGAGAAAACGCGACTGGCTCATTTCGATTGTTTCCGGCTTTGTGCTGGGAATGTTGTTTATTTCGTCCGGCGTCTATTCCACTGTCTCGGCGCAAAAGCAAACAGCGGTGACCGGGCCTCTCAATCAAGTGATCCTCACAACGCTGAATAGCCACACCCATTGGCGAGCGTTACAAGGAGAGGCGGAAGTCACATGGTATGGCCCCAATGATGAAACGCAGACCTATTCAATGAGTTTCGAAATTTCCCAGCCCGTAAGGGGACGCATTGATACGACGAGCAAAGAAGGAAATGGAAATGACGGCCTCTGGATCAGTGACGGCGAAAATATCTTTGATCTAAATACGGCGGATAAGACATTCGTAAAGGGATCTCTTCCCGCTTTCGCGAAAGACACTTCCCGCCTGCCCCTCTCCATTGCGGACACAAAGAGGGATATGCCAATTCCGCATCCATTCGCCATGTTCATATCGTCCCCGCTTCGCGATCTGATCTATCCAACAGAGTTTATCCAGTCCGCTGAACTTTCAAGATTGAGGCTGCTTGGCGAGGAAACAATCCTGGGTCGCAAAGCCTGGGTTGTTATCAGGGAAGATTCGTCAGCGGACTATTCCAAAGTTTGGGTTGACAAGTCCACTGGAATATTCCTCAGATACGAGCAATACATGAACGGCGAAAAATGGATGGATTTATATTTCACAAGTCTTACATTCAATCCTGTGATTGATCCGGTCGCGTTTGAATTGCCGTCCGGCTATCGCCCAGTATCAATTCCATAGAGAGGAGAAAACATGATAAAGGCAATTTCTCGCATCTTCGTATCGGTAGTCGTTGCAACATTGGTGGCATTTCTGTTTGCAGGCATGGCCAGCGCCGGAGGCCCTTACCAGATCAGCGAAAACACACTTTACTCTGCTGGAGGTGTGTACCCTCCAATCCAGATTGCTAACTCAGGATGCGCTGGCAGCTATTGCAGATACCTTGTCCAGGACAATTTGTATCCCGACACGTGGCGATGGGCATACACCAAACCCAATATGTACCAACTTTGGGTTTACCGCCCGTCAGTAGGACAAGCCGCCGCCAAGTATTGGTGGCTGACGTATCAAAACGGAACAACAAAAGATAGCTGGTTTGTCACTGTTGATCAGTCCAAAAACAAGGGCACCTGGGCGTATCTTGGATTCGCCGACTACGTTCCAAATGACAAGGGGGATTGAGGCTCAGTGAAAACTGCGTTTCTGGGTATTGGTGCGGAGGGCTCAAAGTCTATTGGGACAACATGAAGTACAATACAAGTCCCTAATCTGCTCCAGGTATGAATTCGATTTCCATGACACCCGCCTGAAAATTCGGGCGGGTGTCGCGCATGAGGTTCACATGAAAAAACCGGTCACTTTCATCTTCTTACTCGTCTGGCTTATTGCTTGCGCCCCAAAAACGGCAGCCTCTGAATCAACGCCAATTGTTTCGCCAACAGGATTAATTCAAGGCACTTTAATTCCAACAAAGGCCGGTAATCCATCACCGAACGAAAAGATTCTGATTACGTCCCAAAACAACTATTATCTTGCAAATCTGGATGGTTCTGATGCGATACTTTTGTACTCTGGAGGGGAGGAACCACTTACAACCGCGAGCCTGTCACCAGACAAAACCAAGTTTGCTTATTTTAAAAACAACTTTCTCTACAGACCTTTCGCTTAAATTAAAGCGACTTTCGCGAATTTCTGCCCAAAAAGCCATTTTTGCCGCTGATTTCGTCAAACCGTGGCAAAAAGCGCCAC
>DAOUMJ010000151.1:0-30000 GCA_034411715.1 Anaerolineales bacterium | reverse complement strand
TCAATCTGAAAAGTATCGCGCAGGGCGGCGTTGCCCTCCTCGGTCTGGACGAGGGACAGGAAGGCCGCGCTGACGCTGACGCGCATCCCGTCGGGCAGGGATTCGGCGTAGGCGATCCCCTCGAACGGGACGACGGCCTCCGTCACCCAGACGATTGCCACCCTCTCGGCCGCGTCGTCGTACCCCGATGCAATGAAGACCTGGTTGTCTGCAATCGTAACTCCGAATTGACAAATTTGTCCCTCGGGATCGGCATACAGCGACTTGATGACGGTGGCATGTCCCTGCACGAACGCGCCCGGCTTGGTGACAATTCCATTTTGGTTCAAAACCCCCAGGGGAACGACATATCCGCTCGGTGAGTAGGGATCGGTCCAGCAGGGTTTCTTGTCTGCGAACTGTTTCAGGGCAGTGGACGCCTCTGCGAGGTTCGAGCCAGTGACAGGATCGTAATACAGGGTGAATGTGCGCGTCTCGACAAAATGCCGATTGACCAGGAACTGCGCCGCGCTCAGATCGCGGCCGAGGACCAGGGTGGCGAGGGCGATGTCGGCGCGGCTCTGTTCGTGCGCCAGCAGGTAGGGGAACGGGGCGAGAAGGGCAACGTGGACGCGCCCCTCGCCGAGCGCGTCCACCACTTCCGGGTAGGAGGCGGGCGCGTAGGGGACGATGACCAGCCCCGTCAGGTGGGAGAGTTGCGCGGCCAGGTCACGCGCCGCCTCGGAAATTTCTCGTCCACTGGAGGGGCGGAGGGAGAGGATGATGGGATTCGCGTCCGTGCCGAGGGGCGCGCCCGGCATCGGCGTGGGAAGCGGGGTGAGAGTCGGCCGGGGGATTGGAGAGGCTGTCGAAACGGAGGCCGGCCGCTCGGTCGAGGCGGGGGCGATCTCCGTTGGCTGCGCGAAGGGCAGATTGCAGGCGGTCAGGGTCAGAACGAAGAAAAGGAGGAGATGGAGTCGAGTCATGGTTGTTAAGACAGTAGAGCGAGATTATATCTCGCTCTACTTGTGGAAATCAGTTCTCTTCCTTCGGCGTTTGCGCGGCTTTGCGTTTGCGGGCGTTGCGGACGGCGCGGACGATGAGCCATATCGGCAGTCCGAAGACCAGGCCGATCATCAGCAGTTTCGGCAGAAAGTTCAGCGCGAACCAGATGAGGAAGTCCACGAAATCCTGGAAGAAGTAGACCAGGTTCTGGACGGCGTCGCGGACGGTGCCTTCGGGTTTCCAGCCGAGAACTTCGATCGGCTCGATGGTCTCTTCGGCGATCAGCCGCACCGAAATGGCGGAAAGCGCGGCGGATTCCTCGAAATATTTCATCTGCCCTTTGATGGACTCGATCTGCCCGCGGATGGAGGTGAGTTGGTTGAAGACGTTCAGCACATCCTCGGTCTTCTCGGCTTTGCTCATGATTTCCATCAACTGCGCTTCGGCGGCCTCGAGATTTTTGAGTTGGGATTCCAGGTCCACGTACTGGCTGGTCACGTCCTGCCCGCTGACGTTCTCGTTCTGGACTTCGACCGCGTCGGCTTTGATCTTTTCGAGCGCTTCGTTCAACTTTTCGGCCGGCACGCGGATGACGACGCTCGCCTCGGGGACAGGCTTGCCGCCGGGGCCGTAGGATTGATACAGGTTGGACGAGACGACAAACCCGCCCATGGCCTCGGCCATCCTGGAGATATTGGACATGGCGGTTTCGGGGTCCTTGACGACCACGGACAGGTCGGCGTTCTTGATGACGAGGCGTTCGCGCGCCGAGGCGTCCACGCCGCCCCCGCCGGCTTCGCTGGATTTGGGCGCCTGGGTAGCCATCGGCATGGGAGGCGCGTAGGCTTCCTGGGGCATGCCGACGCCAGTCTCGGGCGCCACTCGCAAGTACTCCGGCTCGGGCGCGGCCTTCGCGCCGCAGGCGGCCAGCAATAACGAGGCGGCCACAATGACGAACAGGGTGCGTTTCATGTTCTCTTCTCCTTTTCAGTAGGCGATTTCTCGCCGGAAGGACGAATTGCTCCCCTCAAAAGTTCCTCTTCCAATCAGCCGACTATTCGACTCTCCGACCATTCGACCATTCGACCATTCGACCATCAGACTATCCGACTATCAGACTACCTACCACCCCTCCGCGATCCGCACTGCGTGTTTCTCCGGCAGGCCCAATTCGCGAATGCGCGCCTGCACGGCGGCGATGTCGTATTCCACACGGCGCGGTTCCCAGGCGTGCGTCTCGGGGTCGAAGATGGCGTAAGCGGCGCGCGGGTCGCGGTCGCGCGGCTGCCCCACCGAACCGGGATTGAGAATGGCGCGCGGTGTCATTGTCATGGCCCTGCCCACTCTGGGGCTGTCCATCACGATGCGATTCCTTTCCTCCTCGAATTGGAACATGCATTGCAAATGCGCGTGTCCCACAAAACAGAACGGCGTATCGAAGTAATCGAAATTCAAGCGCGCCGAAAGCGAGTTCAACACATATTCCCAGATCGGATCGCGCGGCGAGCCGTGCGCCAGCGTCACCTCGCCGCGCACCAGCGTGGATTCGGGCAGCGAGCGCAGGAAGTCCACACTGTCGGCCGTCAGCACGCGCGACTGCAAATCCAAAGAACGCCGCGCTTCGCCGTTGAAGGCCGAAAGCGGCATTCGCCCCAGTACGGCCACGTCGTGGTTGCCCAGCAGGCAGGTCAGGTTCGGCAGTTCGCGGACGACCTCCACGCACAGGTTCGGGTCGGGGCCGTAGCCCAGAATGTCGCCGAGGCACCAGGTTTCGTCCACCGCGCCCGCGTCCGCAAGCACGGCTTCGAGCGCTTCGTAGTTGGCATGAATATCCGAGATGACAAGGATTCGCATTAAGTCTCCAGCCGCGCCGCCAGGCGCGCAACGATGATCTCCGCCACTTCGTCCTTGCTCATCAGCGGCAGGCTTTCCTGCTTTCCATTTGCGAACAATAACGTGACTCGATTGGTCTCCGCCCCAAACCCCGCGTCGGCTGCGGAAATGTCGTTGGCCGCGATCATATCCAGTTTTTTGGACTTCAACTTTTCGGACGCATTCGACAGCAGATCGCGACTCTCGGCCGCGAACCCAACCACGACGCGCGGACGTTTCTTTTCGGACCTCGCGCGGGCCGCGGCCTCGAGGATATCTTCCGTCGCTTCGAGCGCGATCTGCGGAATCCCGTCCCGTTTCTTCATCTTGCTCCCCGCCGCGTCCTTCGGGCGGAAGTCCGCCACGGCCGCGGCCATGATGAGCGCGTCCGCATCCGCGGATTCGGCCAGCACGGCCTCCAGCATCTGACGCGCCGTCTCCACCTGGATCACGCGCGCGCCGACGGGCGGAGTCAACCCGGTCGGCGCGGTGACCAGCGTCACCTGCGCGCCCGCGTCGAGCGCGGCCTGGGCGAGGGCATAGCCCTGTTTGCCCGAGGAGCGATTGGTCAGCACACGGACGGGATCGAGCGGCTCCTGAGTCCCCCCGGCGGAGACAACAACCTTTTTTCCAGCTAACCTTGATCCACGTCCGAGTATGAGGCGCAGATGGCCGAGGATTTCGCTTGGCTCGACCATCCGTCCGCGGCCGGAAAGTCCCGAGGCGAGGTGTCCCTCCGCAGGTCCAATAATGGTTGCGCCGCGTTCGAGGAGAGTCGTCAAATTGGATTGAGTTGCGGGCGCGTCGAACATCCCGCCGTCCATCGCGGGGGCAAGGACGAGCGGCGCGCGGCTGGCGAGGGCGGTGATGGTCAGCAAATTATCGGCGAGACCGTGCGCCAGTTTCGCGAGCGTGTTGGCGGTGCAGGGCGCAACCACGAGCGCGTCCGCCTGATGCGCCAGCCCGACGTGAAGGACGTGCGCCTCGCCGCCCCACAGATCGGACTCGGTGAACGCCCGACGACCCGTCACCGATTGAAACGTGAGCGGCGTGACGAATTTCTCCGCGCCCGAAGTGAGAATCACATCCACCTGCGCGCCCGCCTGCGCCAGTTTGGAGGCCAGGTCGGCGGCCTTGTAGGCGGCAATCGAACCCGTGACGCCGAGGAGGATGCGCTTGTTGGTGAAGATCATGCCTTGATTATAACCCTGACCCTCTCCCCGACTCTCCCCCAAATCAAAGAACAGATTTGAGGGAGGGAGACCAGGACGAAGTCCTTTGCAGGAATAGCCCCGACGTTCGACGTCGGGGCGGCGCTAAAGGTGAGACAGAGCCAATCGGACAAGATTCGTTTCCAGACTAAAGGTGAGACAGAGCCAATCGGACAAGATTCGTTTCCAGACGCGCGGCCTCGTGAAATGACGCGCCGCGTGCCGAGGGGGATTTTCCCGTTTCGATGCGCGTCCGCGCGGCGATGGGGCTCGCGGCGGGGATGGAATCCCCGCGCTCAGATACGAAGCCCTTCGGGCTGACTCCTCGTGCCTTCTTATTTCAACGCATTCCAATCCTTTTCCGCAACACTATCAAACGGCTTGTCGTAGCGATACGGCTGTCCGCGCAACGGGTATGGATTTGAATGAAAAACAACCTCATACCCCTTCATCACCTCCCCCTCATACACAAACTTGGCCGAGAAGAATTTGCCCTCGCGAATCCACGGCATGAACACGTGATCGGACTCCCACAGCGGCAGGGACTCGACCTCCGCATCGGGAATCCATTTGAGATGACCCTCGTTCGAGTCAATCAACTCGCCCTCGCCCACGAATTCGTGCGCGGTGAAGACGAACACGTACCAGTCCTCACCCTTGAAATTGGGGAACATCAGCAAGCCGACCAGTTTCGGATTCTGAATCGTCAACCCCGATTCCTCGCGCACTTCGCGGATGACACATTCCTCGGGCGTCTCGCCTGGCTCGAACTTGCCGCCGAGTCCGTTCCATTTGCCCGCGTGGATGTCGTTCTCCTTTTTAACGCGGTGGAGCATCAACGTACAACTGTTATGGTGAATGTAACAGAGAGTAGCCAAAATCATGGGGAATGGTAATCGGTAAATGGTGTCCGTCATTGCGAGACAGCGTTCTTCCGTCGAAGCAATCTCCTCCACGGACGCGGAGATTGCTTCGGGCGAGTACGCCCTCGCAATGACGGGTGGATACAATTATTTGTTTTTCAACCGTCCCACCAACCCCCTCACCGCGGACGCCAGTTCATCGGGCAGTTTCGAGAGATCGGGCTCCCGCTCGCCGACCAGGACGCGCAACAACACATTCCCCAACGCGCTCATCGTGGCATCCTCCGCCCGCGACATTTGCTGGAAGGCGCCGAACAACTGCCCGCCCAATTGCTGATCCCCGCCCGCGGCGCGCTCGATGAGATCGAGGAGTTGAGGGAGGGTGACGCCGCTCTCACCCTGCCCTCTCCCAACTTTGGGAGAGGGTGCCTGCCCCCCCTCTCCCTGCCCTCTCCCAACTTTGGGAGAGGGTGCTCGACTCCCTCGCCCTGTGGGGGAGGGCCGGGGTGAGGGCTGCTCCCCTTCCCCTATCGCCTGCTCTTTGGCGATGGGGGAAGGGGTCGGGGGATGGGGGTTCCCCACTCCACCCTCCCCACTCAACGCCTGCAAAATGCGTTCAACAAAAACTGTTTCGCGACCGCCTGTGCCAAGCGCTTTAATATCTCTTTCGCCGTTGATGATTTTTTCGATTGCATTCGCAAAATTGCTTAACTGTGGATTAGATCGCAGTTGTTTTACTAATCCATTCAATGCACTTATTGCTTCTTGATTTCCTTGGCATGCCGCGACAACAGCGCCAATCAGAGACTCAAGTTGTCCCATTTGGTAGTCACTACCGGCGAATGCTTTATATGTCTCCTGCTCCTTGTGCCGCCACTCGCGGACTTCGTCTATGCGCCCGCGTTTCTCGGCGATTTCAGCAAGAATACCGTAGGTTCTCCACGGCTCGGACGAAAGGTCAAGCGTTTCTTTGATGGTAAGAGCGCGGTGGGCGTAGGTCTCGGCTTCGTCTAGGCGGTTTTGGGCAAGATAAATCCCCGCAAGATTGCTCGATGTGCTAGCAAGATACCGTGTCTGTCCAATTTTCTCAAATAACTCAATCGCCTGCAAATACCAGCGCTCTGCCTCCTGCGGACGCCCCGCGTTCATCGCGACGATGGCGAGTTGATTGCGTGATTTTGCGACCCCAACTAAATCGTTCAAGTTTTCCTCGATTTTCATGCCTTGCTTATGGTGATTCTCGGCTTCATCCCAGTTACTTTCCGATTCGGCCACTCTGCCTAACATGTGCAAAAATATTGCTTGACCTTGCTTTTCGCCTGAGCGTTGACAAATTTCCAACGCTTCAATGTAGCGTTTGCGGGCCTCATTCAGGTTGCCTTGCTTCAATGCCAACGTGCCGAGTTGACCGAGAGTCGCGCTAGCATTGCCCTCTTCGCCTGTTTTTTTGTCAACAGCAATTGATTTCAGGTATTCGTGTTTAGCAGATTCATACTGTCCCATGTCCACAAAGACGTCAGCTAAATCTGTGTGAACAGTACTTATCAGTTTTTGAATGTTCTCTGTTTGGTCTAACTTCTCCGCCAGCGCAATCGCGCGGTGATAGTAGCCCGTAGCCTGCGAGGGGTGTCCCTGCTCGCGCAGGCAGCGGCCAAGATAGCCAAGCACAAGCGTCTGATCGTAGCACGTGTCATAATCCGCCTCTACTTCCAGTCGTTCGAGCAACGCGCGGAAAACCTGCTCCGCCTCGCCCGCGCGCCCCTGTTGCAAGAGCCTCTCCCCGCGCCCGTATTCCATCATGTATTCACGCTTTGTCATCTTCCCCCTGCCCACTGATGACTGATCACTGATCACTTTCTCTACTACTGCTACCACCTCGTCCCTTTCCCTCCAGCGACCAAACTTATCCAAAAAATGATTGAGACGAGCGGCAAAGTCCACGGCTTCATCCAGCGCGCCCGCGGCGAGGGTCAGTTTGAGAGCGCGTTTCAGGTTGGGCAGTTCGCGTAGAACGATGGAACGGGCTTGGATGGGGTGTTGGGTGTCGTCATCGTAGAGTTGGTTGGCGAGGGAGTAGTAGACTTGCCAATATTTGGTAATTAGTAATTGGTAATTGGTTTGGCTTTCGGGGAGGGCGCGCAAGTGCGGGACAAGCGTTGGATGAAAATGCACGAAAGGCACAGTGACGCCCGCGAGTTCTTCCAAACGAATCAGCGCGGTGGAAGTCAATTGTGGTTTGATGGCGTTCCATTCTGCTTCGGGAATTTCAGTAACGGCGAGCAAAGCGGTCTCTAACGCGCCGCCTTCAAAAACTGCCAAACGCGTAAGCAAAGTCTTGACTTCCTCCCCCAAACGGTCGAGCGAGAAGCGCAGGGACACTTCAAGGGATTCGTTGCGTTCCCTGGCTTCGCCCACTTTGATGCTCGGCAAAATGGTCTGGTATTGTTCCACCAACTGCTCGGCGCTGTAGTCGCGCAGTTGGGGCAGGGCAAGTTGCAGGGAGAGCGGGTGGCCTTTGAGGAAGTTCAACAAATTTTCGAGCGGGAGGCGCGGCGGGCGCGGCAGGCTGTGGGCTTCCAGAATCGAGGCTGCCAGTTCGAGCGCGTCGCTGGGGGCGAGGCCCTCCAACTCTTTGCGCAAACAGGTTTTGCTGGGGGTAAAGGCGGGATGGGGGATGTTGGGGTTGCGGGTGGTGATGAGAAGTGCGGGGTGCGAGGTGTCAGGTTTCGGGAGAACCATTTGGCGGCGGCGTCGAGGAGTTTTTGGAGTTCGTCGGCGGGGAGGGGCGCGTTGCCATTGGGGAGGATGCTTTCGAAGTTGTCGAAGACCACCAGCGCGGGTTTTTCGCGCAGGGATTGGGCGATGGCTTCGACTTTATCGCCTTCATAGATTTGGAAGTTCTCCTCCACAAGTGCATTGCCCAACTCGTTCAGGACGAAGTCGAGTCCGACTCCATTTTCGAACGAGACGAAGGCGGCGCGGTCGAAGAGATGGGTGCGCGTGAACCACTCCGCGGCCTGGGCCGCCAGCGAGGTCTTGCCCTGTCCGCCAAAGCCGTGCAGGATGACGATGCTGCGCGTGGCGAAGGCGCGTTCGAGGTCGAGCAGTTCGCGGGCGCGTCCGTGGAAGCCGTGGAGGGGAGGAGGAGGGAAGCCGCCGCGTGCGGGTTGTTTGGGAATCGAATATCTTTGGGTAGCCGAAACGGGTTTGCTATCTGGCTTGAATGGTGTCAGCACCTCAGCTTGTTGATAAAGAGCAGGGAGGAACCAATCCTGCAAGTGAACGATAACCGACTCCTCTCCAGAAGGATGGCGGAGAGTTAGTCTTTTGGTGTCCGAGAATAGGTCGCGTCGTGCAGCGTCCATGGCAACGTTCACACTCTGTCCTTGCGCCAGCGCGCCGTAAAACTCCTTTGTAAAGCGCTTTGCGGTTTCAACCAAAACGCTGTAGTTCATTGCGACTACACCGCCCACACCCGATTCAATCAATCGAGAGGCGACGCTTGCAAATGGGTTACGGTCATCGGGTTTCGCGCTCTGGCAGGCGTTCAATACCATCAGGGGAATTCCTCTCTTGTTAAGCAATGTCCCAATCTGCTCGGCGTCCACCTGATGACGCTGGTGATTATCATCCTCGAAAAGAAGGAAACCGAGCCCGATGCTTTTATCGTAAACGCCATGTCCATCGAAATGGACGATGTGAATTTGTGGCCGCTTCTTGTTCATTAAGCGTTTATCTAAACCGCGTAAAGTAGGCGGGCGCAGAAACTCCACTTCGAAATGTTCGGGTAGAGCATCCAATGTATCCAACATCGGAGTGGCGATGGAACGCGGATCTATGAAGCCCGCGCCTTCGGGACGGCAGGTTATCATTAGGATTCGAATGGGCAGATCAAATGTCTTGAGTCTGCTTTTCTTTACTTTGTGCATTCGGCGGCGAATGCTAATTTCTTCACTAAACAAGTATCCGCCCTCATCACGCAACAATTCCCATGGCAACCTGAGGATACGCGGCTCGTTTGTATCAATCGTCAACATGCGCTCGCGATCTTGAATCTCACCGAATCTCCCGAACAGACGCATGGCATCTGCAGAAGCTTCGGATTGCTGTTTGAACACCGCATCAAACAACATCTTTCCCCACCTTGGCATGTTACTGGTCACTGTGTTGGCGCGCTCATTATCAATATCCGACGGCCACTGCCAGTAATTCTCCAGATACCAGCGGATTTCAGCAAGGTCTTTGTCATCAAACGGGCTGATGAAATCAAAAATTTCAGTCGTTGTTTCCTCAAACTCAACACTCATAGGCACCGGCGCGTTGAACTCTGCGTTTTTGGAAATTTTCTGGAAATGCAAAATTAGATTGGCAACTGGCTGTTTGGCTTGAATTTGTGTGGAAATGGATTTCGCGGCAGGAGATTTTCGCGCCTTGACGGTCGCTGGTTTCTTGGCAGGCTTTTTCCTGGCCGAAGATTTCTTCTGCATTTCCACAAGTTCCTTGACCCCCTCGGCGGTTCTTTCGGTTGCATCCGCTGTCCGTTTCAGATAGATTAATTTCAGTTTGTCATTGAGCTTTTCGACACCAATCAATTCTTCGCGCAAAATCTCAAGATAAGAGCGCGCAGCGTCCGTTGCCGATTTCCTTTGGCTTTCAGGCAAGACCGTTGCAAACTCACTTTCGATCTTCACCTTTGGAGCAAGGTCAAAAGGATGTTGCAAAACCTGGCGGATCGCATCCTGAACAGTGGGGAGATCATGAAATTTCGTGCTGACGACTAATGCCTTTGCCAACCCTTTGTCAGAATATTCATTTCCGAACCGTTCAGCAGCGCGTTCGATGGCTTGCTTGATTGCCTTCCTTGCAGCGGCATCCTTTACGAGGTTCTCGCCGCCCTTTTTGAGAAAATCAAGTACGAGGCCAAGAAGTTTGTCAGCAATGGAGAGTGTAGGCATGGTTTGCTCCCTGCAAATAACTTGCCCAATATTGTTGCAAATCCGATGCCTGAATTATAGACGCGTTTGGGGATTTGGGAATGAAATTGTCCTCTCCTTTATTGTGCCTGCCAGAGTTTGCAGAGTCACTGGTAAAATTTATCGCGGCCGCTTCGACGCTTCGATCCCCTTCCACCGTTTCAACCGCAGAGGAAAGGGATGAAAGCAAATCGGAAATCCTTTCCATCCGTGGTTCTTTGTTCACCGTCTTCGGAAACCCCATGAATTTCACCTTACACACAACCTTCGACACCCTCGCGCCCCTCGCCCGCGCCTGGGACGACATGCTGGCCGCGTCCGTCACCGACGCGCCGTTTTTGCGATTCGGCTACCTGCGCGATTGGTGGCAGACGCTCGGCGGCGGCGAGTGGACCCAGGCCGAACTGGCCGTCGTCACCGCCCTCGAAGCCGACCGTCTCATCGGCGTCGCGCCGCTCTTTCAAACGATCAACCGCGACGGGCTTCCCGCGCTCATGCTGCTCGGTTCGATCGAAATTTCGGACTACCTGGATCTGATCGTCCGCCCTGCCGACGCGCCTCGCTTCCTGAACGGCCTGCTCGACTTCCTCGCCTCGCGCGTGACTTCAGGCTGGCGCGGCCTCGATTGGTATAACCTCCCCGAGGCCTCTCCCACCCTCCCCGCGCTCGAAACCGAATCGGCGGCGCGCGGCTGGACGTTCACGCGCCAGGCCTGCCAGCCCGCGCCCTACATCCCCCTGCCCGCGGACTTCGAGACCTACCTGGCGGGCATAGACAAGAAACAGCGTCACGAGATCCGCCGCAAACTGCGCCGCGCCGCCGAATACGAACTTCCCGTGCGCTGGCGCCTCGTGGAGGAGGAGTCCGCGCTCGAAGCCGAAATGGACGCCTTCTTCGCGCTGATGGCGCAGGACCCCGTCAAGGAAGAATTCCTCACCGACGCGATGCGCCGCCAGATGCTGGCGGCCGCGCGAACGGCGTTACGCGGCGGCTGGTTGTGGCTGGCCTTCCTCGAGGTGGGCGGGCGGAAGGCCGCCGGCGCGTTCAACTTCGATTATGGAAATCGTCTGTGGGGCTACAATTCGGGGGTGAATCGCGAGTTCATCGAGTTATCGCCGGGCTGGGTGCTGCTGGCGCACACCATCCAATGGGCCTGCGAGCGCGGACGAAGCGAATTCGATTTCATGCGCGGGAACGAGGAATACAAATATCGGTTTGGGGCGAGGGATCGGCTGGTGATGCGGGCAAAAGCAGTCCGGTAGCGGCGCGGTTACATAATGGGTAAAAACAGGGCGTCCGGTCTGAACGGTCGCGATCAATCAACGGTCAGGGTTTTGCTCAAATTCCTGGGGAAATCAGGATCGAAGCCTCTCATCACGGACATGTGATACGACAGCAATTGCA
The DNA here is from genome assembly GCA_034411715.1 of Anaerolineales bacterium. GTDB lineage: Bacteria > Chloroflexota > Anaerolineae > Anaerolineales > Villigracilaceae > Denitrolinea. The sequence continues at coordinate 18,693 of DAOUMJ010000151.1, read as the reverse complement.
GGGGCAGGACTCCCAGCAGCGCGCTGATCTGCGGGTCGGACTTGGGAAGCACGATCACATCGTCCGCGTTGGCGCGCAGGCGGGCGTCCTCTTCGGCGATGACGATCGTCCGTGCGCCGCGCACTTTCACCTCGTTGATGCCGCTGATGATGAGCGGCACAGCGCTGCCATCCGATACAAAAATAATGGGAAAGCCCTTGCTCACCGCGGAAAGCGGTCCGTGTTTGAACTCGGTCGAGAGCATCCCTTCGCAGTGGGCGTAGGTGATCTCCTTCAACTTCAACGCGCCTTCCATCGCGATAGCGAGGGTCGCGCCGTAGCCGAGACAATACATGTCGTTCCATTCGTTGATATCCCTGGCGATGGCTTCGACCTGCGGGGCGACCATCTCAAGAGTCTTGTCCATCAGTTCGGGGATCACATCCAATTCGCGAACATCTTTTCCCGCCATCTTGTACGCCAGATACAAAAACGTCACGACCTGGTTGGTAAAGGTCTTCGTGGCGGGGACGCTGATTTCGTAGCCGCAGCACAAGGGCAGCGAGAACGATGTCGCTTTGGTCAACGTCGAGCCGACCACGTTAGCCAATCCGAAACACGCCATGCCGCGCGCCTCCGCCGCTTCGAGCGCGTTTAGCACGTCCTTGGTCTCGCCCGACTGGCTGACGAAAATTCCCACGTCGTCGTGATTCACCGCGGGCGCGTATTGCGCGATGAACTGCGGCGCCAGCACAGGGATCGCGGCGCGTCCCGCCAGCCTCGCGAAATAGACCGCGCCCAGCGACGCGGCGTGATAACTCGTGCCGCATCCGATGAAGTACAAATGACGCGCGTTCTTCATCTTGGCGATTAGCGCGTCCACTTCACGATTTCCGTTCAACACGTGGAACAACTCACGCGCAACCTGTGCCTGCTCGTGAATTTCCTTCAACATGAAATGCGGATACCCGCCCTTCTGCACCGCATCCATCGTTTCCGTGACGGTTTCCGGCTTTCGATCAATCCTTTTCCCGTCCTTGACCGACCGCACCTCGACCTTGTCCGCCCACAGCGTGACGATCTCTCCATCCTGCGGGCGGATGACTTTCCGCGTCAGAGGCAGAATGGACGGCAGGTCGGACGAAACGCAGGTGAAGCCTTCGCCGAGTCCCACCGCCATGCCCGAACCTTTTTTGAAGGCATAGAGTTTGTCGTCATTGGCGCGCCCGATGACAAAGGCATAGTCGCCTTCGAGATCGCCATACGCAAGTCGAATAGCATCAATGAATTCGTAGCCGCGATTGATATAACGCTCCACCGCATGGACGCACGTCTCGCCGTCGTTCTGCGAACGGACGGTCATGCCCTCGGCGATGAACTGCTCGCGCAACTCGACGTTGTTGACCACGTTTCCATTATGAGCGCCGACCATGTCTCCATCGGAATCCAGATGAGGCTGCGCGTTGACCTGCGACGGTTCGCCGAACGTCGCCCAGCGCAACTGCGTGATGCCGCGCTGTCCGCGCATTTCGGCGAAGTTGTATTTGACCGAGACTTCTTCCACCCTGCCAACATCCTTCCGCAAATCAATCGTATCCCCGTTCAACGCCGCCGCGCCGACCGAGTCGTAGCCGCGATAGGTGAGTCGCTTGGCGGCTTCGATCAAGATAGGACCGAGGTCCACTTCTTTGTTTGTGACGTATCCGAAAATGCCACACATGCTTTTATCCTGTCCTTGAAGTTATGATAGCAAACCGCCAACAAAGGCGGTTATTTGATCGTTAGATTTTCCTTTCGTAGTCATCGTGACTGCCGATCCAAAACCATGTTACTGTGTCGTCTTCCATTTTACCGAGCGCACGAATGCCTCGTGTGATTCTAACCGACCATGTCCCCTCCTGTGAATTCACATTCTTAAATCGCAGGGATGGATGAAATGGATTCTCTGCCCAAAGTACGAATGCTTTTCTGGTACGCCCTTTTGTTGCTTCGTCCAGTTTTTGATAGGCATCCCAAAATGAAGGCAGGGTAGCGGATTTCATAGCCGACTGAAATCCATCGGCTCGGATTTTCCTTCTGCGATCTGGCGCGTTGCTTCGCGTGTCATGTAAGCGAGCTGGCCTTGCGTACGAGCAAAGGTCTCATCCCATCTCTCTTCATCTTCCATGTCGGCAAGATACTCGCGCAAATGGTCTGCAAGTTGGTTTTGCCGCGTTTCGGGCAGGTCTTCAATCATTTTCATGATTGTGGTCATGGCAGGGGAAACCATTTTTTCTCCTTACAGATGCCTGTAAACCGCTGGAATCATTATACTTTAACTCATGTTACGCAGTACCGCAACATTCATGTTGCCCCTGGCAGGCAAGATAAATCTTGCGGTACGAACAAACTGCGTAACGGCAGTGCTTTAATTCGGCAGTTGCCTTTTCTTACACCTCGATCCCCAGCCACAGGCGGATCAAATACCCAATCCCGAAACTGAAGGCGGCCACGCTCAGGCTCAACACGGCCATCTCTGCGAATCGCTCGCGGAAGGATTCGTCCTTGGCGACGGAGATATAGTAGTTGAAGACCGCGATGATGACGACGCCCGTCGTCAACGCGATGGCGAGGTCGAGCAGGTACGTTTCGGGGCTGATGATGTAGGGCAGGACGAGCAGGGCCACCGTCACAATATACGCGATGCCCGTGTAGACCGCGGCGCGGACGGGGTGTTTGCTGGTGTCCTCCGAGCGGGTGGAAAGATACTCCGACGCGGCCATCGAAAGCGAGGCGGCGATGCCCGTGATGAGTCCCGAAAGGGCGATCAACTTTCCGTTCTGAAGAGCCAGCGTCAGTCCGGCGAGCGCGCCCGTCAGTTCCACGAGCGCGTCGTTTAATCCAAGCACGACCGATCCCGCATAGCGGAGGCGTTCCTCGTCCAGCATCCCAATCAACTGCTCCTCGTGGACATCCTCCTCGTGCATGAAATTTTCCGCTTCAGGGATGATGCTGGCAATTTGCGCGTAATTTTTCTGGGCAGACTCTTCGCCGCGCTCCATCAATTTGATGCCAAAAGTGAAACCGAAAATACGGCTGACAAGATAGTAGAACCACATCTTGAACCAGTCGGGCTTCACTTCACGTCCGCTGTATTTTTTCCAGCCTTGATAGTGACGCAATTCATCGTCCGCGATCTGTTGCAGGATCTTGGCGTTCTCGGGCGATTTGACGGCGCGCGCCAGTCGTTTGTAGATGTGATGCTCGGTGATCTCTGTCCGCTGGAAGGTTTCCAGGATGGGGCCGATATTTTGTTCGGTTGCCATGCGAGATTCTCCTGATGTGAGTTGCCCGTATTGTAAGCGAATTTCAAGCGGCGTGGGTCAGTTTCCCAGAAGCCACGCGGCGAGATGGATGCCATCTTCGGTGGTCAATTCCACGCTTTGATAGGGGATGTTGAACTTGCGAAGCGTCTTCCCCTGCGGAATGTTGCGCGGCGGACGGAGGATGTTGTCCACTTCCGCGTAGCCTGCCAGAAGGATCAACGCGGCCAATGCAAGGATGACCGTTACAGTGATTTTCAAAATGGAACTGGCGCCGAGTTTCTTCATCGGACTACTTTCTTGCAAGCCATTTTCGCCCGAGCGTGAACACTCCAATGGCGACCCAGACGGCGTTGAGTCCCGTTGTGGCAAACGCCTGCAAGTTGAGCGTGTAGATTACGAGCAGCACGCCCGCCACAATGTTCATGCCCTGATACAGGAGCGAATCGCCCTCGGTCTTCTTCATGGAGACGAGGGCATAGGCAAGCAGGTACAGGATCGAACCCGTCCAGCCGAGGAGGTTGATGAGAAGGGGAGTGTCCATGGCGAATTTTTTTAAAATTATAGCCGAGTGTCTTTGAGGCGCAAAAAGCCTCGAAGGGATTTTCACCTGCGAGGCTTTGTTCTTCAAACATGCTCGATTATTAAGCTGGTTCGGGGACAAACGCGCTTTTCTCATAGAACGTCACACCCACGCGCTGGATGTGCTCGACCACGTCCGGGTCGCTGATCTGGTCGAAAATGGACAGGTCAATGGTGTAGGGCAGGAGCAAATCGTCGAGTTCGTCCATGATCTTGAAAAGCACGGACAGCGTCAAGTCCTTGCTACCGTGCAGGGTCAGGTCAATATCGGAGCCGTTTTTGTAATTACCCTTGGCGCGCGAACCGTACAGGATTGCTTTTTCCACTTGGGGGTAATGGCTCAAAACGACGCCAATATCCTGGATGGCGGATTGCGGGAGGCCGTATTTCATTTTTCTTCCCTTTTTTTCAGTTCATCCAGTTTGACTTGAAGCGTCTCGAATTCCGCAAAATACGTTGAGCGGATGGCTGAAACAATCTCAGCGGCTGTGGCTTCATCGTAGGTGTGTGAGGTTAGATTTCGGCTACTAATCATCTGCATCCACGCCTGGCCGTTCTTGATTAGTTCCGCTTTGAAGGCCACCCGCGTCGCATCCCTTGAACCGTAAATTTTTTCAGAGCCGCGTTCTTCCAGAAAATCTTTCAGCGTATTCCACGCCAGTTCGTGTGTGAATTCAAATGCTTGGATCAATCCCTGTTCTTCCAATTTCGAAAGCGGACGTTGACGCGCCAACTCCACCGCCTCTCGTAGTTGCGAAAGGGCCTTCGTGAAGTGGTTGAAACGTTGAATCCAGCGGACATCTTGTATGGTCATAAGTCAATTATACAGCAAACGAAAAGTCCCGAAGGATTTCACCTCCGGGACTTCTTTCTTCTTTCTTCGCTTACTCGTTCTCGTTGTAACCTTCGGGAAGCCAACAACACAACACCAACTCGCGCGCCGCCTTCACTTCGTCCATTCTTCCAAACGGGGTGATGTGCGGCGCTTCGTGGAGCAGTTCGGGACTGGTCTTGGCCTCGTCCGCGATCTTGATGAGCGCGTCGGCGAAGGCGTCGAGGGTGTCCTTGTTCTCGGTCTCGGTCGGCTCGATCATCAGCGCCTCGTGGACGATGAGCGGGAAATAGTTCGTCGGCGGGTGGAAGTTGTAATCCATCAACCGCTTGGCGATGTCGAGGGCGCGCGCGTCCGAGCCTTCGAAGCGTCCCTCGGCCACGAACTCGTGCATGCAGATGCGGTCATAAGGAACGCGGTACGTGTTCCGTAGGCGCGCCAAGAGATAGTTGGCGTTCAAGACGGCGTATTGCGATACTTCTTTGAGTCCCTCCGCGCCGTGCATGGCGATGTATGTGTACGCGCGCACCAGCCCGCCGCCGAAGTGGCCGTGGAAGGCCTTCATCCGTCCGATGGATTTTTCGGGCTTGATGAAGCCGAAGAGCGGGGGTTCCTCGTCGTCGCCTTCCTCGACGATGCCGACCAGCGGTTCGGGCAGGAAATCCGCGAGGCGCGCGGCGACGCCGACGGGACCCGAGCCCGGGCCTCCGCCTCCGTGCGGGACGGCGAAGGTCTTGTGCAGGTTGAAGTGCATCACGTCGAAGCCCAAATCGCCGGGGCGGACGATGCCGAGCAGGGCGTTCAGGTTCGCGCCGTCGCCGTAGACCAGGCCGCCGCAATCGTGCACGACCTTGATGACCTGTTCCACGTTTTCATCGAACAGGCCGAGCGTGTTGGGATTGGTCAGCATCAGGCCGAGAACGGTGTCGTCGCATTGCTCTTTGAGCGCCTTCAAGTCCGCGTTGCCGCGCGCGTCGGAGGGGATTTGTACGACCTGCAATCCCATCATGCTTGCGGACGCGGGATTCGTCCCGTGCGCGGAATCGGGAATGAGCATCTTCACCCGCTTCGCGTCGCCGCGCGACTTGTGGTAGGCGCGCATGATGAGAACGCCGGTGAATTCGCCGTGCGCGCCCGCCGCGGGTTGGAGCGTCACTGCCGCGAAGCCGCTGATCTCTTTCAGCCACTCCTGCAATTGATACATCAACGCCAGGTTGCCCTGCGCGGTTTCAATTGGCTGGAGCGGGTGCGTGAACAGGAAACCCGGCAAGCGGCAGGTGTCTTCGTTAATCTTCGGGTTGTATTTCATCGTGCAGGAGCCGAGCGGGTAGAAGCCGTCGTCCACGCTGTAGTTGAATTTGCTCAGGCGCATGTAGTGGCGGACGACATCCACCTCCGCGAGTTCGGGGAGGGGCAGATCCGCTCTCAGCAGGGACGCGGGCAATTCGGCGCGCGGCACGTCCGGGTCCGGGAAAGAGACGCCCGTTCGTCCCGGAGAAGACAGGTCGAAGATGGTCGGTTCGACGATTTTGGGAGTCTGGCTAGTCATGGCTCACCTCCGACAACACTTCGACGAGCGTGTCAATATCTTCCTTTGAATTCATCTCGGTCACCGCGATCAACATGTGATCTTTGAGCGCGGGGTAATCCTGGCCAAGGTCGTAGCCGCCAAGAATGCCGTGCTCGATCAAATGCGCGTTGACCTCTTCGACGGGGCGATTCACGCACAGCGCGAACTCGTGGAAAAACGGCTCGCTGAAGCACAAACCCATGTCATTGATCTGACTGAGCCGTTCGGCGGCGTAGTGCGCTTTGTGATAGCAGAGTTCGGCCACCTGGCGCATTCCCGTTTTGCCGAGAACGGACATGTAAATCGCAGAGGCGAGCGCCAGCAAACCCTGGTTGGTGCAGATGTTGGAGGTGGCGCGTTCGCGCTTGATGTGCTGCTCGCGCGCCGTGAGCGTGAGGACGTACGCGCGCTGGCCGCGATTGTCAATCGTCTCGCCGACCAGTCGTCCCGCCATCTTGTGGACGAAACTCCTGCGCGTCGTGAAGAAGCCGAGGGTGGGTCCGCCGAACCACATCGGGATTCCCAGCGGCTGGCCGTCGCCCACCACGATGTCGGCGCCCATCTCGCCGGGCGTCTTGAACAGCGCCAGCGCCATGGGATTCGCAACCACACAGACGAGCGCGCCCTTGCCGTGCGCGGTCTCGATGAATTTGGTGTAATCGTAGAGGCGGCCGAAGAAATCGGGATATTGCACGATGACCAGCGCGGTGTTCTCGTCAATCAACCCCTCCAAACTGAACACTGACGACCGATCACTGCTCACTGATGATGCATCGTCCCCGGCGAGTTCCAACTCCATGCCTTGCGTGTATGTGCGGATGACGGCGCGGTATTGCGGATGCACGGTTGGGGAGATGACCACTTTTTTGCGTTTGCCGCGGAATTGCGCCCACGCCAGGCTCACGGCTTCCGCCGCGGCCGTCGCGCCGTCGTAATGCGACGCGTTGGACACTTCCATGCCCGTCAGCGCGGCCATCAGGGACTGGTACTCGAAAATGCCCTGCAGCGTGCCTTGCGAGATTTCGGGCTGGTAGGGGGTGTACGCCGTGTAGAATTCGCCGCGCCGCAGGATGTGGTCAACGACGGAGGGGATGTAGTGGTTGTATATGCCCGCGCCGAGGAAGGAGATGAGTTCGCGTGTGGTTTCGTTGGAAGCGGCAATGTCCGCCAGTTCCGCCGCGGCCTCCATTTCGGTCAGCGCGGGGGGCAGGTCGAGTTTGGGAAAACGATGCTTTGCAGGCACGTCCTGGAAGAGGTCGTCCAGCGTCTTCACGCCGACGGCCTTCAGCATCGCATCCCGCTCTTTGGGACTGATGGGTATGTAGGTCATTTGAAACTCCGAGTCTCATAGTCTCGAGTCTCATAGTCTGATAGTTGGCTATTCGACTATGAGACCATCAGACTATTCGACTATCAGACTAATGCGCGCGACTCTCGCAATACGCGACATACGCGTCCGCATCCATTACCTCGCCGGTCGCGCCGCCTTCGACCTTGACCATCCAGCCTTCGCCGTACGGATCGGAGTTGAGCGTTTCGGGCTTTTCGGACAGGGCTTTGTTGACGGCGACGATCTTGCCGCCGGCCGAGGCATACGTCTCCGCCGAGGCCTTGACCGATTCAACCGATGCAATCGGCTTGCCGGCCTCCACCGTATCGCCGACCTCGACAAGCAATTCAACGAAGACGATATCGGAGAGTTGCGATTGGGCGTAGTCGGTCAGTCCCATCGCGCCGCTGGCGGGGTCGAACCATTCGTCGGACTTGGTGTATTTCAAATTGGCGGGTGTGTTCATGATTGTGTCTCCTTTTACGGAAGTTGTACCGCAACATTTATGTTGCCCCCAAATGAGGCGACATGAATGTCGCGGTACTGAATCAAGGATTGGCGAATCAAAAAAGGACACGCGAGTTTAATATCGCGCGTCCTCTGTAGTTTGTACCTGAGAGATTCGATTAGTTTTGTAGTTACGTAGCTGGGTGGTTATGTAGTTGGACTACGTAACTATCGAACTACCAAACTACCGAACTAACCTTTCACCGTCGGTGTCGTTGCTTCGGCAGTGGAACTGCCGAAGAACGGACTTTCCAGAGTGTTTCGGAGGCAGGGTCCTTTTGCCTGAGAGTTTCACCTGGTTTCGCCTACCCAGGTTTGCACCTTCGGCGTCCTCGTTGGAGGATCTCTTCCCTGCAACCGTTCGATTGTGACGTGATTTTAAGTTGCCGGGAGACCCCCGTCAAGGGACAAACGTCACTGTTTGGCAAACCTTCCGGGCGCGCTCAGCAGCCCTTTCGGGTTTGGGGCAGGCCGCCTGCAAATCTCCATTTTGAGGTATTATCCGGCCGCTCGCTCCAACTTCTTCCCCGCAGAATGAGGAATTATGTTCCTCCAACAAGGAGTCCCCATGTCCAGCTCAGATGTCTTCATCGTCTCCGCCGTCCGCACCGCCATCGGCTCCGGCAAAGAAACGGGCGCGCTGCATCCCATCCAGCCTGTGGAACTGACCGCGCAGGTCATGCGCGAGGCCGTCCGCCGCGCGGGCGTGGACGCCGCCCGTCTCGATGACGCGGTCTGGGGCGTGGTCACGCCCGTCGGCGACCAGGGCGCGAACCTGGCGCGTCTCGGCGCGCTGAAGGCGGGCTTTCCCGTCGGCGTGCCGGCCGTCAGCCTCAACCGCATGTGCGGCTCCAGCCAGCAGGCCGTCCATTTTGCGGCGCAGTCCATCCTCGCGGGCGACGCCGACCTCGTTCTGGCGGGCGGCGCCGAGATGATGTCCCACCAGCCGCTCGGGGCGGACTATCCCAGCGAGTGGCCCGAGGTCGGCTATCCGCTCATCCATCAGGGACTCAGCGCCGAACTCGTGGCCGAAAAATGGGACCTGCCCCGCGACGAACTGGACGACTACGCCTTCGACTCGCACCGCAAAGCGGGACGCGCCATCGAGGCGGGCCTCTTCGCCGACCAAATCCTTCCCGTTTCGCTCCCGAACGGCGGGGCGTTCGCGGCCGACCAGGGCGTGCGCCGTCCCCCCGACCGCGAGAAGATGCGCGCGCTCAAACCCGTCTTCAAGGAGGATGGCCGGGTGACCGCGGCCAACTCGAGTCAGGTGAGCGACGGGGCGGCCGCGCTCCTGCTCGCCTCCGCGTCCGCCGTCGGGCGGTACAACCTGTCCCCGCTTGCGAGAATCGTCGCCCGCGTCGTCGTCGGCTCCGATCCCACCCTGATGCTCGATGGGGTGATCCCCGCCACGCAAAACGTGTTGAAACGCGCGGGATTGACCCTCGACGAGATGGATGTCGTCGAAATCAACGAGGCCTTCGCCTGCGTGCCGCTGGCGTGGGCGAGAGAGTTGCATCCCGATATGTCGAAGGTGAATCCCAACGGCGGCGCCATCGCGCACGGACATCCCCTCGGCGCGACCGGCGCCATCCTGATGACGAAACTGGTCTACGAATTGGGACGCACCCACGGACGCTATGGCTTGCAGACGATGTGCATCGGCCACGGCATGGCCACCGCCACAGTGATCGAGAGAGCGTAAACCGGAAACCGTCACACCCTACTTCACCAAATTCCTCAACACCGTGTGGAGAATTCCTCCGTTACGGTAGTAGTTCACTTCCACTTCCGTGTTCAGCAGCGCGGTGGCCTTGAACTCGATCACCTTTTCCACTTGCCCTGCGACCGAAGGGAGTGTCGAAGGGTCGGGTTTCCGCGCCTTGACGGTCACTTCACTCTGAGGCTTGATCTTGTCGTTCAGTCCCTCGATGTCGAAGACCTCGCTTCCATCCAGACCGAGCGACTCAGCGTTCTGGCCCTCGGCGAATCGCAAGGGGAGGATTCCCATGCCCACCAGGTTGGAGCGGTGGATGCGCTCGAACGATTCAGCGATGACCGCCTTCACGCCCTGCAGCATCGGTCCCTTCGCGGCCCAGTCGCGGCTGGAGCCTGTCCCGTATTCCTTGCCAGCGAGGACGATGGTGGGAACGCCTGCCTGTTGGTAAAGCATGGCGGCATCGTAGATCGGCATTTCCTGAGCGTTTAACGTTGAACGTTCAACGTTAAACGCCTTTGTCCAGTTGCCTTCCTTCGGCGCGACCATCAGGTTCTTCAGGCGGATGTTCGCGAACGTGCCGCGCGCCATCACCAGGTCGTTGCCGCGCCGCGTGCCATATTGGTTGAAATCGCGAGGCTGGACGCCGCGCTCGATGAGGAATTTTCCAGCGGGGGAATCGGCGGCGATGTTGCCAGCGGGGGAGATGTGGTCGGTGGTGATCGAGTCGCCGAACAGACCGAGCACGCGCGCACCCTTGATCGGTTGGATGGATGGCACATCGAGGGTCAGCGATTGGAAGTAGGGCGGGTGATGAATGTAGGTCGAGGCCTCGTCCCACTCGAACAAGTCGCCTTCCTTCACCTGGATCGCCTGCCACATTTCCGAACCGGCGAACACGTCGGCATATTTTTCCTTGAACATCTCGGTTTTGACGTTGGCTTCGATCGCGTCGCTGATCTCTTTTTGCGTAGGCCACAGGTCTTTGAGATAAACCGCCGCGTCATCCGATCCAATGCCGAGCGGTTCGTTCACGAGGTCAATGTCCACCGTCCCTGCCAGCGCGTAGGCGACGACCAGCGGAGGCGAAGCGAGATAGTTGGCCTTCACCAACGGGTGGACGCGGCCCTCGAAGTTGCGGTTGCCCGAAATCACCGCCGCCGCGACGATGTCCGAACCCGTCACGGCCTTCGCCACCTCGCCGGGGAGCGGCCCCGAATTGCCGATACAGGTGGTGCATCCGTAGGCGACGACGTTGAAGCCGAGTTTCGACAACGGCTCGATGAGACCAGCCTGCTTGAGATATTCGGTCACGACGCGCGAACCGGGCGCGAGCGAGGTCTTGACGTAGGGCTTCACGTTCATGCCTTTTTCCACAGCCTTCTTGGCGAGCAAGCCCGCCGCGATCAGCACGGAGGGATTGCTCGTGTTCGTGCAAGAGGTGATGGCCGCGATCACCACCGCGCCGTGCTTCATCTTTTGCGTCCCGCCGTTGGTGCCAAAGGTGACTTCGCGTTCCAACTCCTCGGCAGGGAGTTCGTAGCCGCGTTCCTTCACGGGCGCGGTGAGCGCCTTGCGGAAAGTCTCCTTCATCTCGGCGAGGGGGACGCGGTCCTGCGGGCGTTTGGGTCCCGCGAGGGAGGGCGCGACCGCCCCGAGGTCCAGTTCGAGCGTCTCGGTGAATTCGGGGTCGGGCGAGGAGGCGTCGCGGAAGAGTTCCTGCGCGCGCAGGTAGGCCTCGGTCAGGGCAACCGTCTCATCGGAGCGGCCCGTCAGTTTCATGTAGCGAAGCGTCTCCGCGTCCACGGGGAAATAGCCAATCGTCGCGCCGTATTCGGGCGCCATGTTCGCAATCGTGGCGCGGTCGGTGAGGGAGATATGGTCGAGACCTTCGCCGAAGAACTCGACGAACTTATCCACCACGCCTTTTTTGCGAAGCATCTGGGTGACGGTGAGGACGAGGTCGGTGGCGGTGACACCCTCGCGCAGTTTCCCCGTGAGTTTGAAACCGATCACGTCGGGCAGGAGCATGTCCATTGGCTGGCCGAGCATCACGGCTTCGGCTTCGATCCCGCCCACGCCCCAGCCTAGCACGCCGAGGCCGTTGATCATCGTGGTGTGCGAGTCGGTGCCGACAAGGGTGTCGGGGAAGGCGACTTGCATGGACTCCAAAGTCTCCCGACTTTGGAGTCCAGAAGTCTGGAGACTTCGGACTCCGACAACCGATGCGAGATATTCCAGGTTGACCTGATGCACGATGCCCGTCATCGGCGGGACGACGCGGAAATTGCGGAAGGCTTTTTGTCCCCATTTGAGAAACTCATACCGCTCACGATTTCTTTGAAATTCGATTTCGGTGTTGCGATGGAGCGCGTCGGCGGTGGCGAAGAAATCCACCTGCACCGAATGGTCAATGACGAGGTCCACGGGCACGAGCGGGTTGACCTTCTTCGGGTCGCCGCCGAGACGGGCGACCGCCGCGCGCATCGCGGCGAGATCAACGACGGCTGGCACGCCCGTGAAATCCTGCATGACGACGCGGGCGGGGAGGAAGGGGATGCCGGGTCTACCCCCCCCAGCCCCCACCTTCGCCTGGGAGGGGGTGGGGGTCCACGCGGCGATGTTCTTTACATCCTCTTGCGTGATCTCTTCGTCATTGCACTGACGCAGCGCGGCCTCGAGCAGGATACGAATCGAATACGGCAGTTTGCTGAGTTTGGTTAAACCTGCCTTCTCCAATGCGTCGAGGCGGAAAATGACGTACTCCTTCTTTCCCACTTTCAATACGTCGCGAGATTTAAATAGATCGTTCATGTCGGAACTCCTTTGGTGTGGTTTACATCGCCCGCCTCTTACTCTCCCCCCATTTTCGCAGAAAATGGGGGGAGGTGGAGGGGGGTTCACCACAAAATCACGAAAAGCACAAAGGAGCGCCTTTGCTACCCTTCGGGTCTTCGTGGTGAGATTGACTTTTTCTCTGTACACGGATTTCACGGACCACACGGACGAACACGGAAGGAATTTAAAAAAATCCGTGAAATCCGTCACATCGTACCCGAAGGGTAAATCCGCGTAATCCGTGTACTGAATTACAACTTCAACTCTTTCTTGACGCTCCTGACCAGATCTTCCTTATCTTTCGTTGGAAGGAACGAAGCCTGCGCCGCGGCGACGACGCGCTGTTTGAGCGTCTCCACAGGCACACCCAGGTCGGTACAGACGATGCGGTATTCGTGGCTGAGTGTGATTCGCGAGACCGACGGATCGTCGGTGTTGACGGTCACATTCAACCCCGCTTCGATCATCTTTGGCAGGGGATGTCTCTGCCCTGCGGGGATCGCGCCCGATTGCAGGTTGCTGGTGACGCACACTTCGAAGGCCGTGCCGCGTTCCTTCGCCAGCGCGGCGGTGTAACCGTCTTCGAGAACGCGCACGCCGTGGCCGATGCGTTCCGCGCCCAGTTCCTCGATGGCCTCGCGGACGTTCCTCGCCCCCGCCCATTCCCCCGCGTGGACGGTGACGCGCAATCCCGCCTGCCGCGCTTCCTTAAGGATGCCCGCGAACGGCTGCGCGGGGAACTCGGCCTCGTTGCCCGCCAAATCCATGCCGACCACACTATCTTTGATGTGTTCCGCCGCCAGCCAGGCCACCTGCTCGGCCAGTTCCGTGCTTTCGTGGCGGTTGACCGAAACGATCAGCCCAACCTTCACTTTGAATCTCTTCGCGGCCTCGCGCGCGCTGGCCGCCACCCAGTTCATCACGTCGTGCAGCGGAAAGCGTTCCGCACGCGAAAGCGCCACGGGCGTGAAGCGCAGTTCGAGATAGCGGACGTTGTCCTTCGCCGCGTCCTCCACCGCTTCGCGCGTGATTCGATGGATCACTTCGGGCGAGCGATAGAACAATCGCAGCGTGTTGAACTTGGCGAGAAAATTCTGGAAGGTGAGCGGGTCGCCGTCCTGCACCTGCACCAGCCCGCTCAGGCTGGCCGGCACGGTGATGCTGTGCGCCCGCGCGATCTCCAGCATCGTCTCGAGGCGCAGCGTGCCTTCGAGATGACGATGCAGTTCCACTTTGGGGTAGGCGCGGAAAATGTCGGTGTCGGCGTAGGAAAGATTCACGATAAATCTAATGCCTCTTGCGCTTTTTCTTTTTGCCGATCTGCGGCTGTGCGGCGGGCCTCGACTCGCTCGAATCCACCGCGGCCTCCTCCAGCGCTTCCAAACTTGGGCGGCGCTGGATGGCGAACAATCGCCCGACGGCCACGGCGCGAATATCCTCCATCAATCCCTGGAACATTTCGGAGGCGCGGGATTTGTATTGTACCAGCGGATCGCGCTGGGCGTACGCTTCGAGGCCTATCGAAACTCTTAAGGCCTCGACGCGCGTCAGGTAATCCACCCACAACTCGGTGATGGCGGACAGCAACAGACGGCGGTGCGACTCATTCAACAGACGGTATCCCGCCTCCCTTGCCGCTTCTTCCTGGACCTCGGCCTGGCTTCCCCTCCGAAGGGCATCTTCCCTGCCCCAGGCCAACGCCAGCGCGTCCTCGGCCTCTTCGAGATGGACGAGGATCTTCTCGACGAGATCACCAGCGGATTCGTTCTGCATCAACTCAGCCGCGAGGAAACTGTAATCGAACCGCCGGTACACCTGCTTCACCTGGCGGTGGGTGCGCGCGTCGAACACGTTGCGGACGCCCTGCGAGAGCGCAAGCAGGAAGCGCAGTTTGCTCGAATCGTCGGCGAGATTTTCGCGCTGGAGCAAAAAGTCCACGTCGCGCGCCAGGATGCCGTCCGCGCCCGCGAAGCGCTCGCGCTGGCGTTTCAGCGCGGATTCGGCGCGCGCCGCGACCTCGTTGGCCAGGTCTTCGAAGGCCAATTCGGCCAGTTCATCCTTTGCAAATCCCAGCGATTCGCCCAGGCGATTTTCCACCGCGCCGACGAGACGCGTCACCGCCAGATCGGTCAATTGCTCCGCGACCATCTCGCGAATCTCCTCTTCGATAGATTCGGGATCGCTGGCGAGGGCGCGCTGCCGGTTGTTGTCCAGTTTGAGCGGCAGGCGCACGAGGGATTGCAGTTCCTCCAAAATTTGTTGCGCTTTGGGCCTTTCCTCGTTGCCGCGCAAACCGGAGAAGAAGGTGTCGAGGAGGTCTTCGCGTTCCTTCACCTGCGTTTCCAGCGATTCGATGGCGCGCTCGATGGAGGTCTCGATGGCGCGTTGCAGGTGGGAGTGTTCGATCGTCAGCGTGCGATCGGCCAGTTGGACGGCGGCCGCTTTGAGGTCCGATTGCGAAGCGAACTCGTCCAGAATCATTTTCATCGGGAAGGAGGGAACGAGTCCCTGTGATGCGATCTGGAAGGTCGGCTGCACCTGCTCGAGCCAGGCGGGGAGCCGCCAGAAATTCTCCTCGTCGTCGAAGGCGGCCTCCACGCGCTTGCGGACTTCGGCCTCGAGCATTTCCTGAATGTCGTCGCGCAAATCTTCCTTGCTGAAGATGCGGTCGCGCTGCGAGTAAATTTGCGTGCGCTGTTTGTTGAGAACGTCGTCGTATTCGAGCAGGTGCTTGCGGATGTCGAAGTTGGCGCCCTCCACGCGGTGCTGCGACTGTTCGATGACGCTGCTGACCAGGCGTGCCTCGAGGGGGAAGGCGTCGTCCACGCGCAGGCGCGTCATCATGTTGCCGACTTGTTCGCCCCCTTGAATTCTCATGAGGTCGTCTTGCAGGGAAAGGTAGAAGCGCGAGGAGCCGGGGTCGCCCTGGCGGGCGGCGCGGCCGCGCAATTGGTTGTCAATGCGGCGCGCTTCGTGGCGTTCGGTGGCGATCACCGCCAGCCCGCCGAGGGCGCGCACGATGAGTTCCTGCTCGGTGTGTTTCCAGAACGCGGCGAGGCTCTCGGAGGCTTTGAGGCCCAGGCCGAGATTGGCGTAGAGAATGTTCGAGAGTTGCGACCAGTCGCCGCCGCCCCCGCGTCCGTATTTTTCCACGAGCGCGGCGCGGGCCTTGGCGAAGTATTCGAGGCGATCCCCGTTCGCGCTGAAGCCTGCATTTTCGCCGCGTAATAGATGGGTGATGAGCGCTTCGAGCGCTTCGGGGTTGGACATGTCGTAGGGGTTCGCGTCGCCCGCGTTATGCAGAAAATCTTTCGCAAAGGAAACGTCTTCCTCGTCAATTTCGCCGCCGAGTTTGATGTCCACGCCGCGGCCGGCCATGCTGGTGGCGATGGTGACCGCGCCGAACGCGCCCGCCCCGGCGATGATCTGACTCTCCTCGGTGTGCTTGCGGGCGTTCAGCACCTGATGGGGGATTCCGCCCGAAATGACGTTTTTCAGGCGAGGCGCGTCTTTTTCTTGCAACGCCAGGATTTCCAGCAAGCGCGGCATGTTTTCCGCGTCTTCGAGGTTGATCGTTGTCAGTCCGAGCGGTTTGGCGAACTGGCGCAGCGCGGACGGGTCGAGTTTTTCGAGCGGGGCGTTGAGCGGCTCCAGTTCGAGGACGCGCATTCCATCTTCTTCGCGGTTGTTCTGCTCGAACCATAATTTGCGAATCAACAACACCTGCAGCAGCCGTCTTACGGGGTCGGCGCGCAGCCGCGTGGACAGGAAGTCCGAACTCTCGACGGAGGTCGTGCCGATGAGCATGGGGCGTCCCATCACGTGATGGCGGACGATCTCGGTTGCCACCGCGCGCAGTTTGGCTTCCGCGGTGCGGTAGATCACGTCGGGGTAGTCTTTGCGGCGCCAGTAACGCGGCTTTTGCCCCGTGTCGTTTCGATCGGAGAAGAAAATTACAGGGTAGCCTTCCTCGTCCTTGCTTTTCACTTCCACCAGCGGCGAATCGGGCCGCGAGGCCTGGTATTCGAGGTTGGTGATGATGGGGGCGACTTCCAGTTTGTAGATTTTGCTGAATTCCTCCGCCTCGGTGAGGGCGGTGCCGGTCATGCCCGCCAGTTTTTCGTACATGCGGAAGTAGTTTTGCAGCGTGATCGTCGCGTAGGTCGCGCTTTCCGGCTCGATGCGGACGCTCTCCTTCGCTTCGACCGCCTGGTGCAGGCCGTCGCTCCATCTTCGCCCGGGCATCATGCGGCCGGTGTTCTCGTCCACGATGACGACCTTGCCGCCCTGGACGAGGTACTCGCGGTTGCGGCGGAAGAGATGCTGGGCGCGCAGCGCCTGTTCGAGATAGCCGAGGAGGCGCGCCTGCTCGGGGGTCACGTCCTCCGGCCGGTCGGGGTCTTGAAGCGGCTGGCCGAGGAGTCCTTCCACGTGCGCGATGCCGACCTCGGTCAGGGTGACGGAGCGGTCCTTTTCGTTGACTTCGTAATCTTCGGGCTTGAGTTGTTTCACCACCTGCGCCATCTTCGTGTACCACTCCAGGTCGCCCGAGGCGGGACCGGAGATGATGAGCGGGGTGCGGGCTTCGTCAATGAGGACGTTGTCCACCTCGTCCACGATGGCGTAGTGGTGGCCGCGCTGGACGCGATCTTCGAGACGCATGGTCATGTTGTCCCGAAGATAGTCGAAGCCGAACTCGGAGTTGGTGCCATAGGTGATGTCGGCGGCGTAGGCCTCGGCGCGGTCCACCATGCGGAGGTTGTGCTGGTCTTCGTGCGGGGATTCGCTGGTGGGGTCGTAGAGGAAGGCTTTTTTGCCGTTCTCGGTGGCCGCGGCCATTTGCAGGACGCCCACGCTGAGGCCGAGCGCGTGGTAGATGGGACCCATCCAGCGCGCGTCGCGGCGGGCGAGGTAGTCGTTCACGGTAACGAGATGGACACCCCTGCCGGTGAGAGCGTTCAGGTAAATGGGGAGCGTGGCGACGAGCGTCTTGCCTTCGCCCGTGCGCATCTCGGCGATCTGGCCGCGGTGCAGGACAATCCCGCCGATGAGCTGCACGTCGTAGTGGCGCAGGCGGATGGCGCGCTTGGCGGCTTCGCGGACGGCGGCGAAGGCTTCGGGGAGGAGGTCGTCCAACCCCCCTCCGGCTCCCCCCATTTTCTCCGAAAATGGGGGGAGTGAAAAACGGGCGCGAAATTCATCTGTCTTGGCGCGCAGTTCGTCGTCGGTTAATTTTTCGAATTCGGGTTCGAGGGCGTTGATTTCGTCCACGAGCGGGAAGAGGGCTTCCATCGTCCGCCTGTGGACGTCGCCGCCGAAGAGTTTGACAAATCCTTTGAGCATGGTCAACCTTTCGGCGGGGGATTATAACAGAGGGAGCGCCTCTGAATTTTTTTGAAAAGAGCGCACTATAATTTGGCGGCAGAGGGAGAATCCGCCTTTCCAACTCATCTTTTCTTTGGTTTTGACCCTTTGCCTTTCCTTGCTTTCTGTGATCCGGCAGAAATTTTTGGATGAAGTGTGTTTGGCAGTTTTGAGGGCGAGTCTCTTCTGTAGAAAAGAAAAAATGCTACCAATCCCTCCAAGACTAAAAGGCCCAAGAAAAACTTGCTTGCGAGCGAAATCATGGAAGTGGGAAAATAAAATATCGAAATCAAACCTACAATTGCGATTGCGAATCCGGTAAATATGACAAATTGTCTCTGCCGTATCCTTTTCAGATCTAATCGATTTTTCCATTCCTTAAATATCCACACACCCAATGACAATCCCAATATTGTCGCCAAAAAAATGGCGACGCCGTGAAAGGATTTTGCTAAATTCACCAAATGATCAAATACAGCGAGTAAGAAAAAGAACAGGGCAGAAATGAGCGCTAACCCAAGTAATACAATGAATGAGAGCTTTAATTCGTCAAAAAAGTCCTTCCACCAATAAGGGTTAAAAGGCAATACCGCATAACTTGCTATGATCAGCTGGGCGAGAGAATAGCCCAGCGTTGTTCCAATTTGGCAAGTTGCTGCTGGGATTGCACAG
>DAOUMJ010000150.1:0-12202 GCA_034411715.1 Anaerolineales bacterium | reverse complement strand
TCGGGGAAGCCTGTCGGCAACAAGCCCAGGCGTTGATTGAAGCGCTCATCCTGTATGCTGCCAAACAACTTGAACAAGGTCAGAAAGCCGAGGAACTTTGCTGTAAGCATTGCTACGCGGAGCGGATGGCGAAGCGTCTGCAAGCCATGGGGCAGCCAAATTATGTCAACGGGTTCAAGTTGTCCATGCACGAGCAGGCGCTTGAAAAGCCGTTGGAGTGGAAAACCCCGCAGGTCATCTTCGTCAATTCAATGAGCGATCTGTTCCACAAGGATGTGCCTTTGGATTTCATTCAGCGCGTCTTCGATGTGATGAAACGCGCTCACTGGCACCAGTTCCAGGTGTTGACCAAACGCTCGGAACGGCTGGCGGAGCTCAGTCCGCTTTTGGAATGGACAGAGAATATCTGGATGGGCGTCAGCGTGGAGAACAAAGATTACGTGTATCGCATTGACGATCTGCGGAAGACGGGCGCGAAGATCAAGTTTTTGTCCGTGGAGCCGTTGTTGGGTCCACTGCCGAGGATGAATCTCAGGGGAATCAACTGGGTCATCGTGGGCGGGGAGTCGGGTACGGGCGCGCGTCCGCTGGAGAGGGAGTGGGTGGTTGGTGTGCGAGATCAATAAAATCTCCAGATTTTGCTCGAAAGTCGGGAGACTTTCGACTCCGTACCTGAAGGCAGACCGGAAGTCTGCGCCCCGGTATTTGGATAGGCCCGCCGCGAAGTACGGAATGAAATGGGAAACCTCTCGGAATCAAAAATCCGCTGTCAAAAGCGGATTTCTGTAGTGCCCCCAAGCGGACTCGAACCGCTGTTTGAGCCTTGAGAGGGCTCCGTCCTGGGCCGCTAGACGATGGGGGCAGTTGTCAAGCGGGCGGGATTTTATCATCCGTGCGGGGAATCGTCAACGAGAAAGACGATGATTTCCTTCGGACCGTGGACGCCAATCGTGAGCGTCATCTCGATATCGGCGGTGCGGGAGGGACCTGTGACCAGCGCGGCGTTGGACGCGTTTCGCGTCGCTGCCAGCGCTTCGGGCAGGTCCGCGACGAGTTGGCGGGCGCGCAAAACGACGAGGTGGGTTTCGGGCAGGAGCGAGGCTGTGAGCGTCTCGCCCTCGTCGAGCAGGACGACGGTGCCGGTGTTGGCGATGCCCGCCGCACAGCCGGTCAACCCGATTTTGATGTCGGGATTTGGTTCACGGATGGCGGTAAATTCAGAAGGGAGATTCTGCGCGCCGATCTCATCTACGAAAACAGATTCGGCCCCGCGGGCGCGGAGGAATTCGGTCAGTTTTTTGGGGAAATCTGTTGTTATACAAGAGATGACTGTGCCTCCGAGGGCGGTGAGTTCGGATGTGAATTGAGATTGGTAATTGGTAATTGGTAATTGGTTGTTTCGCGATATGGACTCCAACGTCTCCTGACGTTGGATGCCCGTTGCAAAGTCTGGAGACTTTGCACTCCGCGCATTCTCGCGAAATCTCTGTCGAAACGACTCCTCTGCCGGCCGCGGAAAATCCTTGCTGAAGCCCCAACCCGTCCACGCGGGGAAGCGCATCCACACGGAGAGGGGGGAGAGGAGTCGCGCCGCGAGGGCCGCGAAGGTTTGGGAGGCCGCGAACCCGCGCGGGGTCCGCGCGAGGCGGACGTAGACGCGGAGGCCGAGGGCGAGGAGGGAGGGGAGTCCCTCACCCCCGGCCCCTCTCCCAATTCTGGGAGAGGGGGGAGTCTGCCCGGCGCGGACGCGGGTGAGGAGCCGCGGCAGGTCAATGTCAACGGGACACGCGTCCTTGCACGCGCCGCACAGGGAGGAGGCCTGCGCGAGTTGGAAATAATTCTCGCCGAACAGGCCGGGAGAGACGACCGAGCCGATGGGGCCGGGATACGGCGCGATGGAGCCGTCCGCGCCGATGTAGGCGTGGCCGCCGAGTTCGCGGAAGACGGGGCAGGCGTTCAGGCACGCGCCGCAGCGGATGCAGTAGAGCGATTCTTCGAGGGGAGAATTGCGGAGGCGGGAGCGGCCATTGTCCACGATGACGATGTGCCGTTCCTGGCCGGGGCGCGGGGCGCGCAGCAGTTGAGTGTAGACGCTGAGTTTTTGCCCGGTGGCCGAGCGCGGCAGGAGCGAGAGGAAGAGCGCGAGGTCCTCGAGCGCCGGCGCGAGACGTTCCATGCCCATCAGCGCGATGTGGACGCGCGGCATCGTGACGACCATGCGCCCGTTGCCCTCGTTGGTGACGATGGCCAGCGCGCCGTTTTCGGCCACGCCAAAGTTGACGCCGCTGATTCCAACATCGGCTGCGAGAAAAATTTCGCGCAAAACTTTGCGGGCGGTGTTCGTGAGAGTGGGGATGTCTTCGGTGTAGGGGAGGCCGAGTTTTTCGTGGAAGAGTTCGCCAACCTGCCGGCGATCGAGATGCACGGCGGGCGTGATGATGTGCGAGGGCCGCTCGCCGCGAAGTTGGATGATGTATTCGCCCAGGTCGGTTTCCACCACGCGATGGCCCGCGGCTTCGAGGGCGTGGTTGAGGCCGATCTCTTCGGAGACCATAGACTTTGATTTGGCGACGAGGGTAGGGTGCGCCGTATTGCGTGTTGCGTGTTGCGTGATGTCGAGGATGATTTGATTGGCTTCTGTTGCATTGGCGGCGCGATGGACGGTGACTCCGTTCTCGGTCAGGCGCGAGGCGAATTGGGCGAGGTAGTCGTCGAGACGAGCAATCACGTCGGCGCGGACGGCGTGGGCGCGCTGGCGGCGTTCCTCCCAATCGGGGATGGAGGCGAGCGCGGCGGCGCGGACTTTGAGGCGGCGCTCGGTATTGGCGTCCAGCGCGGCCTGCAAGGCGGGATTCGCGAGCGAGGCGCGAATTCTTTCTCGAAAGAGAGCGGGTGTCATACGGCCTGGCGTGTTGGAATCTCTTCGATGGTTTGTTGAGCGCGTTCCGCGTTGACGCGCTGTTTGACCCGCCGGGCGACCCACCATAGGCAGAACAGCAAGATCGGACTCGTAGCGTACATGATCGGATATTGCCCGTTGGCGGCCAGCGGGATCAGGATCAAAAACAGCGAAAGCGTCCCGTTGATGAGAGCGAGGCGATGGCGGTCGTCCCAGGCCTGGAACTCGCCGTTTCCGCGGCGGACGAGCCACAGCAGGAACAGATCGTACAGGACAACCAAGATCATGGTCACGAGAAAAGGCGGGTTCCCCTTTTCCGACGTGAAGTAGATCAAGAAAAACTGGCCGAACGCGCCGAGGAAACCAATCCACCAGAAATAGCGCGGATGCGCGACTTCGGCGATACGCGGCTTCCTTGGCTCCGGGTTGATGCGCCACGCGGCCAGCGTCAGCGCGGCGATTGCCAGCCAACCCATTCCCAGCCAAACGTCCGGCGCGTCGTAGGGATTCAATAATGCGCCAATCGGCAAGGTGGCGGCGAAGGCCAGCGCGTTCCAGGCCAGGCCGCGCGCGCCGATCCAGGGTTCAGCGCGCTTTTCGGGATACAGGATTTGGACGAAAGCGACGCTGGCCGCGATGCTGATCAACGCGTGGAAAATCGTCAGATGCTCGGCCCAGACCCAGTTCACGCCCGCGACGCGCCCGTAGATGCCGAGGTTGTCCAGATCCATCCAGCCCGGGTCGAAGAACGAGCGAACCATCAACCCCTCTTCGTAAATTCCGTACGCCATGCCGAGCAGGAGCAGACTCAGCCAGCCCTGCTTCCAACGGACCACCATTTCGCGAATCAGCACCGCGCCGCTGCCGTACAGCATCCCGAAGACGAGGACGACCCAGGGATACCAGTATTCGTTCAGCGGGGTCGAGCCTGATATCATCTCGCCGAAGACCGGGGAGATTAGCCAGAGCGCGAGCGCGGGAGGAAAATGGAATTTCTTGTTTGGCGCGGATTGATTGGTTGTGTTCATTTTGGTTTGCCTCCACTTGTATTTACAGTTCGTGGAGGCGGAGAGTTGCACTGAAGAATTTACCGAACAGGTTTCAATCCAATGTACAGCCCGCGCCCATCGAGGCCTTCGGGGTCGTGGACGACTTCCAGTTTCGCGGCGCGGAACGCGGACAGGTATTCAGCGTGCGTGAACAAGCCCAACACGTGCGTTTCCCTGCAATGCTCGATCCCTTTTGCCGTGCCGATCAAATATTCGAAGTCAACGATGGAGATTTTGCCGCGGCGCGAACTGCGGCTCATGCGGACGATCTTGTAATCGGGTTCGTCCGCGAAGATCGTCCCGACGCGTCCGGCCGTCCATTGCTCCGGCGTGAACCACGGTTCGACCAGCAGGACTCCGCCCGGCGCGAGATGATCGCCCATCGTTTGAATGGCTCGAAAGAGACGGGGCTTCGTTTTCACGTATCCGATGGAACTGAACAAACACACGACGATATCGAACCGGCGATGCAGGTCGAATTCGGTCATATCGCCGCAATGAAATTTTATGGCGGGGCAGTTCCGCCGCGCCGCTTTCAACATTTCGCGGTCGAGATCGAGTCCTTCCGCTCGATACCAGCGGCGAAATTGATTCGCATGCAGTCCCGTGCCGCAGGCAACGTCGAGAAGCGAATTGCCCGCCGATTTCTTGCGGCGCTGAATGAACCGGCGGGCTTTTCGCGACTCGGCGGCATAATCCTTGCCCATGGCGGCGTAAATGGCGTCGTAGAATTTGGCGGATTGGGTGAACATCCCGGCTCCTTTCGCGGGTTTGGCGATTCCGCCGCGCTGGATCGCCGGTGGATTGACGGATTCGGGTGCGGAAGGCGGAAGTCATTTTACCGTCAATTGTAACCACAGATGGAAGGGATGCAAGGGATGGGCGGGTCCTCTGTCGGCGGCCCGCACGCCTGGTGGCCGCTCTTCACGAGCGGCCGCCAGGCAGACGCGCCCATTCTTCGATTGGCGGCTACGGCGTATACCGGTCAACCTCGGAAGGGACGCCATCCTTGAGCAGGTAGATCGCGATCGCCGCGTGACCGCAGTCCCCGCGCCAGTCACATGCGATATCGCCGCTTCGACCGCTGAAGGAGATGTTGTACAGGGCGTCGCGCAGGGCCTGGCGGCCGATGTGGAGAGTCCCAGCCTCATCCAGGACGGCGACGCGGGCGATGGCCTCCAGAAGCAGCCAGGCTGCGTCATAGCCGTACGCGTAGGGCTGCGCGAAAACAGACGGGGCCACGTCGGTGAAGTAAACATTCTCCGCCGCGCCGCCCGCGTTATTGAAGAATTCGCCCGTGTTGATGGCTTCCGTGCCAAGCAGCGGGAAATCCATGCCGAACTCGCGTACATAAGCGGTGAAGTATCCGGCCTCCGCGGCGAACAGCGGCATGTAGACGGCGTCTGCCCCGCTTCCTTCGAGACCCTCCATGAACTCGTAATAGTCGGATTGTCCAGGCGAGACGACCTCGTAGAGCGCGATGCTGCCGCCCAGCGACTCGAAGTACTCCCGAAATCCATCCGCCATGCTGTAGCCGAAGTCGTGATCAATGAGATAGATCCCCACCCGCCGCGCGCCGAGGCGGTGATAGGCAAACTCGGCCATCATTTGTGCCTGGTACACGTCCGGGATGGCGACTCGGAAGAAGCCGGGATACCGGTCAGTGAAGGTGAAGGAAGTGCGCGTGTTGCCCGGCGAGACCATCACGTAGCCAGCGTCCGAGAGGATCACCCGGGCTTTCGACGCGGAGGAGGAGCAGAGCGTCCCGATCACGCCGGGGATCTGCGAGTCACTGGTGATCTGGTAGGCGGCGTCGGCGCCCATCTCGGCATTGCATCCGCCATCCCAAAAGTCCACCCTCACGCCAAACCCGGCGATGTTCCCGTAATCGCGGACGGCGACGCTGATGCCGTCCTGCATGGCGGCGGAGAGTTCCGCCTGCCCGCTGGTATCGAGCAGGCCGGCGATGGGCACCGTGTCGCCGGGCGGCACGTCAATGCAGCCAAGCGGATCGCTGCAGGTGAAGCCGGCCGGCGGTTGGGCGGGCGGCTCTGTTGGCGGTTCGGCTGGCGGCTCGGCTTCGCCTTCCTCTGG
The DNA here is from genome assembly GCA_034411715.1 of Anaerolineales bacterium. GTDB lineage: Bacteria > Chloroflexota > Anaerolineae > Anaerolineales > Villigracilaceae > Denitrolinea. Next base: position 6,160 of record DAOUMJ010000150.1, on the reverse strand, counting down.
ACCCACAAGGATGAAGATCGAGAAGCTCTTCACTTTGGCTGTGGCCGTGCGGCCGTTCGAGTCTATCTTTGCCTGTGTCACGCGCCGCAATTTGCCCGAAACGTCCGGCGCATACACGTAGAGGTCCACAGATTTACCCCGCAGGTCGTAGCGGGTTGGATCCAGCGGAATGACGATGGTCACCTCTTTATTGAAAGTGAACGGCGAAGGCTCCAGTTTGACCGCGCCGAGGGCCACGTTGGTGGATTTGGTCTGCGCCTTCACCAGCCCATCCAGGTCTTTCTTTTCACTCTGGCTGACGCACTGGATGGAGACCGTCTTCGTGCCGGAGAACGCCCCAGCCGGGATGGAAACGTCGCCGTTGGCGGTATTACATTCGACGGGAATGCTGGGTTCTCCCTTGCTGCCGTCAACGGATTTCGAGTTCTTGCCGTAGGGAATCGAGGCCGCCGGGGCTCCTCCCCCGCCGCACGAGACGACGAGAAGGGCAAGCAGCGCCAACGCGGTCACTGCAAACAAAAGTTTTTTGTGCATGGGGTTTGACTCCTCAAGTAGAAAACCTACTACGCCAACTTGTTTAAGTTATAAGGCAAATTGCCAATTCGCCAGGAGCAATTTAGCAAATTGCTCTACATCTTCGCCTGGTCACGGTACTACCATACGAGAACAATGAATATCGAGAAATGATCCACTTGGACTGTTGCACTTAACCCTTGGGAATCGACCCAAGCCTGCGCAAGACCGGATAATCTGCCAAGCGCCGGGTCATAGGTGTACAAATCCACCGGCCTGCCTGCCACCTCGGGATGAGGTTCGTTCAATGGAATGGTGACGGTAATGTTTTTATTGAAGAGGAATGGCGAGGGATCAACTTTGAGCGCGCCCCCAATCCGCAACGAGGTCCCGGTTGCCTGGCGAATCAGAGCCTCCGCATCCGCCAGGTCGTCTGTATTTACGCACTCGAGGCGGATGGTTTTCGTACCAGAGAAACCGCCGGCTGGTATGAAAATTTTCCCGATGCCCGTGGCGCATTTCACAGAGAAGGATGCGCCATCATTTCCTTCCACAGATTTCTCGTTGTAGCCTTCGGGAATATCCGGAACTGGCGGGGAACCGCTGCACGAAGCAACGAAAAGGATCAGCGCGACAAGCGCCAACCCATGTTTTCGATTCACAGGAATACTCCTTTGGACTTTCGGGAATTGGATTGCACAGGGAGAGGGCAAAGTCCGGGAGCGCGTCTCCCTGTGCGCGATGGATGAGGCCGGTTTACAAACTGGCGGCGATACGGTTGGCGATGTCTATCAGGATCTGCAGCAACTCGAACTGCGCGCTCGAGAGCGTGAAGGACGGGAAGACCACCTTCAACAGCGCCGGCACCCACTCGTTCATCTGGTTGGTCAGGGCGGTGAAAATGGTGGTCACCAGCGGCGCGCCGGAGCCGGTCAGGTAGGCGGCCAGTTCGCCGAAGTCGTACAGGTCGGGCAGGCGCGCCGCGCCGAATTTGAAATGGAGCAGGGTGCGAACGTCGAAGGCCAGCAGGCTGATGAGCAGGTTGTAGGCCAGGATGGAGGCGGCCCAAATTGTAATCACCAGCCATTCGGTCAGCGTGCCGGCGTGGATGAGGTGATACGGGATGAGCGCAAGGATGATGGATGCCGCCAGCCAGCCGCCTTTCTCCAGTCCGTTGCGGCCGCGCAGGTGTGGGAAGAAATAACCGAGGAAGGCCGCCGCGGCCAGGTATTGCCCGGTGAGCGCCGCCAGGCGCGCGCCCGTGCTCAGGAATGGAAACGCGCCTGCCTTCGCGAAGGATTCAGAAACCAGCGGCCAGCCCTGTAAAACGACCAGCGGCGCGGCCAGGATCAATCCCCAGGCCAGTGAATTTTTCAGGTTGTCCCAGTGTTTCCTCCCCGCGCCGAAATTAAAGGCCAGGTCGCGCAGGGTGAGCGGATCGGTCGGCAGGTTTTCGATCTGTTCGAGTTCGCGCTTCTCCCGCTCGTGTTCGTCGCGTTTGCGCTGGTGCTCCTCCTCGTCCAGTTTGTTCTCGCGCGCCAGTTTCTGCGCGCTGGCTTCGGAGGCGCGCCACAGGCGCAACAGGCGGTTGAGTTTGAGCATGTCCCTCACGCCCTGCTCGTGATGTTCTTTGACAAACGTCCCTGCCACCTCGGGCGGAATGATCGGCTTGCGCGGTAGCAGCCACTCGAAAAGAACCAGCCCGCCGATCAGCGAGAGGGGAACGAATCCCCAGGCGGGAGTCAGTCCCACCGCAAAGCCCGCCAGCAGGACGCGCCCGAGCCCGCGCGCCAGCGGACGGAGCGGCGCGCCCAGCCTCTCGTTGAATCCGTTTCGCAGGGCGACCACCGCCCCCACCAGCAGGGACAGCGAAAGGAGCGGACGCGCCAGCGCCATTCCCTGCGCGCTGATTCCCATCATCCCGTCCAATTGGGCGGACAGGGGCAGCGACTGCACCGGCAGGCTCAACCCAAAGATCAGCGCCAGCGCCGCGATGGAAATCCCGGCCGGGGGCGGCTTCCATTCCGCCTTGCCGACGTTCACCGCGTGCCAGAGCAGGAAGGCGACCCCCAAAAGCGGCAGGCCGGTCAACAGGGCGCTCGCCCATCCGTCGGGCAGGGAGGTGAGCAGGAACCAGCCCGCCAGCGCGGCGAGGGGCGCGGACAAAAGCGCGACGATGGCAACACGCCCGGGGCGGGCCGCCAGCCACGAGGTCCAGCGCGGAAGCGGGAGGAAGAGCAGGAGAAAGACGAGATGTCCCGCCGCCTGCCAGGCGAGGTACGCATCCCAGCGCAGGTCGAGCCGGCTCAGCGCTTCGAACCAGTCCAGCCCAAGCGCGGTCAGGGCGAGAGCGCCCGCGGCCAGGCGCGCCAGGTCGGCGCGGAGGGTGGGGACGGGGGGTCTCTCGGCGCGCAAAGCCCACAGCGCCAGCATCGCGGGGATGAGCCAGATACTCCCAAAGAGCAGCCCCGCCAGCCAGCCGGGGACGCGGCCGGGGAGCGATTGCAGCAGCGATTGGAAGGTCTGCTTCGAGCCGCCCGCGCCCACAAATGGGTCGTCGCGATACGCCGCGCTGAACAGGTCGTACACCTGCGCCTGCGCCTCGGCGGGGACGCGATAGGGCAGCGCGTCCACGATCTGCCCCTCCAGCGTATCCGCCAGGAAGACGGAGGGGACAATCTGCAGGTTGGTGATCTTTTCCGTCAGGGTCTTCAGCAGGTTCTTGCGGCCGATGGGGTCGGCGGGCGGCAGGGGCGCGCGGCTCACTTTCAGTTTGAATAGATGCGATTCGGCCAGCGTCCCGCGCCAGGTCTGGGTGGACGCGTTGCCGCTCGTGGCGGGCGGCGAGGCCTCGATCACGCGCGCCCCCTCCAGCACGGCGGTGAACGTGTCCCCGTTTGCGTAGGGCGGCGCGCTCGTGTCGTTCACCGGGTTCGTATCGAGATACAGCGTGGTAGCCGTATCTTCGGGGATCAGGTATTCCAGCGGCTGGCTCTCGACAATCACCCGCACGCGGTCGCTGTCCGCCTCTTTTTCCTGCCGCCAGGCCAGTTTGCGCGGGTCGAGGAACACGTTGAGTTCCACCTCGCCGAAGACATACGCGATGAACTGGAGTTCGCTCATCCCGCCGTCGGCCAGGTTTTTGTAGACGAGGGTGCGGTCGGGCATTTCGACGGAGAAAACGAGACGCACCGCCTCCGGGCGGAATTCCGCTTCGATGGAGCGATTCCACACCCCCTCGCCTCCCGCGGGACCTTCGGCGGGCGCGGCCACGAGATACTCCCGCGGCTCGAACGCGTTCTCCTCCCCCTCCAGCGGCGAGAGGCGGATGCAATATTGCGCGGGCAGGGAGTCGCCCTCCGCCAGCGGCAGAAACGCTGTGAACCCGCCCTCGTCATCGAGGAAGCGGTCCTCGCTCAGCGGCGTGACGGTGGTATGCGCTTTCGAGGGCGAGCAGGTTTCCGCGAAGATTTCCAGTTGGGTGAAGGGCAGGGCTGAGCCGTACAACAAAAGTCCCCCCGGCTCAGGGATGGTCGCGGCCAGAAATGGCGCTTCCAAAAACAGGTCGGCCGGCGGCTGATTGAGGCGGTCGAAACCGTAGGGGTCGTACATCAACGCCAGCGTGGAGGAGTCCAGCGCGGTGGGCAGCACGACCAGTTCGCTGCGGCGCGGCGGCAGGACAGGCAGGACAAATTCGTAATCCCCCTTTGCATTCGTCTGGGTCACGTCGAGCAGGCGGCCGTTGAGGTAGGCGGCCAGTTCCATGCTTGGCGGGGCGCGGCCAATGAGTCGGTCAGGCAGGCCGGCTTCCTTTCCCGCCTCGAATTGAGCGGAAATGATCTCCTGCCGCGCGGCCTGGCCCGGCAGGAATATCCCGATGATCAGGCTGGCAATCAGTGGGAACAGGCATATCCCCATCAATACTGCCGCAGGACGAAACGGGAAGGATTTCATCGGCCTCTCCCATTAGTTTGGATGCACATGAATACTATACAACAAAAGGGGAAGCCGAGTCAATCACGAGTTTTTCAAATCTTAAAACACGAAAAAGGACTTGCATTCACCTTGCAAATATGTTAGGTTTAAGGAAATTCAGCAAGGAGGTGACACCCCATTCACGAACCAGAGGCCGGTGATGAATTTGCCGCCTTCCCGGCATTCGGGCAGTTCCAGCGGCAACCATTTGACTACAGGAGAATGAACATGAAAAACATTGTTCGAACATTCGGTGTGATCGCCCTGCTCGTTGTCCTTTTGACGGTTTCTCTGTCGGCCGCGCAGGCAAAACCATCCGGCACCGTGGACGTTCAGATCCTTGCCGTCAACGATTTCCACGGCAACCTGGTACCGCCTTCAGGTTCTTCCGGGCGCATCGGCACGATCACCGCAGGCGGCGCGGAATATCTCGCCACCCATATCAACAACCTGCGCGCCACGAACCCGAATACGGTGGTGGTCTCGGCAGGCGACATGATCGGCGCCAGCCCCCTGCTTTCCGCCCTGTTCCACGACGAGCCGACCATCGAGGCCTTCAACCTGATCGGCCTCGATTTCAACGCGGTGGGAAACCATGAGTTCGATGAGGGCGTGTACGAACTGATCCGTATGCAAGAGGGCGGCTGCCACCCCATTGACGGCTGCCTGGACGGAGACGATTTTGGCGGGGCCAACTTCCGCTATCTCGCCGCGAATGTGACCTGGCAGAAGAACGACAAACCCATTTTCCCGGCCTACAAGACGCGCTCCTTCAAAGGCGTTCACGTCGCCTTCATCGGCATGACGCTGGAAGGCACTCCCACCATCGTGACACCCTCCGGCATCTCCATGTTGAATTTCTACGATGAAGCCGATACGGTCAACGCGCTCGTTCCCGAACTCAAGAAAAAGGGCATCGAGACCATTGTTGTCCTGATCCACGAAGGCGGCGCGCAGGTCGCTCCCGCCCCTTATAACGGTTGCGTGGGCATCTCCGGCGCCATCGTGGATATCGTCAACCGCTTCGATCCCGAAGTGGATGTGGTCATCAGCGGGCACACCCACAACGCCTACAACTGCACCATCAACAACATGCTGGTCACCAGCGCGGCTTCGTTTGGGCGCATCGTCAACGACATTGACCTGACGATTGATCGCGCCACCGGCGACGTGGTGAGCATGTCGGCCAACAACAACATCGTCACACGCGATGTCCCCACGGACAGTTTCATCACCGCCTTGATCGCCAAATACGATGCGATTGCGGCGCCGCTCAGGAACCGTGTCATTGGTTCGATCACGGCAGATATTACCCGCACTGGCAACGCGGCGGGCGAATCGGCCCTGGGCGATGTAATCGCCGACGCGCAACTTTATGCGACGGTTGACCCGGCATTCGGAGGCGCAGTCGCAGCCTTCATGAATCCCGGCGGCATCCGCACAGACCTGGTCTACAGCCAGATCAGCGGCGGCGAACTGCCGGGCCAGGTGACCTACGGCGAAGCGTTCAACGTCCAGCCGTTTGGCAACAACCTGGTCACCATGACCCTGACCGGCGCGCAGATTGACACCCTGCTCGAACAACAGTTTGTCGGTTGCGGACAGCCTGTCGGCGGGCAGAAGATCCTGCAAGTTTCGGCGGGCTTCACCTACTCGTGGAGCGCTTCCGCGC
>DAOUMJ010000149.1:0-3946 GCA_034411715.1 Anaerolineales bacterium | reverse complement strand
TAACCGCAGAGTGCGCCGAGAGCGCAGAGTTCTTCATTATCAAGTCTCTGCGTACTCTGCGGTCTCGGCGGTAAAATAACCTTTTTGCAGTAGACTCATAAATTCATTCAAGGAGATTGCCTATGGAAATCCAGGTTGTCCGCATCGAAAAGCCCGAACCCGTCAATTTCATTCTGGGGCAGTCCCATTTTATTAAAACGGTGGAGGACCTCCACGAGGCGCTCGTGACTGCCGTGCCTGGGATCAAATTCGGCCTGGCCTTTTGCGAGGCCTCGGGCAAATGTCTCGTGCGCTGGAGCGGCACAGACGAGGCCATGATCGAACTGGCGAAAAAGAACGCCCTCGCCATCGGCGCGGGACACTCGTTCATCGTTTTCCTCGCCGAGGGATTCTTCCCGGTCAACGTGCTGAATGCGGTCAAATTCGTACCGGAGGTGGCGCGCATCTTTTGCGCCACGGCCAACCCGACCGAGGCGCTGGTCTGTCAAACCGAACAGGGACGCGGCATCCTCGGCGTGGTGGACGGCGAATCGCCAAAGGGCATCGAAGCCGGGGAAGACATCGCCTGGCGAAAGGGCTTCCTCCGCAAGATCGGTTATAAGATCGGATGAAGCGATTCGACTCTCTTTGGATCGCCCTGCCGATCCTGGTCGCCCTCTTAGCGGCGCTTCTCGCGGGACTGGGAGCGGACTCGCCTCCCGCCGCGTTTCCCACACCGACGGCGACCCCGCCTCCCGCCCCGCCGCCGACCGAAACGCCGATAGCGACTCCCCCGCCGACGCCCAGTCCCACCGTCACCCTCGCGCCCGAGCAGCTGGGGACGCGCCTCACATTCAATGCGGAGGACGGGTTCGAGCTCGTCGGGTATTTTTATCCAGCCTGGATGCCGAACGCGCCAGTCGTTGTGCTGATGCACGAATTCAGAAACAGCCAGGCCGCCTGGAACGAAAGCGCCATCATCCCGTGGATGCAGAACTGGAGCGCGCTCGACCCGGCCAGCCAGCCATACGTTTACGCCGGGGGCAGGCTGCCGCAATTTCCGCAGGATCGCTCCTACGCGGTTCTCACCTTCGATTTTCGCGGCCACGGAGAGAGTCTGCCCGACTCCCACACGGCGGACTGGGCCCAGGCGGCCGCCAATTTTCTGATGGATGCCCAGGCCGCCTACGCCTTCGCGCGGACGCTCCCCGGGGTGGACCCGAATCGCGTGATCGGCGTCGGCGCGTCCATCGGCGCGGACGCCGTGGTGGACGCCTGCGGCGAGATTTGTTCGGGCGCGTTCAGCGTCTCGCCTGGCAACTGGTTGAACGTGGATTATGGCCAGGCCGCGCAGGCAATGCTGGAGCGCGGCCGTCCTGTACGCTGTTTGTACGCCTACAACGACGCCCCCTCCCCACAAACCTGCGGCAGCCTGGCGCCGGGCGACCTGTACAAAGTCTTCGTTTATCCCGGCATAAAGCACGGCATGACCTTTTTTGTCCCCCGCAAAATGGACGCCGACTTCGGCGCCAACCTGCTGGAATTCCTGCTGGCCGCATCCCGTTGACTTTCGGAGATCGCCCATGACCACCCGCCGCGCCCCCAGCAAAGTCATCCCACGCGCCTTCCCCGGCATCAAACCGGCCGAGGTGGAGGAACTGATCGCCAACTGCCAGGTCAAATCCTACCCGGCGGGGACGGCGCTGTGCCGCGAAAACGCCCTCGAGCATACCTTCTACATGATCCTCGAAGGGGAAGTGAAGGTCACCAAACTGGTCAACGAAACGGAAGACCGCCTGCTGAACACCCTGAGCGCGGGCGATTTCTTCGGCGAGATGGCGCTCATCCACAACGCGCCGCGCGCCGCCACGGTTACGGCCCTCACGCCCGTGACGGCGCTGGAACTGGACAAGCGCGCCTTCGACAACGTATTGAAGAACTCGGCCAGCATCTCGCTGGCCATGGTGCGCGAGATCAGCCATCGCCTGCGCGAAAACGACGAAATGGCCATCGAAGACTTGCGCGTGCGCGCCGGCGAACTGGCGCAGGCCTACCAGAAACTGGCCGAGCAGGAACTGGCGCGGCGCGAGTTCCTGACCAACGTGGCGCACGAACTTCGCACCCCGCTCATGTCGGCCAGCGGCTACCTGCAACTCCTCCAGAAGGGCGCGCTTTCGGGCGAGAGCCTCAAAAGCGCGGTGGACACGGTGGAGCGCAACGTCCGCCAGATCGTGGCACTGGTCAACGATATCCTCTTCCTGCAAGAGATGGACCTGGTGCTGTCCGAATTCCAGCCCGTGGATATGGGCGAGATCGGCCGCAACGTCGTCGAGCAATACAAAGATCGCGCCGCCGAACGCAATATCGTCCTGACCCTGCGGGACGACCGCGGCTTCCCCCCCTTCCCCGGCGACGCGCGTTCGCTCGAGCGCGCCCTCACAGCCCTGGTGGACAACGCCATCAAGTTCAGCCCGCGCGGCGGCGATGTGGAGGTGCGCCTGCGAGCCGGGAGCGAAACCCTGGAAGTGGCGGTGGAAGACCACGGCATCGGCATCCCGCCCCAGGCCCAGCCGCGCATCTTCGACCGCTTCTACCGCCTCGAGCGCCAGGATAACGACCTGTTCGGCGGCATCGGCCTGGGACTGGCAATCGCCCGCCAGGTGATCGAACAGCACCACGGCACATTGGATGTATCCAGCGCGCCCGGCAGGGGCAGCGTGTTCACCATGAAGTTCAAGAGGATGAAATGATTGTATAATCAGGGGACTAAAGAACAAGGAGAAATCGAAAGAATGAAGAACCATCTGTCGAAAACCGCCGGCATCCTACTGCTGGTTTTCTCGCTCAGCGCCTGCAGCCTGGGTTCAGGCTCGCCTACCGCCGTCCCGACGGACGCGGGCGCCGGGCCCGTCATTCCCCTGCCGACGGCCAAGCCCGGCGATCCGTGCGCCAACGAATACTTCCCGGTCAAACAGGGCGCTACATACGCCTATTCCAGCACGGGTAGCCCTTCGGGGCCGTACACGTTCAGCCGCGCAATTACAAACGCGCGCGCCGACGGATTCACCCTCGTGACGCAATTCAAAGACAAGGAGATCGTCCAGGAATGGGCCTGCAAACCGGAAGGATTGATCCCCTCCCAGTTGGGCGCTACCGACGCCACCAGCATCCTTGCCTTCGAAAAATTCACCGACCTGACAGCCAGCAACATCTCCGGGTTCGTCATGCCGCCCGCCATCACGCCCGGCGCGGAATGGACCTACGCTCTCGACATCCAGGGAACCGAGGCAAATTCCGTCAGCGCCATCCCCTCCATCATGACAGGCCGGGTCGCCATGACCTTTATCGCAGGAAACAAGGAAAGCGTCACCGTGCCGGCCGGGACCTTCGAGGCCCTCGCCGTCGAGGTCTCCACCGTCATTGATTTCGATGTCACCACCGGCGCCAACGTCGTCAGTCTCACCCTCGACAGCACCTATACCGTCTGGTACGCGCCCGGCGTCGGCTGGGTCAAATCCAACGGTTACGGCAAACTGGGCGGGCAGGAATACTTCGAGACCATCGTCCTCACCTCCTACAGCATCCCCTAACGCCATGAGGGAGCGGCGAACGCGCCGCTCCCTTTTCTTTGCCGCATGACACAACCGAGCATCCCTTTCACCGATTTCGGCGGCGCGGGCGAGCCGCTGCACTTCCTGCACGCCAACGGTTACCCGCCCGCCTGCTACGAACCGCTATTCGAACACCTGCAGCCGCATTTCCATCTCTTTGGGATGCACCTGCGCCCGCTCTGGCCCGGCTCGAAACCGGAGGAACTTCATGACTGGCATCCTCTTTCGGACGACCTGCTCCGCTTCCTCTCCGACCGTGAGGCGGATCCTGTCTTCGGAGTGGGTCATTCCATCGGCGGGATCGTCACATTGCGCGCCGCGCTGAAGGAGCCGCGCCGCTTCCGCGCGCTCGCGCT
>DAOUMJ010000148.1:0-2342 GCA_034411715.1 Anaerolineales bacterium | reverse complement strand
CACAAAACGTCCAGGCTTATATTCGCCATCGTTTGGAGATTCCCCTCCCGCAGCCGCTTCCGCCAAACGGACAGGCGACGGTACAAATCGGCTTTGGATTAATCCTGCCCGTCGTCGGCAACTTCAGCGACGAGAACAGCCTCTGCTCGCAGATCTACGGGTACACCGCGCAGCAGGTCAACCTGGTGGACTGGTACCCGTTCATCGTCCCGTACGTGACGGGCAAGGGCTGGGTGCTGCACAATCCCTGGTATTACGGCGAACATCTCACCTTCGAGGCCGCGGACTTCGACGTGTCGGTCGCGTTTACCGACGGCTCGACTCCCGTCATCGCCGCGAGCGGGGAGGAAATTTCCTCGGAAGCCGCGGCCGGCCGAAGGTTCAGGCTCGAAGCGGGTCGGACGTTCGCCCTGTCGTTTGCCATCGAGTACCGCGTCGCGTCCACAACCGTCCGCGATGTCGTCATCAATAGTTATTATTTTCCGCCCTACGAGGTCGCGGCCAACGCCGTCCTGCGCGCCACGGCGCAATCGTTCGAGATCTACAGCCAGCGCTATGGGCCGTATCCGCACAAGACACTCTCGGTGGTGCAGGGCGATTTCAACGACGGGATGGAATATTCCGCGCTGTATTATCACAGCAAGGGCATCTACAACAACTACGATGGCACGTTGATGAATCACCTCACCGCCGTCTCGGTGCATGAGACCGCGCATCAATGGTGGTTCGAGCAGGTGGGCAACGATCAGGGCTTCGAGCCGTGGCTGGATGAGGCGTTTGCCACCTTCAGCGAGATCGTGTACTACGAAACCGTCCAACCCGAGGCGCTGGCGAACTGGTGGTGGACGTATCGCTTCGACCCGTACAAGCCACTCAACCAGGTGGACGCGCGCATCTACGAGGGCGAAGGCCAGCGCCCCTATTGGAACAAGGTTTACCTCAACGGCGCGCACTTCCTCCAGGATTTGCGCCTTCGCATCGGCGACGAAGTTTTCTTCGGCTTCCTCCAGGATTACCTCGCGCAGATGCGCGGCAGGATCGCGACCACCGACGACTTCTTCCGCATCCTGCGCCGGCACACCAGCGCCGATTTTTCCGACCTCGTAACGCAGTATTTCCAAAATCCCCATTGAGACAGCGTAGACATGCTCACAGGTAAACAGGTACACAGGCACACAGGGACTCATGCAACGCGTCCCCATCCCCTATCTCCTATCTTCTATCTTGTCATCCTGCCTTTCATCTTCTGCATCCTGCTTTCTTCCTGCTCGACTACCTCCTCCCCCGCGACTCCCACCGCTCCATTCAGCGCGCCCTTCTACATCGTGACGCGCGACCCGAACGCGGCGCCTCCGACTCCCTTTGGGCCGGCCACTTCGACCCCCGGCCCGACCCTCGCTTCGACTCCCGTCCCATCGCTGACGGCGACTCCCATTATCCCAACGCACGCGCCGCTCGTCACGCCGCCGCCCGTCGCCCCCTCCGCGCGTCCGTTTTACATCCTCTACGCCGCGATTGACTACGACAAACATCACGTATCCGTGGACGAGGCCATCGCCTATCCCAACCAGACGGGCGTCACGCTGAACGAACTGGTCCTCGCCGTCGAGCCGATGTTGTATTACAACGCCTTCTTTCTCACGTCCATTTCCGTCAACGGCGCGCCAATCACCAATTACTCCCTCGTCACGCACCGACTCACCGTGCCGCTGTCCACGCCCCTCCCCCCCGGCGGACAGGCGAATCTCGTCATTCAATACGAACTCAACCTCCCCATCAAACAGAAGGGCAACACCTTCGGCTGGCTGTCTCATCAAACGAATCTCACGGAGTGGTATCCGTTTGTCGTTCCGTACGATCCTGTCAACGGCTGGCTGCTGCGCGATTTCATGCCCTGGGGCGAGCATCTCGTGTACGACTCGGCCGATTTCGAGGTGAATCTCCGCTTCACGGATCCCGCCTCCGCGCCCATCGTCGCCGCGCCCGCGCTGCCCGAACCCAACGGCGAATGGACGCGCTACCGACTCAGCGGGGCGCGCACCTTCGCCCTCTCGATGAGCCGCGAGTTCCTCGTGGCCGAATCCGCCGTCGGGCCGGTGGCGGTGCGCTCGTACTATTTCGCGGGTCACGAAGACGCGGGATTGAAGATGTCCTACGTCGCCACGCAGGTGGTCGGCCTGTTCGATCCGCTCTTCGCGCCGTATCCATATCCCGTCATCAACGTGGTCGAGTTGGACTACAACGACGGGCAGGAATTTGACGGGCTGAGTTTTTTGAGCAGCGCTTTTTATGATGCCTACGATGGCGCGTCGCAGAATAATCTCGTCGTGCTGGGTGTTCAC
>DAOUMJ010000147.1:0-10822 GCA_034411715.1 Anaerolineales bacterium | reverse complement strand
CTCTGCCTCGCTGGAAACTACCGAATCAACGCGGCAGACCGTCTACCACCATGCTCCAATTGGCTCAACAATGGGCAAATTGACCACGTTTAACTGCGGTGCTACCCATGCGACTCGCCAACGGGCTTCAAAGGCGGCACTTCTTGAAAGCAACGCTCGAAAGCGGATGAACAGCGCGGCGCGAAGGAACATCCGACGATTTCCGCGGGGTTGGCAGGGACAGTCCCTGGGATGGCCGCCATTTTTTGCCCGCGCGAGCCTGGGCGCGGGATCGCGCTCAGCAACCCTTTGCTGTATGGGTGATGGGGATATTCGTACACAAAATACGTCGGCGAGATTTCCGCGACGTTTCCCGCGTACAGGACGGCCATGTGGTCGCAGGCATGCGCCACCACGCCCAGGTTGTGTGTGATCAGGATGATGGACAGATCGAATTGTTTTTGCAGGTCGCGCAGAAGTTTTAATATCTGCGCCTGAATCGTGACATCCAATGACGTGGTCGGCTCATCAGCAATCAAGAGAGACGGGCGGCATGCTAAGGCCATTGCGATCATTACGCGCTGCTGCTGCCCGCCCGAGAGTTGGTAGGGATAAGACGTCATCACGCGCTTCACGTCGGGCAGGCCAACCGCGGCGAGGCTTTCCTCCGCTTGATTCCGCGCGGCTTTTCTGTCCAATTTCAAATGCTGTCGAACGACTCGCGTGATCTGCTCGCCAATCGTGAATACGGGATTGAGCGAGGAAGAAGGGTCTTGAAAGATCATCGAGATGCGCCTGCCGCGTATGCCGTTCATCTCAGCGGGCGGTAGTTCCAGCAAATCCTGTCCCTCGAACAGGATTTCGCCGCACACCCGCGCGGACTTTGGCAGGAGGCGCAAGATCGAAAGCCCCGTGACAGTCTTGCCGCAGCCCGTCTCGCCGACGACGCCGAAGATCTCGCCGCGCTTCACGTCGAAAGAAACATGGTTCAGGGCTTTGAGGATCCCGCGCGCGGTTTTGAACTCGATCTCCAGGTTGCGGATTGATAACAAGTCGGTCATTCACGCCCCCCTGCTTTCGTCATTGCGAGCGCAGGTCGAGTAGGACTGAGTGTTCTTCTCAGTCCGTATCGAGACCAAGCGAAGCAATCTCCTCGTCGCGACCGCGAGATTGCTTCGTCGGGAAGAACGCCCTCCTCGCAATGACGGACACATGACAGAGAAGCAGATATAATCCTCTTTGTCAATGAAGCCATCCCTTCTTCTCAACACAAAATTCACGCCGCCGCCCGTTGGGGGAAACCTGCCGCGCCCGCACCTCATTCAATGGCTGGAGGGACACAATCAGCAGCGACTCATCCTCGTCTCCGCGCCGCCTGGATATGGAAAGACGACCCTGCTGGCGGACTTCCTCAACGCTCATTCTAGACCCGCGGCCTGGTACCAACTCGAGTCATCTGATTCCGACCCGACGGTTTTTCTCACTTACCTCATCGAAGCGATTCGCCGCGCAAAATCGGGCGCGAAAAAAGCCAGCCGAATCGGGGGGAACGCGCAGAGTCTGCTCAACAGCGCCGAGGCAGGGACGAGTCCGCGCCGCGTGATGACCGTGCTGATCAACGAACTCGCCGAACAGATTCACACATCCCTGCCGATCGTGCTGGACGATTATCATTTTGTCGCCAGCCCCATCGTTCATCAACTCGTGGATTTCCTGCTGGAGAACGCGCCGCCGACTTTGCAACTCATCCTCTCCACGCGGACAGACCCGCCGCTTTCGTTGGCGCGCCTGCGCGCTCGAGGTCTCCTCGCCGAACTGCGCGCCAGCGACCTGCGCTTCCGCGACGACGAGGTCGCGTCTTTACTGCGCCGCGAAGCGCCCGACCTGCCCGCCGAAAGCCTGAGCCTCCTCAGCGAAAAGACCGAAGGCTGGGCGGCCGCGCTGCAAATCGTCCGCAGTTCGCTCGCGGGGCAGGACGCCGAATCGGCGCGCGAGATTGTCAAGTCGTTAAGCGGTTCGCATCGTTTCGTCTTCGAGTATCTCGCCGAGGAAGTCTTCCGCCGTCAGCCTGAGGAGAGACAAAGTTTCCTCCTGCAAACCTCCGTCCTTTCCCAGATGGACGCGGCTTCCTGCAATGCGGTCGCCCAAATCCAAAACGCGCAGAATATGCTCGAGGAATTGGAAAGTCAGAATCTTTTTCTCACCAGTCTTGACGCCGAGCGCCGCTGGTATCGTTACCACCATCTCTTCCGTGAATTCCTGTTGAGCCGATTAAGCCGAGATCATGACGACCAACTCAAAGTCCTGGAAAGACGCGCAGGCGTGCATTATGAGTCGCGGAACGAATACGAAGCCGCGTTCCTGCATTACGCCTCCGCCGAAGATTTTGCGTCCGCCGCGCGCGTAGCCTCCATTTTCGCGGGCGATTACGTCGAACGCGGCCGCGTCGAAGTCCTGCATCGCTATCTCAACATGCTTTCTGTTGAAACCTTGCGGGCAAATCCAGAATTGCTGCTGCAACTCGGCAACGCGCATCGCAGGCTCGGAGAAGCGGGGTTTGCCATCACATCTTACGAGGATGCGCGCAATTGTTTCGCCCAGCAGAAAAACGACTCGGGCGTCAGCCGCGCGCTCACGCGTCTGGCCGAAGTCCATCGCGCCCAGGGCAATTACCGCCAGGCGGAAGCGCTCGCGATGCAAGCATTGGCGGCCGCGCCCGAAAACGATCCCACCGCCCGCGCCGAAGCGTTGATGGCGCTCGCAAAAAGCACGGGTTTTTTGAGCGACATGGATCGCGGACAGGAACTCGCCGAACAGGCCGTCGAGGAAGCGCGCAAATCGTCCATCCTTTCGCCGTTGGCGCGGGCGGGATTTTTGCAATCGCTCGGCCAGATCTGCTGGTGGCACGGCGACCCGCAGTCCGCGGCGCAATACGCGCAGGAAGCGTTACTCCTCGCGCCCGACGAACTTTCTCCCACCACCGCGCAGGCATGTTTGTCGCTGGTCTCACCGCATTTGTATTGGCGCGAATTCGAAACCGCCCTGCGCTACGCCGAACGCGGACTCGAAATCGCGCAGACCCTGCACCTCAACGAATTGCTTCCCGCCGCCTATACCGCGCTTGGAAACGTTCTGACGCGTCGCGGCGAGACCGCCCGCGCCGAGGCTGCCCTGCGCCAATCTGTGGAACTCGCGGGTCAACTTGGCATGGCCTCCTACGAGCAACTCATGGCGACGGGTTATCTCGCTTACAATCTTTACGGCCAGGGGCGCGTGGACGAAGCCTGGCAACTGGCCGAGGGCGCGTTGTGGGCGTACACGGGAAGCCCCGACGCGTACGAAGCCTTCGTCTGCCGCAGCGTGCTGGCAGATGTCGCGTTGGAAAAGAATCAACTCCACCGCGCCGAAAATCTCTTCACCGAACTCGCGCAAACGGGCCAGCGACGCCAGTTCCGCATCCCGCTGGCGATGGTCTATTTCGGGCTGGCCTATATTCATCTTGTCACGGATCGAAAAGAGACGGGCGTCCAACATGCCTGCGCCGCGCTCGAACTCATCGAGCCGACGCGTGCTATTCAACTATTCATTGACCAGGGCGAGCGCAGCCGCGTGGTTTGCAACGCGTTGAAAGAGGCGGGATATGCGAGTCCGTTTTTGGATCGAGTGCTTGAAAATCTGCCTGACGGAAAAAGAGCAAAAACGATCACCATCGCAGATCAATCTGTGATCAAAATCAAATGTCTTGGGAGTTTTCGCGTCTTTGCGGGAGACGAGGAAATTTCACAGGAACGCTGGGTCTCCGCCAAAGCGCGCGACCTGCTGGCTTACTTCGTCACATTTCGCGGCGAACGCATCTCGGCCGATCGCGCCTTCGACGCCATCTGGGCGGAAAAGGCAGGCCGCGGCTTGACCGCCTTCCACACCGCGCTGTCCCGCCTGCGAAACGCGTTGAAGATGAACGAAAACTCCCCGCGCTTCATCCTCGTGGAAGCAGGCGACTATCGCCTCGACGCGGCGCGCTTTTCGATTGACGTGGACGAATTCGACTCTGCCCTCGCCAAAGCCCGCGTCGCCGCGGACGATGAGGCGGGCGCGCGTTTCCTCGAACAGGCCGTCAACCTGTACAGCGCCGAATACCTGCAAAATCTTTACTACGACTGGCTGTTCCCCGAGCGCCGCCGCCTGACGCAAGCCTACCTCGGCGCGTTGCGCGCCCTGGCCGATCATCACTACACCCACAAGCGCTACACCCGTTCCCTCGAACTGCTCGAACGCGCCCTGCGCGTGGACAACCTGGGCGAGAAAATAGACGAGGCTTTTCCCCCATCCCGTGCGCTGAACAACCAACGCGCGCTTTTTCTGAACAGCAACTGCTTCAATCGCTTCCCATTGACCCGGGCGGAAGTCTGCTTGCGCGCCGAGCATGGCGCGCAGGAGGTCGAGGACGTGGAATGATGCGGTGGAGGACATTGGGCGGGTTGTGTTACGTTTTGCGTGTTTCGTGTTCCGTCGAGGGTTGAATGGCTTCCTGCTCCAATTTTAGCCCGCGTTTGAGGAGATGTTCAATGGTGTGATGAACGTTTTTCAAGATGGGATTTTGGAGGAGGCGTTTGAGGTTGCGCGCGTCGGATTGGGTGAGAGGGCGGGAGAGATAGGCGTGGTTCTCGAAGGTGGCGATGTCCATCAGGTAGGGTTGGACGTGCGGGTCAACTTGCTGACGGAGATGGGCGAGGATGTTGAATCCGCCGTAGTCCAAATCAGACCAAAGGTGAATGGGAGTCGCTTCGGGGAGAAGGCGCAGGAGACGACGGATGGCGGGGGAGGGGTTGCCGTGGGTGCAGAGGACGGCGTGGTGCGTGGTGCGTGTTCCGTTTACGTGTGTATCTGTGTACTTGTCTACGTTCCCCGTGTTGCGTGTTGCGTGTTTCGTTTGGATATATTGATGGAAAGTTGTGAGGTTTTCGATGCAGAGAACGGATTCGGCGCGGACGGATTGGAGGGAGGAGGTTTGCGCGGCGGGGAATCCGATTGAGGGAGTGAAGCCATTGAGGTTGAGAATTTCGCCGCTTTCGGTGGCGAGTTGCCAGTTGCCCGCAAGATGGATATAACTTGGATTGGCGACAAGATTGAGTTCGCGCAGGACTTCCTCGGCGAGGATTCGCTTCCATTCGGGGTTGCCAAGGCGGGCGAGGCTGACGAGTTGGCTTTTGATGGCTTCGAGGCGTTTGCTGTCGTTGAAGACGCGGACGCTGAAGACGCGGTAGGGAGTCTCGGCTGTCAGTGTGGGTAATGCCTGTAGAACGGCGAGCAGGTCGAGGGTCAGGTTGGAATCGGTGAGGCTGAAGGGGGCGGGAGATTTTTCGGCTTTGAGTTGGTTCGAGATGTAGTTAATCGCTCGCGCGCGCCAGTCATCTTGAAAGCGGAATTTGTCGGCGAGAAGAAGTTGTTCGAGGCGGGAGCGATTTGTGGCGAGAGGGACGCGATTGAGAAGGGTGTAGAGCGTGTTGCGTGGTGCGTGTTCCGTTGGGGTGTTGCGTGGTGCGTGTTCCGTCAGGGTGACGGATTGGAGGATGTGGTTTTTCTCGTTTGGGAGCCAGGTGAGTTTGACGAGGCCGCTTTTTTCGAGGGTGATGAATTGTTCGTTGGCGGTGAGGCGCGGTGTTGGGTCGGTTTGGGAAAAGTAGGTTGGGAGGGGGAGGTTGGCGAGGGTGATTTTGGTGGCTCGGTGTTGCGTGGATTCGTGTTGCGTGGTGCGTGTTCCGTTTTTGGAGGGGCGGCGTTCGAGGATGTCGAGCAGGGCATTCAGCACGACGGTCACATCAGGCGAGGGGGCGAAGGAAAAATCCATCATCTTTCAATCAACAGACGGAACACGCAACACGGGTCTCGATACGGCGGCGATGGTCGAGCGCTTCGCAGTCGAGACCCGCCGCCTACTCGCCGCCGATTCATCACTGGCTCTCCAGTTTTTCCATCATTTCGCTCTTGTCAATTTCAATGACGAAGGAATGATTGTTTTTGCGGACGACGGTGCAGACGCTATCCACGTACGGGAGGAGCGATCCCGATTTGTCGGGCGGGGTGGCGAGGAGAACTTGCAAGCCCGCTTCACGCATGAAGTGGAGAGCGCTGGCTGTGCGGGCGGTGTCCATTTTGCCGAAGGCTTCATCGAAGAGGGCGAGGCGGATGGTGTCGGAGGGGCGGGATTGATTCAGGCGATAGGCTTGGGCGAACGACGCGGCCATCGCGACGTAAAAGGGCGTGGTGGTCTCACCGCCAGATTTTTTCGCATTGATTTGACTCAGCAGCGCTCGGTCGCCGTTGGGGTAGTGAATGCGGATGTCGTATTGCAGGTAGTTGCGGTAATCCTGCAACTCGCGCAGTTCGGCGTTCTCGTCGTCGTGCGCGCTGGTGAGGCGCTCGAAGAGCAAGTCCCAGCCTTGTTGGTGTTTCTGACGGAAATCCGATTCGAACAGCGAATCGCCCATGATGCGCTGGCTGTCCATGACCATATCGTAAACCTGGCGCAGGGCGGGCGCGGGCTGGGTGATGAATTCAAAGCGTTCGCCGCCGAAGCGCAGATTGGCAAGTGTGTTATTGAGAAAAGCGAGTTGCTGGCGCGCGTCTTCGATTTGTTCGCGCAGGCGGTGGATGAAGTTTTCGACGAGTTCCTGTTCGGCGAGTCCGCGCTGGCGGGCGATTTGGGTTTCGTAGTTGGGGAGTTCGGAGTTGACGAGTTTGTCGCGTTCCGCCGTGTAGCGTGTTGCGTGTTCCGTGTCATCGGTGCCGAAGTCGTAGCGCATGGAGTATGCGAGTTTGGCTTCGCGCAGGCGGTCGCGCGAACGCCCTTCGGCGGTTTGGTAATCGTTTTCGTAACGGCTGGCGTTTTGTAAAATTACTTCGAGCGGCTGGCGTTCGCGGCGGCGTTCGTATTCTTTTTGGACATCCGACTTTGTCTCCTCATCGGCGTTTTCCTGGACGAGGAAGGATTCCGCGCTTTGGAGAGATTCGTCGGCGCTTCTTTCCAGACCTGGGAGGGATTCTGTTTCGATTTGCTTTATCTTCTCTTCGAGGTTTCCAAGCCTCCGCTCGATGGTCGAGACTTCGCTTTGCAGTTCGTCACGCTCGTGCTGGTATTTTTCCACTTCGGCTTTGAGGGTTTCGACGGTGAGCAAGTCGAGTTGCTCCAGTTCTTTGGCGAGTGTAGCGTGTTGCGTGGTGCGTTCGGGGAGGATGGCGAGGGTTTCGAGGTTGTGTTCGAGTTCGATGAGCGGGCGGATTTTGTCGCGGGTGAGGGCGAGACGTTCACGCAGGGCGGTTTCGCGCTTGTTGAGATTTTTCAGTTCGTTTGCGATTTCATCAATGCGAGTTTCGCGTTGTTCAATTTGACGCGGCGCGGCGCGTTCACCGATGAACCAGCGTTTGTAAACCTGCGGGCTAAGGTGGCTGTCGGTGAAGTTGCGGCGGACGAAACATTCCTGGGTGATGGCGGTGCGATGATTGCGGAGTTGTTCGAGGGTGTCACACTTCACATAGTTGCCCAAAATGATGTTGATGAAAGCGCGGGCAGCAGGATGGTCGGTTTGAATTTCCGAGGCGAGGGAGTTTGATGTTCGTGTTGCGTGTTCTGTTTTTTGTTGGAGGATGGATTCGGTATCCAACAGCGTCGCGCCGTGAATCATGTCTTTGTGCCTGCTGTAGAGTTGCATGGCGGCGTCGTAATGGGCAGGCGGAACGAGCAGGGTAAAGCGGTTGAATCCGAGCAAGCCTTCGATGGCGTTTTGCCATTCGGGGTTGGGGATTTGGAGAACGTCGCAGAGGTAGGTGACTTCGTTTGCGCCCAATCCGAGTTCGGCGCGCAGGATGCAGCGCAGGCGGGCGGCGTTGGGAGATTCGGCTTCGTAACTGGTTTCGCGGTCGCCTGTGCGGAGTTTGCGGATTTCGTCTTCGAGGCGGGAGGCTTCGGTTTTTAGTTGGATGGCTTGTTCGTTGAGGAGGGTTCGTTCGCGGGAGTAGGTTTCGCCGAGGGTGGTGAGGGATTGTTGCGTGTTGCGTATTGCGTGTTGGGTGGTGCGTGTTTCGTGTTGCGTGTTCCGTTGGATGGCGTCAGAGATGAAGGTTTCGAGGGTGGGAGGGATTTCGAGTTTGTCGGAGGCGAGGAGTTTTTTGAGTTTTTTGGCGTCGGTGAGTTCGGCAGCGAGGGAGCGGTCGAAGTCGGTTTGACGTTGGGTGAGGAGAGAAATTTCGGCGGCAAGGGATGTGAGTTTGTCGCGCAGTTCTTTTTCGCGTTGGGCGGTGTGGTCGGTGCGGAGGGCGATTTCAGCGTCGGTCAAGGCTGATTGGGCAAAGCGCAGGCTGCGGGTGAGGTCGTCGCGCTGAATCTCGTCGCGGTGAAATTCCAGTTTGGCGGAGTCCAGTTCGAGACGGCGCGTTTTTAGTTCATCCAGATAAACGTCCGCCTGGGCGCGGCGGGCAACGTAGGTGTTGGTGATGCGGCGGCGGCGATTGGCGATTCGTTCCTTGTCGAGGTCTTCGATGCGGGTGAGGGAGTCAATGCGTTCGCGGACATCAGCGGCGAGAGACTCAAAGTGGCGCAGGGTGTCGAGTTGGGCTTGCAGGGTTTTGACATCCAGCAGGTTTTCGTCGAGCAGGTAGTTGTGGACGAAGGAGCGGATGTCGGTGAGCGGACTGAAGGCGAGACCTTTGACGATTTTGGCGGGGAAGGTGTCTTTGAGCTGGCCGAGGCGGTTGAGCAGGTGGACGCGGTAATCTTCGAGGCGGGTGAAGACGCGCGCGCTGGCAGTTGGAGGCAGGGCAAAATTTTCGAGGTGGCGTTTGAATGCGCGCGTGTCGAAGAGTTGACCTGGGGCTTTGAAGAACCAGTTGTCGTTGAGCGCGGCATTGTGGACGATGAAGTACGCCACGTCGGGAGCGCGCCCGTCTTCGTACGCGTCAATGACCGCGCCGTGTGTGAAGTATGTGCCGTCGGGGTTTTTGAATTCAAGCGCAACAACTCCTGTCGCGTCGCCGCGCAAATAACGTTGGCCTTCGGTTCCGAGTTCGCCGCGCACGTAACTGGCGAGAGTCCGCTTGCCGCCGCTGAGCGCGGCCTGGTTGAATCGCACGTCGCGCTGTCCGCCGACGAGGGCGAATTGAACCGCGTCGAGAACAGTGGATTTGCCTGCGCCGTTGATGCCGATGAAGTAGGTGGTGCCCTGGCAGTCAATGGTAGTGTTTTCGAAGAGGTGCCAGTTGAGGAGGCGGATACGGGTGAGGAGTTTCATGAGGGTGTTCCAGAATTGGGTTTGAGGAGGAAACGTGTTGCGTGGTGCGTGTTCCGTTTAGGTGACGGCAGAACGTGTTTACGTGTGTACCTGTGTACTTTTTACTCAGGAAGCGGGATGTTTTCGAGTAGAGATTCCAACGTGTAGGGTTGGTAGTGGGCTTGTTCTTCGGCGATTTTTTTGCCGCGGAATTCGGGGACGAGTTTTAATAACGGGCGGATGATTTGGACGAGGAGGCGGATGCGATGGAAGGCGACTTCGTTGCGGAGAACGTGGCGGGCTTTGAAGTACCAGTCACGGGCTTCGCGGGCGGAGCCGAGACTGTATTCGTAGAAACGCGCCTGGTCTTTCTTCGATGCTTTGCTATATCCTTCGGCGATGTTGGCACTGATGCTTCCCACCGCGCTGTAGAGTTGGTCGGAGAGTTTCAACATGCGCGGGTCTTGAATCAATTTGCTGACATCAAACCATGCAATGTCGCCGACAAGAACGCCCAAGCGATAAACTTCCATATTCCACAGCGGGTCGTTGGTGATTTCGGGAGGGACGGTGGGGAGCCAGTCTTGGTAGTTCATGGGGAAATTCCTTTCGAGGGGGGATTCGTGTTACGTGTAGCGTGTTTCGTGGGAGAAGTGTTCCGTGTAGCGTGTTCCGTGGAATGAGTGAAGGGTAGGTTGACTTTCACTGGCGAGATCACATTTTGGGAAGCGCGTTCGCGATCACGCAAGTATAAAACGGAACACGCTACATTTGATCTTCTTCTGGATCGGATTCGCTTTCACCTGCACGATATTTTCTCAGCCACGCTTCCAGTTCGGTGGCGGATTGGATGGGAAGAATCAGGCGGACGGAACCGCGTAATCGCAATCGCGCTTCACCGTCGCGGACGTCTATGTTGCGCCCGTCAATGGTGTCAATCAAGCCGAGGGCGCGCAGGCGACGCAGGAGAGTCTCGTATTGTCCCATGCCGAGGTCGCGTTCTTTACCTGTGATGGTGCGGTATTCTTCGCGGACTTCGCCGATGGTAACGACGGGGTCGCTGGCGAGGCTGAGGTGTTCGGTTTTGTCTTCGTAGAGTTTGCGGAGTACGACGATCATCAGCGATTCATCCAGTTTGTAGCGGGCGCGGCTGTAACTGTATTCAGAGACGACCTGGAAGATGCGATGATAGTCATCGTGCAGGAGGTTGAAGCCTGTCAGTGCGAGAACGGATTCGAGTACGGCGCGGTGGCGATGGACGAAGTAATAGTCATCCTTGTCATCGTTCACGTCCTGATAGAGGAAGGTTTGCCCGAGCAGGCGGTTGACGATGCGCGGAAAGTCGCGGCGGGATTTTTCGGGGACGTCTTGGAGGAGGGTTTCTTGAGGGAGGGACATGGTGGTTTCCAAAATGGTGATGAGTGAGAAAACGTGTTGCGTGTTGCGTGTTCCGTGTTTCGTAGTTTACGTGTGTACCTGTATACCTGTTGTAAGCTCTGGTAATCACGTAGCCGATGAATTAATCTGGTAGACACGTAGCCAGTGCGAATCTGGCAATTACGTAGCCGATTGTTCTTTAA
>DAOUMJ010000146.1:0-8606 GCA_034411715.1 Anaerolineales bacterium | reverse complement strand
AAGCGCACCCCTAAATATGGGATTGAAAATCATCTTACCCCCATATATGGCGTGTTGGAAATTCATGATTTCACCAAAATTTTAAGCGAAAGATCAGTCGATAAACAGTACAAAGAATAGGGCTTGATTTACCACTTGGATAACGCGTAGAATGAATATATGCTCTTCAAAAGGATAATTGGTCTCATTTTACACAAGCGAACATTGTCGGTAATTGTCTTTCTTCTTTTGCTGTTTTCAATGCATTTTACACCGGCGACGGTTGTTGCCCAATGCTTAGACCCGCAGAACTGTCTAATTAATTATTGTCATAATTGTAATCCTCCAGGTTTCAGACAAATTAACTGTCAGTGCTCTGGTGGAACATCATGCTCTTGCGGCCCTGGTCACTACTGCTGTGTTAATGGCACAGCGTATGGGGGATATGGGGAGTGCTGTCCTGTTGGGGTGGTGCCGACGGCGCCGCCGGGGGGCGGGGGCGGGTGTGCGGCGGACATTGCCGATGATCTGCAAGTTGACTGGAATTATTCCCCTACGGAAGTACTTTTTTCATGGAAACCTACAGGGCCTCTTCGCTGGCAGGCCGTCTATGTTTCCGGGTATCCGGGGGACGTCGAATATAACTGCAAAACCGATAACAACTGGACGAGCCAGTGCATAATTAACGACAGGGCAGTGCCTGTAAATGTCACGGGCTACATAATTGACCGTGAATTATTCGAGGGCGGGAGGGTGAGGCGCACAAGTACAGAGACCCGTTTTCTTGCAGAAAACGGGTCTCTGTGTTAAAGCGGGCTGTACAGCATCCGATAAATATTGTAAATCTCGTAAATCCCGCGAATGTAATCACGCGTCTCAGCGGGGCGGACGACCTCGAGGAAGAGATCGGGGTCGCCGCCCGCCAGTCCCTGCCAGGCGAGGGCGTTGCCGGGACCGGCGTTGTAGGCGGCCAGCGCGCCGTACGTGTCCCCGTTCAGGTAAATCCGATTGCTGGCCAGATAATACGCCCCCAGTTTCACGCTGACGATGGGACGATACAACATGTCCGGCTCGAAGGAAAGCGGCCAGCCCATGCGCGAGGCCGCGTCCGCGCCGGTGGTGGGGATGATCTGCATCAGCCCGCGCGCGCCCGCCGTGGAACGGACGAACCCCTCGAAGAGACTCTCCTGCCGCGCCACGCTGAACAGGAAGAGCGGGTCGAAGCCGTTGAGTTGCGCGGCCGGTTCGATCAACTCGCGGAAATACAAACCGTAGCGGACGTGATTGAAGTAATCGGCCACCTGCAGCGAGGCGGAGTGTTCGTCATAGCCAGCCAGCGTCAACACCTGGCGAATGGCGGTGATGCCCGAACGATACAGGCCGAGGTCGAGCAGGTAATTGGCGAGGCGGAAGGTGTCGGCCGGGTCGGCGCTGACCGATTGGCGCAGGTTTTCGAATTCGAGTCGGGCTTCGTTGTAGAGGCCAAGTTGCCAGAATTCCGCGCCGCGGATGAAGCGCGGGTCGGAGGCCAGCGCGCCGGGGCCGCTGAGGTCGGTTTCGGGGGGGAGGCCGAAGGTAAGACGCACCCACGCGGCGGCGGAAACGCGTTCGGCGGCCAGATCCACCTCGAGGTCCAGGAACGAGGCGGGCTCGAAGGGGACGCGTCCCAGCAGAAGGTCGCGGGCGCGCAGGCTGTAGTAGCCGGTCGAATCCAAACTCTGGGCCTGGGTCCAGGCGGCGCGGGCGGCGTCGGCGTCCCCCAGTTTTTCCTGCGCCTTGCCGATCCACAGCAGGGCGCGGGCGCGGCCAGCGGAATCCGTCGAAAGGAGGTGGGAGCGCTGGAAATCGGCCAGGGCGCGCTTAAAATCACCGAGGCGGTGGAAGGTGACGCCCGCCAGGAAGACCGCGTTCCCGGCGCGGCTGTCGCCCGAAAACTGGTCGGCGATGGTCTCCCACAGGATGGCGGCCTCTTCGAGGTAGTCGCCGCGCTCGAGGATGCGCGCCGCGGTCATCAGGTATTCGATGGCCAGCGGGCTGGAAGGGGCAATGGCCGCGAAGTTACGCAGGGTCTGCGCGGCCTGCCTGTGCTGGTTGAGGCGATACCATTGTATGAAGGCCAGGCCGGGCGTGAGCGCGGGCGCGTTCAGGTCGCCGTACCAGGCGATGGCCCATTTTGGATGGGCGGGATAGTTGACGGTAAACTCGGTGAACGCGGCGACGGCATCCTCGTATCTTTGCAATTTCGCCAGCGTGAGCGCGCGATGGTAGCGCGCCGTGCCATCGCCATCGAGGCCTGCGGCAATAAAAATCTCCAGGCGTTCCAGCGCCTTTTCGTAATTCCCGGCGAAATAATTGACCAGGCCGCGGTCGAGGTCGTTGACAGGCGCGCCCGCGTCCACGAGTTCGACCAGGCTCAAAAAAGAGTAATATGAGACGGGATAATTTTCCACCGCGTGCAAAAAGCGTTCGTTCATTTTGTCGGCCTGGCCGAGAAACTTATAGGCCGAACCCGAGAGATAATCCATCTGCGCTTTGATGAAATCGTTGCCTGTTTGGGCGATGGAATCGTATTGCGCCAGCGCGCCGGCGTAATCGCCAAGGGCGGCGCGCGTTTGCCCGATCTTGACCTGGAGTTCGACCCCGTCTCCGAGGCGCGGGACGACCGCCGCGGCGTTGTAGGCGTTCAACGCTTCGACGTACCGGGCCGCGCTGAAATACGCGTCGCCCTGACGTTCGAGCGCGTACGCGTCGAGAATCCCCGGCCGCAGGGACAGGTATTCGCCGTACTGCGCGGCGGCCTCTGGGTGGCGATTGGCGGCGAAATAAATTTCGCCCAACAGAAAATGCGCCTGCGCGGCGCGAAGACTGCCAGGGTGTTCGGTAATCAATCGGTTGAGATGCTCAATCGCCGCGCCGACATTTCCCGCCTCGAATTCGGTCCGCCCCAATCCCCAGAGGGACTCGGCGCGAATCTCTGCGTCAGCAGATTGGTTGTAGGCTTGTTGATATTCGAGGCGGGCGGAATCGTAGTCGCCGTTGAAGAGGGCGCGGTCGCCGCTCTCGACGCGCGCCGCGGGGACGGGCGTAGGCGAGGGGGTGAAGGTGGGCGTCACCGTTGGTGTGGAGGTGGCGGAGGGAGTGACGGTCGGGCCGAAGGGATTGGGCGGAAGTGTGGGGACGAAGGAACAGGCCAATAGCACGACAACCAGCCCGAAGGCCAGGATGAGGCGGCGGAATTTCATGGGGCGCTTATAACGGGAAAGGAAGGGGGTGTCAAGCAAATCCTTTACATTCCCTCCCCTCCGTGATAAACTCTCGCCCGCTTTAGATATAACATGGCGCTCTCCGAAGAGGGCGTCTTTTTATGCGGAGACATTGCATGGATATCCTTCTCACTGGTTCGGTCGCTTACGATTACCTGATGACCTTCCCCGGCCTGTTCAAGGAACAGATCCTGCCCGAACGCCTGGCCTCGATCAGCCTCTCGTTTCTGGTCGATTCCATGTCCAAACAGCGCGGCGGCGTGGCGCCAAATATTGCGTACACGATGGCCCTGCTCGGCGAACGTCCGCGCGTGATGGCCACTGTGGGCGAGGACTTCGCCGACTACCGCGCCTGGCTCGAATCGAAAGGCGTGGATACCGCCCTGATGGAGGTCGTCCCCGGGCAATTCACCGCCTCGTTCTTCGCGACGACCGACCGGGATTCCGCTCAAATCGCCTCGTTCTACCCCGGGGCGATGGGACACGCCGCCAGCCAATCCCTCAAAGATTTGAAACAGAAACCCGACCTCGTCATTGTTTCGCCCAACGCACCCGACGCGATGATGAAATTCCCCGCTGAATGCCGCGAACTGGGATTAAAATATCTCTACGATCCCAGCCAGCAGGTGCTTCGACTCGAAGGCGCGGACCTGGCGCGCGACATGGAAGGCGCGCACTTCCTCTTCTGCAACGATTACGAATTTGGTCTCATTTCCAAGAAAACAGGCTGGGACTTGAAACAGATGCTCCAACACGTGAAGGTTGTCGTGGTAACGCGCGGCAAAGACGGCGCGAACCTCTACACAAACGGCGACGACATCCTCATCCCCACCGTCCCTGAGCGCGAAATCGTGGACCCGACCGGCGTCGGCGACGCCTTCCGCGGCGGCTTCCTCACCGGCTACAGCCACGGCTTCGACTGGAAACTGTGCGGCGAGATCGGCTCGCTGGCCGCGGTCTACTGTCTCGAGCAGCGCGGCCCGCAGGCGCACTCGTACACCCGCGAACAATTTGTCGAACGCTTCCGCGAACATTTCGATGATGGCGGTAAATTAGACAAGATCATTAGAGAGTAGAGAACAGAGAGCAGATTTCCTCGCGCGGACTGCAAAGTCTCCCGACTTTGCGCTCAACGTCTGGAGACGTTGGACTCCGACATACTGCTCTCTACTCATCTGCTCTCTACTCTCTCAAACCAAGGAGTTACCATGAGCAATTACGATATCAAAGACATCAACCAGGCCGAGGGCGGCCGCCGCCGCATCGAATGGGCCGAGCGCGAAATGCCCGTTCTGCGCCAGATCCGCGAGCGCTTCAAAAAGGAGAAACCGCTCAAGGGAATCCGCATGTCGGCCTGCTTGCACGTCACCACCGAGACGGCCAACCTGGCGCGCACACTCCAGGAAGGCGGCGCAGACCTCGTCCTGACCGCCTCCAACCCGCTCTCCACACAGGATGATGTAGCCGCCGCGCTGGTGAACATCTACGAGATTCCCACCTACGCCATCAAGGGCGAGGACAATGTGACGTATTACAAGCATATCGGCGCGGCGCTCGACCATAAGCCGCACATCACCATGGACGACGGCGCGGACCTCGTTTCCACCATCCACAAGGATCGCCGCGAACTGCTGGCCGACATCGTGGGCGGCACCGAAGAGACCACCACGGGCGTCATCCGCCTGCGCGCCATGGCCGCCGACAAGATGCTCATGTTCCCCGTCATCGCCGTCAACGACGCGCTGACCAAGCATCTCTTCGACAATCGCTACGGCACGGGACAATCCACCGTGGACGGCATCATCCGCGCCACCAACGTCCTCCTCGCGGGCAAACGTTTCATCGTGGCTGGCTACGGCTGGTGCGGACGCGGTCTCGCTTCCCGCGCGCGCGGCATGGGCGCGCTGGTCATCGTCACCGAAGTGGACCCGCTCAAGGCGCTCGAAGCGGTCATGGACGGTTACGAAGTCATGCCGATGGAGAAGGCCGCGAAGATCGGCGACATCTTCTGCACTGTGACGGGCGACATCAACGTCATTGACGAGCATCACTTCGCGGTGATGAAAGACGGCGCCATCGTCGCCAACTCCGGTCACTTCAACGTGGAGATCAACATCCCCTCCCTGGCGAAGATGTCGAAGGATGAGCCGAAACTCGTCCGCCCGTTCGTGGATCAATACGAGACAAAGGACGGGCGCAAGATCAACATCCTCGGCGAGGGACGTCTCATCAACCTCGCCTCCGCCGAAGGGCATCCCGCCTCCGTGATGGATATGTCCTTTGCGAACCAGGCGCTGGCCGCGGAATACATGGTGAAGAACGCGAAGAGCCTCGAGAAGCGCGTGTATTCGGTGCCGCACGAGATTGACGCCGAGATCGCCCGCATCAAACTGAACGCCATGGGCATCCAGATTGATACGCTCACCGAGAAACAGATCAAGTATCTGAACTCGTGGGAGGAAGGGACGTAATTCAGTGATCAGTAATCAGTGATTAGTGAGCAGTGAATTGGAGAGGCCTCGCGATGTCGAATCCGCGAGGCCTTTCAAACGGCAGATGTCGCGTTGCAGCGCAAGTCTAAGACTTGCGCTACAGTACCAAAGAATGAAACGGTTTGTTAAGAATTGGTGTATAATGCAGGCGGCAATGTTAAAGAAAACCAGCGCCGTTCGGAAAAGTTTTCAATCGCGCTTATCTCCCGTAATATGAAAGACGCCAAAATCCTCCTGATCGAAGGACGACACACCGAAGTCCCTTCTTTTGCGCCCGATTTGCAGAAGAAGGGATTTGAAGTTGTGATCGCCCAAAGCGGCGGCGAGGCCTCCAAACGCCTCGACAAGATCGCGCCCCACCTCGCGGTGGTCAACGCCGCTTCGCTGCGGAGCAGCGGCGTGCGCATCTGCCAGTCGCTGCGCGA
Organism: Anaerolineales bacterium; assembly: GCA_034411715.1. GTDB lineage: Bacteria > Chloroflexota > Anaerolineae > Anaerolineales > Villigracilaceae > Denitrolinea. The sequence continues at coordinate 2,447 of DAOUMJ010000146.1, read as the reverse complement.
GCGGGACGCCAAACTGCCCATCATCCTCATCGTCGCCAACGGCGTGGAAGTGGAAAAGAACGCGGCCGACGCGATCCTGCCCCTCCCTTTCACCGCGCAAAAACTGGCCAACCGCATCAAGCCGTTGCTGCCGAGCGACGGCAAGAACGTCCTCCACGTCGGCCCCATCCGCCTCGACGTGGAAAAGCGCCGCGTCAAGTGCCTGAGCAAGAGCGCCAAACTCACCCCCCGACTCATCAAACTCCTGCGCATCCTGCTCGACCATCACGGCGAGGTCGTCGAGCGCGAGGCCTTGTTCAAACGCGTCTGGGATACCAACTACACGGGCGACACGCGCACCCTTGATGTGCACGTCTCCTGGCTGCGGCGCGCCATCGAGATAGACCCGGAGAACCCCCGTTTCCTGAAAACCATTCGCGGTGTGGGTTATCGTTTAGACGTGTAATTCCACCTGAAATTGCTGACCCTTGACCGTCACCAGCCGGACGCAGACCCTGCGCCCGGTTTTTATTTTCAACGCCCGCCGAATCTCCCCGCGTCGCGCCGGACGTGCGGCCTGGTCGGCGCTCAGGAAGGTTTTTCCATGCCAATCGGGATCCACTTCCCAGTAATCAATATCAGTCGGGTTGGATAAAATGACGGAATCGCTCGACAACTGAAGATCGAACACCTGTCCCGAACCGCGTCGGATGGTAGATGGCGCGGATCGAATGGAGGGTGTCGAAACCCGCTCGAACGTGAACGCGGATTTGGTCGCAGCCAGCCGCTTGCGGGTCGTGTGAACGGCGCGGAAGGTTTCGTCCGCGGCGAGGAATCGTCGTCCCGTCCGCGCAGCCACGAGAGGAGTCGTTCCCGATCCACAGAAAAAGTCCGCCACCAGGTCGCCGGGATTCGACGAGGCGAGGATGATGCGCTCCAGCAGGGCTTCGGGTTTTTGGGTTGGATAGCCTGTGCGTTCGTTGTGCAGGCGCGCCACGACAGGAAAGTACCACCAGTCTTCGGGAACTTTGCCACGCGCCAGGTTGGGAACCTTGCCAAACCCCGCTTTGGACGAGGATGCGAAGGCCTTCACCGTGGACGGGTGGTAAGGCTCGCGCACGGCATCGGCGTTGAAGATGTACTCCGCGCCTTTGACGTAAGCGAGGATGGTATCGTGCTTGCGGTTAAAGGCGCGGCGAATGGGCGAGGGGCCGTGATACGCCCAAACGATTTCGTTGAGCAGGGCTTCGGGGCCGAGCAGTTCGTCGAGCAGGAGGCGGGCGTAGGCGTCGGCGTGCCAGTCCAGGTGCAGGTAGAGGGTCCCGTTTGGCGCGAGCAGGCGGACCATCAAAACGAGGCGCTCGTACAAAAATTGAAGATAGGCGTCGAGGCCGTCCCAATGGTCGTGATAACCCTCGGCCAATTGCCAGCCTGCGGGTTTGCGCGAATCCTCCCCCTGGCCTATGCGGGCATGATATTTCCGATTGGTGAAAAATGGCGGGTCGGCGTAGATGAGGTGGATGCGGCCTTCATAGTCGGGCAACAGGCCAGCCATGACGGAGAGATTGTCCCCCAGGATAAGTCGGTTTTGGGGATGTTCGGAGGGGTAGCCGCGCCCCTGCGGAAAGAGGATGGCCTCGGTCAGAAATGAAGCGGGGACGGGCGCGGGGAGGTTCTTGCCGGGCCAGGTGAGATTGGGCATGATTTAGTAATAAATTTTTACGGCTGTGCCATAATCCCGGAAATAATACTTCGTGGCAAGGTCTTCCGCCTTATGCGCGGGGAGCGACCAGCGAAAAAGCCAGCGCGCTTCGGAGGAACGCATGTTGATGCAGCCGTGGCTCATGGGCGTGCCGTAATTTTCGTGCCAGTACGTGCCGTGGAAGGCGTGTCCATATTCGGTGAAGTACAGCACCCACGAGACGCCGGGCAGTTCGTAGTCGTCCACGTCTGCGAACAGGTTGCCGTTGCCCATGTGGACGGAGGGCTTTTTCTCGAAAATTCGAAAGTCTCCCCTCGGTGTAATGGTGGAGATTTCGCCCGGCTTGCGCGGGTAATTGGCGCCCGAGGAGATTTTGGTCTCGAAGACCGGTTTATCGTATTCGAAAGCGGTCAGCGTCTGCGTGGTCAGGTTGACCTCGATGCGTTTTTTGCCGGGCGGCACATCGGGCGAGAGGGGGCTTAAATCTTCATGTGGGATCGGACGGACGTGCAGGGAGGAAACGTGGTAGACGCCCGAAGCGTCGAAGACGCGGTACCAGGGTGTCCCGTCGGGGCCTTCCACGATGGCGTCAATCCAATGTACGGATTCGTAGTAGAGACGCAGGTTGGGCTGCCAGCCGTTACGCGTGGAACGCTGGTAGGCCTGGGTATAGGGAACGGTCACTTCGACGAGTTGGCGCGTCCCCTCGGCGAGGGATTCCATCGGCTTGTTGTAGACGATCTTGACCCTCTGCAGGCGGGCGCGG
>DAOUMJ010000145.1:0-2023 GCA_034411715.1 Anaerolineales bacterium | reverse complement strand
GGTGGTAAGATATTCGATGTGACGGAGAGCCTCTGCATCGCCAAAGGCGACGAGGCGTGCGTCATGGAAATAGATCAGACTCCTCTTGCCTAAATGCTCAAAGTCATCCTCCCCGCCGCCAATCGCATCCCGCCGTTCAACGAACCCGCGCGGGATTTGCGGATCCAGAATGCCCCCCTCTGGCTGTGGCAGAGGAACGTCCTCGCGCCCTACGTCACCCGCGAAATGGAACTGTCGCCGCGCGAACCCCTGCCGCGCCTGCGCGAGGCCATGCTCGTCCATCGCAACAACCTGTTCTTCGACCGCGATTACATCAAAACCTTCATCGCCGCGGCCCGCAAAAAGGGACGCGCCTGCCGCGCCGCCTTCTCCGCCGACGACCCGGCCTTCCGCGAACACGCCCTGCCGCTTTCCACCTCCTACACCCTGGCGGGCAACCTTTACCTTGCCGATTTGTGGTATTACCCCCACGGCCCCGTCGCGGACGTGGAACCGCTCGTCGTCAACCTCGACTCGAAGGAGGTCGGCTATTACCACGTCCCTACCTACATGGCCGACCAGAGCGGCGACCTCGTGTTTCAAGTCCCGCGCCGCTCGCTGATCGCCATCGATTCCTGGGCGCACGTTTTCGTGGCAGACATCGTCTTCGGCCTTTTTGGGCGCGGCCTGCGTTTCGAGACGCGCCTCAACCGCGACCTGGGTTTCAAACTCAAGATCCTCGCCAAGTCCCTCTACGAAGGCCGCCAGGTGCTGGAATGTTCCGAACTGGTAAAAGTCGGCAAAGGTTGTGTGATAGACCCTCGCGCCGTCATCCACGGCCCCACCACCATCGGCGACAACGTCACCATCAACGCCGGCGCGGTGATCGAGAACTGCATCATCGGCAACAACGTCAACATTTCGCAGGATGTCCAATTGATGCTTTCCGTCGTCGGCGACGGGACATTTCTGCCGTTCCGCGCCGCGTTATTCATGAGCACCGTCATGGAAAATTCCATGATCGCGCAGAATACCTGCCTGCAAATGTGCGTGGTGGGGCGCAACACCTTCATCGGCGCGGGCAGCACGTTTACCGACTACAACCTCATCCCCACCCCCATCATGGCCCGCGACGGCAACGCCGAACTCAACATCTCCAACCGGCCGGTCATGGGCGGCTGTGTGGGACACAACTGCCGCATCGGTTCGGGCATGGTTGTCTTCCCGGCCCGCACCATCGAATCGGACGTGGTATTGTTCGCCTCGCAGGAACGCCGCGTCATAGACCGCGATCTCCGCTACGAGGACAGCGACCATCACCGCTTGCAAAACGCCAGCCTGCACCGCCGCCTCTACCCGCGCGGCGAGGACGATTCCCACAGCGCCGAGGTGGAATCCTGGTGATGGACTCTTTTGCCTTCATCATCCACCCCATCAGCGTCAAGCGCGATGTGCAGCGAAAATACCCCTTCCTCGGACGGCTGCTGAGCGAACGACAAATCGAATTCTTTTCCCAATATTTCCCCCCAGTCTATCTTTCCGAGATCGAAGGCGTCGCCTCCGCGGCCACGGGTAAACGAATTCGCGGCTGGCTGATCGCCTGTCCCCTCACGCCGCGCCAGATGATGGAACTGCCCGAGGAGCGCGTCTACCGCAAGATCGCGCAGACGGGACGCATGGCGGAAAAACTCGGCGCGCAGATTCTGGGACTGGGCGCCTTCACTTCGGTGGTGGGCGACGCCGGCCTGACCATCGCGGAACGCCTGGCGATTCCCGTCACGACGGGCGATTCCTTCACCGTCGCCATCGCGGTCGAATCCATCCAGCGCGCCGCGGAGGCAATGGAGATTCCCCTGAGGGACGCGCGCGCCGCCGTCGTCGGCGCGACGGGCGCCATCGGCCGGGTCTGCGCGGAGTTGCTTGCGGAGCGGGTGGGGCGCCTGACGCTCATTGGCCGAAGGGCCGAGGCGCTCGAAGAACTGCGCGAACGACTCAAAGGTCAGGCGAGAGCCGAGATCGCCGTCAGCACGGATATGCGTCCGCT
>DAOUMJ010000144.1:0-11330 GCA_034411715.1 Anaerolineales bacterium | reverse complement strand
TTTCGACTCGCGCGCCCGCCTCTTCCAACGCCTTGACCTGGTTCTCCATCCCTTGCGGATCTTCGTCCGTGCCGGAGACGACCGCCACCACTTCCAGATGTCTGCCGGATGCCGAAGCAGTTTTGATCACCGACGCGATGGCCGGAGCCAGTTCGGACGCAGGGTCGGCATGGGCGCCGTAGCCCAGCACAACGTCGAGAAGGATCGCCGCGACTTCGGGGTCGGCGGCTTCTTTTTCGAGGCGGCGAATCCGCAGGTCGTTGTCCATCATCGGATGCAGACGTCCGACCGTGAATTCATCTTCGCCCAGATCAATGATGGTGTGTTCCTTGCTGACGAGGGAATCTTCGAGTTTGTTTTTCTTGTCGAGCGGCGCGTTGGAATAAACGACGGGCAGGTAATCTTGCAAAATCAACAACGCTTCGTATTGCAATGTGCCGCCGGAGAAAAGGCCGCGCAAATATCGCTGGCCCGGTTTGAATTTGGAAATATCCGGCTGCGCGCCGAAATCCTCCGTCGAGTTGACGAGGCGAATCGCAAGTTCGGCGGTTTCATCGAATGTTGTCGCGAAGAAAATATTATCCACGCGGCGCGAGGCGCTGGCGTATCCGATGAAGTTGACCACCACCGGCTTCTGGATCGAGCGCGCGGCCCGGATCAATTCGTCCGCCACTTTGGACGCGGGCGGCTTGGACACCAGCACGATGACTTTGGCATCGGGATCGCGCGCCATCAGATCGAGTCCCTGCCGCGCAGTGACCGCGTTGACCGCTTCGGAAAGATCGCGTCCGCCGGTGCCGAGCGCGTGCGTGATGCCGCCGCCCATCTGGTGAATGCGAACCGTGACCTGCTGCAAGCCGGTGCCAGACGCGGCGACAACGCCAATCGGCCCCTTGCGGACTTTATTGGCAAAGCCCAAACCAATTCCATTGACGATGGCGGTGCCGCAATCGGGTCCCATCACGATAAGTCCCTTTTGCACGGCTTGTTCCTTCAACGCGATTTCGTCTTCAAGCGAAACGTTATCGCTGTAAAGAAAGACGTGTTTGTTGAAACTCAGCGCCTGACGCGCGACGCCAGCCGCGTATCGCCCCGGAACGGAGACCAGAACCCAATTCGCATCCGGGAGCATTTTGACGGCGGTCTCGATGCTGCGCGGACGATAATCCGCTTCGCCACCACTGCGGCGGCGGGAGGCAACCAACTCATCCACTTTGCTGAGGGCGGTCTGCGCCGAGGCTTCATCGTCGCCGACGACGACGATCACGAGGTCGTCCGCGCTCGCGGATTCGGCTTCTGGAGCCAGCATGTTGGTTTGCTCCAGCAATTCCTTGTTGGCGCTGGTTCCCATCACAACCCCGGCGTCCGCGATGCCGGGCTGTTGCGCGAGGGAACGCTGCAACTGCATCAGGATCACCGAGTCGTAATAAGCGCCTCTGCGGATTTCAACTTTGGTGACTGTCATAATGGATTTTTCCTGTTGTCCATGATCGTCGTTTTGTTTCCGTCATTGCGAGGAGGGCGCACTTCCCGACGAAGCAATCTCCTCGCGGTAGTGTCGGGGATTGCTTCGGGAAGAACACCCTCGCAATGACGGACAAGAGGGACATCTTTTCAAACATCAGCAGCACTCGCACTACCGCGTAACGCGTCTTCCAGGTTCAAATTTTGAGCGCGCCTCCTTCAAGATTCCATCTTTATACAGTTCCAGGTTTCGGTCTTCGAGATGATCGAAGGATTGCAAAGCCTTGCTTCCCCAGGCGATGTAGCGCATCGGGTCAGGGTCGAGTTTGGCGGAGACGATCTCCTCCGTGCCGCGCGCCTGCGCCAGCCGCCACGCGATGGGATTGATGATCATGCTGTGACCGAATCCGTAATTGCCGCACGCGTCCGGCCCGACCAGGTTGCTGGCAAGCACGTAGACGTGGTTATCGTACGCCCGCGCGGCGGAAGTGACATACCAGATGTCGTAACTGCGCTGCAATGCGGACGCCCGCACGATGATCTCCGCGCCCTTCACCGCCAGCAAGCGCGAGAGTTCGGGGAAGTCGCCGTCGTAGCAGATGGTCATGCCGATATTTCCGAGCGGCGTTTCGAACACATCGGCGCGCATACCAATCTCCGCCCATCCGCCGTTGACGCGGCGCTCCCACGGCGCGGGGTGCGTCTTATCGTAGATGCCCGCGATCCCGCCCTGGGGACCAATCAGGATGGCCGAGTTGTAGACCGCTCCTCTCGGTCCGCCGCGACGATACGTCGGCCAGACCACGTAAACGCCCAGTCGCTTCGCGGCATCCTGAATTTTTTGCGTGACGGCGCCGGGCGCTTCGTCCACCAAATCCCATAATTCTTCCGCGCTAAGGCCGGTCTCGTAACCTGTGGTCACTGTCTCGGGAAATACCACCAATTCCGCGCGATGTTCACGGACGGCTTTTTCAAGCCAAACCACTCCTTTCTCCACATTTGCCTGCACATCGTTGGGGGTGATGGAAATTTGAACGCAAGCGGCGATAAATTCTTTCACGGAGAGTCTCCTATTGGCGAATGGATTCCGGCAGATACCGAGAAATTGTCGTCTCAAATAACGCTCTAAATAGCTCCTCGCTCTCGCAAAAGGAACACGTCCCCGGCGGAGTATCCCAACAACTCCGTCAACACTTTTTCTGTATGCTCTCCCAAAAGGGGCGGTGGCAGGCGCGCTTCCGCTGGAGTTTGCGAGAATTTATATGGAAAGCCGGGGACTTTGATCGGCCCAGCGGTGGAATGTTCCACGGTCAATGACAGGTTTCGGGCCTGGGCTTGAGGAGAGTTGAATACTTCCGGTATGGTGTTGATCGAGCCGCAGGGAATTCCCTCCTTTTCCAATTCCGCCAGCCATTCATCGGCATCGCGGGTGACAAACGCCGCGTTGATTATTTCCATTAGCGCCTCGCGATTGGCGAGGCGGTCACTGTTGGCAGCAAAGCGCGGGTCGTCTTTCAATTCGGGATGCCTAATCACCTGACACATCGCGCCCCATTGCTTGTCGTTGGCCACTCCCAAAACGAACCAGCGGTCGCGGGCGCGAAACGCCCCATAGGGGACAAGGTTGGGGTGATCGTTGCCATAGCGGCGCGGGGCGTTTCCGCCGATCAGGTAATTGGATGCGACGTTCGCCAGGAGCGCGACATTCGAATCGAGCAGGGACATATCTATCAACTGGCCCTCCCCCGTCATGTCACGGACGCGCAGCGCCGCCAGGATTGCCGTTGTCGAGAACATCCCAGTCGAGATATCGATCATGGAAATCCCCACGCGGGAAGGCGGGCCTTCCACGGGGCCGGAAATGCTCATGATTCCGCCCTCCGCCTGGAGGATCGCGTCGTAGCCGGGCCGGCCCGCGAAAGGTCCGGTGCGACCGTAGCCGCTGATGGAGCAGTACACCAGGCGCGGATTCAACGCGCGCAAATCCTCGTATCCCAGCCCCATTTTGTCCAGAACGCCGGTGCGATAATTCTCGACCACCACGTCGGAGACGGCGGCCAGCCGTCGGACGATCTCCTGTCCTTCGGCGCTTTTCAGGTTGACCGTGACGCTGCGTTTGTTGCGATTTACAGAGACGAAATAAGCGGATTCCCCCGGATAAGGACCGTAAGGTTTGCCTACAAAAGGCGGTCCCCAACTTCTGCTCTCGTCCCCCGATCCCGGCAGTTCCACTTTGATCACGTCCGCCCCCAAATCCCCCAGCATCATCGTGCAGAATGGGCCTGCCATGGCGCGTGAGAGATCCAATACACGGATGTTTTCCAGGGGTTGCATTCTCCGAATCTCCGCGTGCAAGGTGGGTTGACAATTTAATCTTATCACAGTTTTTTCTGCGAAAATACGCGCATGAAGTATAATCGAGCGTGTTTATCGTTGGCAGCCTTGCCCGTCGGATTTCATTTGCTCATCGCTCAACGAACAGTTGACATATCATGGAAGACGCAAGGAAAATCCATGTCAAACGATCCCTGTCTCACTTACTCTGGATGTGACCGGATAAACTTCATACCATTCGGGCGCGTGCCTGAACATGAAGGGGGAACGCTTTTGCCCATGGGAGGACAGATGATTTTATGCGATTGCGAGGCGGAGAAAAACGCGAACCCTGGAACAATGGAAGGAGCCCAATGAAATTCATTGACCTTACGATCCCTCTCGGCGTTGCCACCCCGGCCTGGCCCACTTACGAACCGCTGCAATTGAAGTACTTCAAGCGCCTTGCGCCCAACGGGGCGAATGGACAATTGCTGACCCACTCCAACCACCTCGGCACGCATTTGGATGGCGAAATCCATTTCCATACACCGGGGAAGGACATCGCTTCGCTCGAGATGGATTACCTCGTCCACGAAGCCGCGGTCGTTGACCTGAGCGACGCCTGCGGCGATTACGATGTGTACACCAGCAGGATGATCGAGGAGCGCGTCGATGTTCGTGAGGGCGACATTCTCATCATCCACACCGGCTACCACCACTTCGGCTGGGACATGCCCACGGCTAACGAAATCCGCTACATGGTCATGCACCCGGGTCCCGACCGCGAGTTTGCCGATTGGGCAAAAGCAAAGAAGTTACGCTGGATCGGTGTGGACTGCGGAAGCGCCGACCATCCCATGAACACGATCATCCGCGACTGGATGCCGCGTCAGGCGCGGCAAGCCGACAAGGTTTTCAAAAAGAAATACGGGATGCCGCTGGCGGATTTCTTCGACGACACCAAGTATCAACTCATGCACCTGGAGATGTTCCCGTATGGGATCATCCATGCCGAATGTCTCGGCGGCGAAATTGACCTTCTGCTCAACCGCCGCGTGACGATCGGCATGTTCCCCTGGCGCTTCGTGGACGGCGAATCCTCCATCGCGCGCTGTGTCGCCGTTGTGGACGACGCGGAGTACGAGGCTTTGCAGGCGAAGAAAGCCTCCCTGCCCAAAACAAGGTTCGGCGACGCCTTCGATCCCGCGCATGTGGAAAGTATCAATAAGTTGAGCAAGGTGAATCTCGGTTGAACGTTGAACGTTGAAAGTTGAAGGTTCAAGGTCGAAGGTCAAGCGCTGGCAGGTTGCACCATTCCCCCTGACTTTTGACTTTCGACTTTTGACCGATTAGTCAACCCGTAACGTTCAACCGTAGACCTGTCAGCAGAACGAGGAAACAGCCATGGTTGCATTCTCACCGCCCAACAGAACCAAGACGTTCATTCTCCTGGCAATCTGTGTCGTGCTGGGGATCGCCGCGGCCGCTGTAGGAATTGACGACAACCCGCCCGGCATCCTGCTAGCCTACCTCGCCGCGATTGCCTTCATCCTCGCCTTCGTCCATCCGTGGCGAACCGTAAGGAAGTTCACGTTCCTCCTCCTGGCGTCGATTCTTGGCGTGGTTCTCTTCATCATCCTGAACATCGTTACCGATTCCATCGCCCAGAATCCATCCACCTCGATTGCGCTCCAGAAACTGATAGACAGCCCCGCGAACGAAGTCCTGAGTTTGATCTTTGCAATGCTCCTCCCGGCCGCCTTCCTCGTCGGAGCCATCGGCGCAATCGCCATGCTCCTCCGTAATCGCCATCGGCCAGCATGAATCCATCCCGACCTTTGACTTTCAACCTTTGACTCTCGACTTTCAACCTTTAACTTTCGACCTTCGACTTTTGACTGGAAACGTTCAACTCGTAACGTTCAACCCTAAACCCATAACTGGAGGTTTTAAATGCCCGTAGATATGGAACTCGAAGCCGTTTTGCGGCCCATGCAATACCCAATGCCGCCCTACCCGCCGAAGGTCATCACTTTGGCGAACGGCAAGAAAATGGTCGTGCGGCAGGCGGTCCGCGAGGATGTCCCGGCCATCCTCAAGTCGGTTCATCCCTGTCTGTTCATCGAGCGGGATTATTACGACATCGTCAGCGCGCGTCTCTATGGCGAGTTGCTGGCCTGGTATCGCCACCGCGTCAAGAGCGAATACTGCCTGATGGGGCAGGTGGACGGCTTTCTCGTGGGCGTCGTCAACGGGCGGATGGAGACCGAGAAAGTCGGCATGTCCTATCACACGCTGGCGATTGATCGCGGCCTGCGCATCGGCTCGCACCTGTTCGCCGCCAAAATGGAATATCACATGGAATATCTGAACCAGGAGGATGTGCTGATCGTCGCCGAAAGCCCGATTGGTTTCCGACGTTGGATGATCGAATACCCGCTCGAAAAGACAACCATTCCGCACGAACTGGGCGGCGGCGACTCGTGGCGCTTGACGCGCGAGATCTACTTCAAAGCCAAGCCGCGCTTAGTGGTAGGTGACCGTCCTGTTCCGCAGGAATTGATGGACGAGGCCATGGCCGATATAAAATTTGCCGACGATGAGACCATCCGCGAACGCATCGCCGGGCTGAAAGGGAGATGAGGCCATGAGAGACGTTGCAATCATCGGCGTGGGGATGATCCCCTTTGGCCGACGAGACGAAGACACCCTGATGGACATGCTGGCCTATGCGTCTTTGAAGGCGCTGGACGACGCCGGCCTGGGCGATAAATCTGTGGATGCCGTGTACGTAGGCAACATGGGCGGCGGGATGCTCCAGCGCCAGTCCGCGATCGCCAGTTCGCTGGCGGATCGCCTGAACCTGCTTCCCGCCTCCGCCGAGACCGTGGAAAACGGTCCCGCCTCCGGCGGCTCCGCCGTGAAAAACGGCCTGTTGGCTGTCGCCTCCGGTTATTACGATACCGTGTTGGTGGTGGGCGGCGAGAAAATGCGCGAGGTCACCGGCTGGCGCGCCACCGATTTCGTCGCCACCATGACTCACCCCCAGGCGGAATATCCCTACGGCATCACCCTGCCCGGCATGGCCGGGATGTTCACCCGCCTGTACATGGAAAAATACGGCGTGACGCGCGAACACCTGCTGGCCGTCTCCCTGAAAAACCAGGAGATGGGAACGCGAAATCCGTACGCACACGTCGAGATGGCGCTCGACCGGGACGGCATCTTCGACAGCCCGCACGCCGTCGTCAACAACCCGGTCTCCGCCGACCCGCTTCACCTCTACGACCTTTGCCCGGTCAGCGACGGCGCGGCCGCGCTGATTTTGTGTCCGGCGGACATCGCCAAAAAACTCGGCAAGCCGTACGTGGTCATTGCCGGGTTCGGGCAGGCGACAGATACCCACACGCTGGCCGAACGCGAAGACCCGACCGATCTCAAGGCGGTCACGCTGGCGGCGCAAAAAGCCTTTGCGATGGCGAAGATGAAACCCTCCGACGTTCACGTGGCGGAATTGCACGATGCCTTCACCATTTTGGAGATTGCCGAAAGCGAACACGTCGGGTTCTTCAAAAAAGGCGAGGGCGGAAAGGCCGCGGCGTCCGGGAAGACCCGCCTCGGCGGGCAGATTCCCATCAACCTCTCCGGCGGATTGAAAGCGCGCGGGCATCCCGTCGGCGCGACCGGCGTCGCCCAGGTCGTGGATATCGTCTGGCAGTTGCGCCGCGAACTGCCGGAGAACCGCCAGGTGAAGAACGCCGAGGTCGGTCTCACGGTCAACTTCGGCGGTTTCGGAAACAACGTTTTATGTTTCATTCTCAAGAGAGTTCAGCCATGAGCCATGAAATTGCCATCACCGCCTACAAATGTAAAAAGTGCGGAAAGTTGCACTATCCCTACCATGATCGCTGCCTGGAGTGCAAAGGCCGCGAGTTCGAGAAGGTCAAGCCCCAGGGAAACGCCAAACTCCTCACCTACACGGCAATCTTCAACCTGCCGTGGGGATTCGACCAGCGCTTCCTCATCCTTGGCGTGGCTGAATTCGAAAACCACATCAAAGCCATGGGACAGATCAAGGCCGAATCGGTGGACGAACTCAAAGTGGGCATGAAAGTAAAACCCAGTTGGGAACCGATCCGCGTCCAGTATGGCGAGGAAGTGTTCGGGCTGAAATTTGAACCGATGAAATAAAACCTTCGCGATGAACGAAACATGGCCTGGGTAATCCCAGGTCATGTTTTTAGGGCTCTCCCATTTCTGACGGGATGAGCGACGAGGAGTAATACTATAACTAGATCAAAAAATCGAGGATATTTGTCATTTTATTTAGAGGAGAGCCGACTTACATAAGGGGGAATTCCTGCATATAATTATTTTGTATGAATACGTGGCCCAAGTTCACTCCATCAAACCCAAAAACCCTGGCAATCTATTTGCTCAAGATCCTCGCCCTGGCGGTCATCTACCACCTCGCCGCGCGGGTGGGATTGAAGATGGCGTACGTGCAGTTCAACACTTCGCCGGTCTGGCCACCGACGGGGATCGCGCTCGCCGCCTTGCTGATCTTCGGATACAAAGTCTGGCCTGGGATCAGCCTGGGCGTTCTGCTGGGATCGCTGCTCACGGGCGCGGATCCCGCCGTGGCGGTGGGGCTGACGATAGGCAACACGCTGGAGGCGTTGGCGGGGGCGTATCTATTGAAACGCTTCATCGGCTTTCACAACAGCATGGATCGGATCCGCGATGCGGTGGGGCTGGCGGTGGTTTCGGTGTTCAGCACAACCGTCAGCGCGACGATTGGGACGACTACCCTGATGCTCACTGGGCGCGGCGATTTCTCAGCGTTGTGGGCAATTTGGTCCACGTGGTGGATCGGGGATTTGCTTGGCGCGCTGGTCGTTGCGCCAGCCTTGTTGGTGTGGGCGAAACCGCCCTCCCTTCGGTCAAAGAGCCGACAATATCTGGAGGGATTCGTCCTTCTCGCGCTATTGGTCTCCGTGACGTGGTATGTCTTTGGCAGCGAGCCGCCAGACGGAATCTTCCATCAGGCGTTGATCTATCTGGTCTTCCCGTTCATCATCTGGGCGGCGCTGAGGCTGGAACAGCACGGCGCGACGCTCGCCATTTTTGTCGTTTCGGGAATCGCGATTTGGGGGACGGTGCAGGGATTGGGTCCATTCTCGCTCGAGTCGATGAACGACAGCCTTGTTCTCTTGCAGACGTTTACCGCGGTCGTTTCGTTGACCGCGCTGATCCTTGCCGCGGCGACCATCGAGCGGCGCACTGCGTCGGAGGCGTTGCAGCAGCGCGCCGAGGAACTTTCCACGCTGAACGATTCATCGCGCACCTTTTTGGATAACTTCGAGATCGCGAGCATTTATCACACCATCTGCCGCCTGGCGGTGACCCGCCTGGGACTGGATGCGGCTTGGGTCGAAGCGCCCAGCCCCGAGGGAGGAGAGAGGCGTCCGTCCGCCGTTCACGGAATCCCCGTCGAGGCGGTCGTCATCCAAAAAATGAAATGGGAACTCGAGTCGGAGTCCCAGGCTCGAAATGGTTCGATCAAAACGATTGACGACATCCCATCGTCGAACGGCGAAGACGGAACGTATAACGCGTATGCGGCGTTTCCGCTGACGTTCAGCAAAAGACCGATCGGCGCGCTGAAGATGCTCAGCCGGCGCAGGGATTTCTTTTCCGAAGACAAGCGCATTCTCGTTCAATCCTTTGCCAACCTTGCGGCGGTCGCAATTCAAAACGCGTGGCTGTTCGATGAAGTGCGCACGACCAACCGCCAACTGCACGCGCTATCGCAGCGATTGATGAAGGCGCAGGAGGACGAACGCCTCCGTCTGTCCCGTGAGTTGCACGACGAATCGGGACAGCTGCTGGCGGCGCTGACGGTTCAACTCGGACTGCTGGAGCGCGATGCAAGCGATCCCGCCGCGATGCAGGCGCGCACAGCCGAGTTGAAACGAACCGCAAACATGATCCAGGAAAACCTGCATCGTCTGGCGGTCAACCTTCGACCTGCGAGTCTCGATCATCTTGGTCTCGTGACGGCGCTCGGACAATTCATCCAGGAATTCAGCCGCCAGAATAACATCAAGGTCGAGTTCGAAGCGGTGGGCATGAACGATAAACGATTGCCCATCGAGATCGAGACCGCGCTGTTCCGCATCGTGCAGGAGGCGTTGACGAACGTCGCGCTCCACGCGCAGGCGACGCGCGTGGACGTGTTGATCACGCGGACGAATGGACGCGTGAGCGCCATTGTCGAAGACGACGGCGTGGGATTCGTCTCCGCGTCCATCGTGACCGAGGAACAGCTCGGACTCTTTGGGATGCGCGAACGGGTCGAGATGCTGGGCGGGACGTTCACCATCGAGAGTTCGCCTGGAAAAGGCACGGTGATAAAAGCCGAGGCGCCCTGCCATGATTAGAGTTATGATCGCCGACGACCACGCGATTGTCCGCACGGGATTGCGCGCGCTGATCCATTCCGAAGCGAGCATGGAACTGGTCGGCGAAGCGACGGGCGGATACGAGACGATTGAACTGGTGGAAAAGACTCAACCCAACGTGCTCGTCCTTGACCTGAGCATGGTCGACCTGGACGGGATCGCGGTCACGAAAAAAATCGCGCCGCGCTTTCCCGACCTGCGGATCTTGATCCTGACCCTGCACGAAGATGAGGCGTTGCTCCGAGCCGCGTTGAAGGCGGGCGCGTCGGGCTACATTTTGAAGCGCGCCGCGGAGGCGGAATTGATCTCCGCCATTCACACCATCCTGCGCGGCGACCTGTACGTTGACCCGTCCATGGTTCGCACGCTCTTGAAGGATGAAGTCCCCTCTACTGTCACGATGTCCAAATCCGCCGAAGCGCTGACGCCGCGCGAGACCGAAGTGCTCAAACTGATTGTGCAGGGCTATACCAACCGCCAGATCGGCGAGGAGTTGAGCATCAGTGTCCGCACAGCGGAGAGTCATCGCGCGAATCTATCCGATAAACTCGGATTGCACAGCCGCGTGGAATTGGTGAGGTACGCGCGGGAGCATGGGTTGATTGAGTAGGTTTGGAATTAGCCACCTTCCCACCTTTCGATAGTCGCAGGGCAAGTATGGGAAGGTGAGGTCGGGGTAAAATCAACTGCACAGGAGAGAGAGACCATGAACACGGACGAAAAACTTGCCTGCATTCCACGCTCACTAAACTTGAATGGATTCAATCCAAATTGCACGTTGCCTTACGGCTTGAAATCCGATCACATTCGCCGTTCCATGCAGGATTTTCTGGATTTCCTGGGATTTGTCAACCAGCAACTCAATACCAAAGAAATGCCGCGCTTGGAATCGTTTCTCATGCCCGCAAATTTCAGCAGCATGGTGGGCGAGTACATGAATGTCACCATTCCCAAGTATTGCCCGACTTTGGCGAAGAACCAATATCATAACTGATCTTTCGCTTAAAATTTTGGTGAAATCATGAATTTCCAACACGCCATATATGGGGGTAAGATGATTTTCAATCCCATATTTAGGGGTGCGCT
>DAOUMJ010000143.1:0-4379 GCA_034411715.1 Anaerolineales bacterium | reverse complement strand
ACATCGGCGATGGCTTCCTGGGTTATGCGGGGAGTTATCATCTCCGCAGTGTACCTGACCAATCTCCAATTTACTCAATTTTTTAAGCGAAAGACCTGTGAATCCACTTTGTTTTAAGGAACAAACAAACATGCCTTATAACATCGCAGAAATTCAAAAAGCGTACAATATTCTAGTTGGCGGAATTGATGAAAAGGCGCATGCAGATGATGACGAAGGCAACAGAGCCTACGGCGGGGCAGTTCGTTCTGCTAAAGGTATTCTTGTTGAAAGCATTGCCAAAAATCTGCTTGAGATTGCTTGGAAAGAGTTAGGCGGACATCCAAATAGGATAAGTTTTTTGAAAGAAACCGTAAGGATTCCACTAAAGCCAGAATATTTAAAACGTATTCGCCCCACAGAAGTGGCGAAATACATCAAAGCGCATATAGAACAATATTTTTACGGGCATAAAACAGATGTACATGTAAGTATTGACGGTCAATTTGTCATGGGGATTGAATGCAAAGCCTACACCGAAAACGCATGCTAAAAAGAATTTTGGTTGACTTTACGCTTCTAAAACAGGTTGCGCCTAATCTTAAATGCGTTTTGCTTCAACTAGAAAGCCAGTTAACGGGCGATTATTCGCAACCTCTAAAACCTGTAATTTATGGCAGTCCGTCCACCCATACGTTGCTATCTTATTTCGATGTAGATTTGAATATTATTACTTTGCTGGAAGGCGAGAGAAAAGTTGACGAGCCAATTCATAAACGCAAATACTTCAAAGAGATGACAGAACCCGCTTTGCGTAAAGCGGTTGATATGTTGAAATCACTTTTGGCGGAGTTTGTTGCAAGAACGTAGTTCTGAGAAATTAAAAGTCAGGCTGATATTTATAAACATAGAGTTCAGGGTCGGTCTGATGGATGTAGCGTCTGCTCGTCATTCCTGCGGAAGAAAATTGAAGCATAAGTAAACCTTTTGTGAACACGAATTACTTCCTCGAAGTCCAATCCCTCAAAAAGCACTTCCTCGCGGGACGCCCCAGCCTCTTCACACGCCGCGTCGACCACGTCCACGCGGTGGATGGGATTGACCTGCAATTGCAAAAAGGCGAAGTCATCGCGCTGGTCGGCGAGAGCGGATGCGGCAAGTCCACGCTGGCGCTGACGTTGATGGGACTGGAGGAGCCGACCGAGGGCAAAATCGTCTTCGAGTCGAAAGAGATCACCCACGCCAGCGAGCATGACCGCAAACTGTTGCGCCAAAGAATCCAGATGGTCTTCCAGGACCCGTACGAATCGCTCAACCCGACCCAAACCATCGGCGAGATCGTCGGCGAGCCGCTCGACGTGCATGGACTCGTCCACAGCAAGCAGGAACGTGAAACGCGCATCGCCAGGGCAATGGAGGACGCCGGACTCAAACCCGCACAGGATTACATCCACCGCTTCCCCCATCAACTCTCGGGCGGACAGCGGCAGCGCGTCGTCATCGCGGGCGCGCTCGTGCTGGAGCCGCACCTGCTCATCGCAGACGAGCCCGTCTCCATGCTGGATGTCTCCATCCGCGCCGAGATCCTCAACCTGCTGGCCGACCTGCGCCAGACGCGGCAGATCTCCATCATCCTCATCACCCACGACCTCGGCACGGTCGGCTACTTCGCCGATCGGATCGCTGTAATGTATCTCGGCCGCATTGTGGAAATCGGCCCTACTACCTCGGTACTGACAAATCCGCAACACCCGTATACCAAAGCCCTGCTATCGGTCGTGCCTGTCCCCAATCCGCGCCTACGGCGAGAGCGCGTTATCTTGCAGGGTGAGACGCCCAACCCGATTCGCCTTCCGAGCGGATGCCGCTTCCACCCGCGCTGTCCGATCGCGATTGAACGATGTACATCCGAAGATCCGCCCTACACGGAAACGGGGAATAGCCATCAGGCGGCATGTTGGCTGGTTGGAACGTGAAACGGACCATCTTCACCACTCCCATCCTGACCGACCTGTTGCGCGGTCTTTCCCGCCTCCTCTTCCAACTTTTTGGCTGGCGCGTGGAGGGACGCATCCCCGACATCCCCAAATACATTATCGTCGGCGCGCCTCACACCTCTAACTGGGACTTCATCATCTTTCTCGGCATGGCGCTCTGCCTGCGCGGAGACTTCCGATTCATGGGCAAGGCCGAACTCTTCCGTCCTCCCTTCGGCGGGTTCTTCCGCTGGTGCGGCGGCTATCCCGTGGACCGCTCCAAATCGCAGGGGCTGGTGGAACAAATGGCCGAAGCCTTCCGCGCAAGCGAGCGTTTCATCCTCACCATCACGCCCGAAGGCACGCGCTACAAAGTCAACGAATGGAAGACGGGCTTCTATCACATCGCCAGAAAGGCGGGCGTCCCCATCGTCACCGGATACGTGGACAGCCTCACCAAAACCTGCGGCATCGGCCCCACCTTCTCCCTGACCGATGACATGGAATCGGACATAAAATCCATCCAGGCCTTTTTTGCGGACAAGGTGGGCATCCGTCCCGAACGGACGAGCGCGCTGTAGCGGATCGAGCCGCGCCAGGATTCGTCAGTTTTCCTTCGACAGAAAACCCCCGCCCTCGAGCAGGCCCTCCAAAATCACCTTCCCCGCCTCGGACTCCAGCAACTCCTCCAACCCAAACGACTTCAAGCGCGCCTGCGTCGTCCGCACCGACGCCTCCAGAAAATCGCCGAACGGCAGCGAAGTGCGGAACAACTGATAATACAAAAACCGCCGCGCGTTACGTTTGAACTCAGGTGGAACTTCGATTCTCTCCGCTCTCAAAAACTCTTCCATCTTTCGTCTTACTTCATCCGCTGTCTGTGGAAAGAAAACAGTGGGATACTGCGTGAAGCGCGCCCGTCCCGCGCACAACACCGCCGCGCCCATGATCGAAGCCTCCAGCCCGATGGTCGAGTTATAGACCATCACGAACTTGGATTTCTGAATCAACTCATACGAACTCAACGTCTCCTTCGGACTCACAAAGACGACATTCGCCTCTTTCCGGACCTCGCGCTGGGTCGCCCAACCCTCGGCCGTCTCGCGGCTCGCTTTGCGGACGCGCGTCTCGTCGGGGTGCGCGCGGACGACAAAGAGAGTCGCAGGGTGTTCGCGAATCACCTCGAGACACATGTCCAGCCAATCGAACATATCCTCGAAGACGGTGTTGGCGTGCGGCTGGCTCGTATCGAAAATGACGTTGGTGAAGATGGGGACGATCTGCTTGAAGCCGGCCGCCTTTTGCAAAAACGCCTCGTCCAGCCCCTTCATGTCAGGCCAGAACTTGATGCCCGCCATCGTGAAGTCGCCCTGAAAGCGTCTGGCGAGATACGCGTCCAGTTTGGCGTTTTGCTCCTCGCTCAACTCGAATTCATCGGGAATGTGGATCGGGTACGCGGTCGCTTCGTCATCGGTGAAGAACGCGGAAGCGGGCTGGAGCCCCACCTCGTGCGTGACGACGCGGATGCCGCGCTTCTGCGCCACCCAGCGCGCCGTCGCTTCGGGGAAGAATTGGCCGTTAAAGACCACAACCGCCTGCGGCTGAGTCCGATCGAGAAAGTCCCCAAACCGCCGCGCCACGTTCCATGCGGAGAGGATGTATTCGCGCAGGAGATGCCGCGTCGACTCGTCGTCGGTCAAATGATGAATACGCAAAATCCAGCGAAGTCCAGGCAGGCACAACGCGCCGAGAGGAACATCCTGCCAGATGAAAGCCATCAACTCGCTCAGCGAAAATTCCGAAATCGCAGATGCAAGTTCCTCATCGCGCTGAAAATCAAACCAGTGTACCTGTGTGCCTGTGTACGTGTCTACCTGTGTACCTGTGTACCTGTGTACCTGTGTACCTGTGTACCTGCCTACCTGTGTACCTGTATACAATGCCTTCGATTGCATCACACACGACCTGCACGGCATCCCCCTGTAAACATCATCTCGATTCGTCCCCAGCACGCACTTGCTCATCCCCGCGTTGCAGGCGAAATACGCGACGGGGATTCCCTTCAGGCGCAGCGCCCACGACGCGAGGAGATGAAAACCGCTGTTCCAGGAGAGATCGTCAATGCCTGTGGAAGCCTTGAAGAAGACGATGGGCTGTCCCGACGCGGGCGGCGAGCGGCGGCTGACGCGCCGCGCTATGGAAGCGATCTTGCAATTGTTTAGACGACGAACAAGTCCGCGTTTGAGGCGTTGGATAAGAAACTCGGAGAGCCGATCCATGATGGCCGATTATACGTTCAACGCGCGAAAACGGGTAATCCATCGTTGAGTCTACTGCAAAAAGGTTATTTTACCGCCGAGACCGCAGAGTACGCAGAGACTTGATAATGAAGAACTCTGCGCTCTCGGCGCACTCTGCGGTTAG
>DAOUMJ010000142.1:0-20597 GCA_034411715.1 Anaerolineales bacterium | reverse complement strand
CCATCGGCGCGCATCGTAATACGCTTCGAGCATCTCCTCGAAGGGGATAACGTACCCCGCCGCGCCGCCGTTGGGAAGCGGCTGGAGCAGGGACCTGGGCAATTTGTCGTCCGCGCGCGTCAGGCCGAGACGATGATTGACGGCGCGCTTGAGATTCCAGCCGCGCTCCCCGCTTTTCAGCATGTCCCCGATTGTCCAGTTCAAACCGCAGGCGGAATTGATCAAATCCACCACCGTCTGCGGCGGGACGTTGGCGAAGATGCACATCACGAGGGAGTTGAACACCGTCCGCCAGTTTTGGTGGATGGCGACGTTGGCCGATTTCTCCGCGCCCGCCTGCCGCTCGTAAAATTTCACGCCGATGGAATCGTCGGTTTGTCCCCAATCCACGAAAAAATAGTCGCTCTGGTTGTGGCACGCGCCGCGCGGGCTGGTGGCGTAGGCCAGCGCCATGCCCGAAACGCCGCGCGGGTCGTGATAGGCCGCTTCCAGGCCGTTGACCTGCACGGCTTCTTCCTCCGCGCCGAAATGCTTTGCCAGGGCGCGCGAGCCGCGCGCCAGCAAATCGCCAAATCCCTCGCGGCGCGCCGTCACGTGAAGCAATTTTGCAATCGTCGCTTCGTCGCCCCATTTCAAGATCATCCCGCCTGTGTCTTTCTCGGAAATAACGCCGCGGTCGAACAAATGCAGCGCCAGCCCGATCGTGTTGCCCGCGCTGATCGTGTCCATGCCAAAGCGGTCACACAAATCCATTAAGCGGACAATGGCGCCCAGGTCACGAATCAGCAGGTTCGGCCCCAGCCCCACAATCGATTCATATTCGGGGCCTTTTTGTTTACCGCGCCCAACATCCACCACGCGCCCGCAGGCGATCACGCATCCATGGCAGGCGCTCTTCCCGCGCAGGATCGTCTCGGCCATCGTCGAGCCGGAGACCCTGTCCACGTCGTCAATTTCGCCGAGCGTGTAATACATCTTCGGCATCGAACCGAGATAATCGGCGTAATCCGTCACGCTCGAAGTGCCGAGGTCGCGCAGCACGCGCGTCTGGGTGTCGTTCTTCAACTCGCGGTTGGCAAGCGAACGGATCGCGTTATATCCCTCCGCGTCGGCCAGGGGAATCTTTCCATTCCCTTTCACGGCAATCGCTTTGAGATTTTTCGAGGCCATCACCGCGCCGAGACCGGTGCGGCCGGCCGTCCGCCCGTGGTCGCAGAAGATTCCCGCGAACAGGACGCCGTTTTCCGCGGCGGGGCCGACGCAGGCGACGCGCGTCCCCGCGACGCCCAACTCACTTTTGACGGACTCCTGCGTCTCGTACGTATCCTGCCCCCAAAGGTGCGCCGCATCGCGGACCTCGAGCCGGCCTCCGTTCACCCAGAGATAGACCGGCCCCGAGGCGCGTCCCGTGATCCACAGGCCGTCGTATCCCGCGAAGCGCAGTTCGGGGCCCCAAAAGCCTCCGCAGTTGGACTCGGCCCAAAGTCCGGTGAGAGGCGAAAGTCCGCAGACGACGAAGCGGCCGACCGTCGGGCCGAGAGTCCCGCTGAGGGGGCCGGTGAGGAACAGGAGCGGAGCGGCGTCGGAAAGCGGGTCGAGGTCCCGCGTGAGCGAGGGATAAAGGAGACGCGCCGCCAGCGACGCGCCTCCCAGGTAATCCCGTTCCAATTCGGCGGGAATAACGTATTCACTTGTTTCGCCGGTGGTCAGGTTGATTTTCAGGATTGATTGCATTGATTGTCCATAGGAACTGCGGCGAATTTCGAAAATGGTGATTTCCAAATCCGCATTTTGTCTTATAATTCTGGCATTGGCTTGTATGGGATTGCGTCATTGTATCCTTGATACAGGTGGAAGGCAAGTCTGTTGTGTTCTTCGGAAATCTTCGTTGACGAACCTCTTGAAAGGAGGTGGTGCGTAAGTCCATTTCCTTGTTCGTGCCAGACCTTCGACCCAAAAAATTTAAGAGGAGACCAATCACCATGAAAAAACTTTTTGCGCTGTTCAGCCTGCTCGTCATCGCCTCGCTCGCGCTGGCGGCCTGCGGCCCTTCCAAAGGCGGGGACCTGCTGGATGAGGTCAAGAAACGCGGCTACGTTGTCGCCTCCACCGACCCGAACTATATGCCCCAATCCGGCCTGAAGACCGACGGCAAGCGCCCGGCCGACACCAAATGCCCCTCCGACCTGCTTACCTACGCGGAGTTGGAAGGCTTCGATGTGGACGTGGCCTACGAGGTCGCCAAGCGCCTCGGTGTGGAAATCTGCTACGCCACCCCCGATTGGGACGTGGTCACGGCCGGCAGTTGGGCGGATAAATGGGATATGAGCGTCGGTTCGATGACCATCAAACCGCCGCGCCCCGACCATCTGTGGTTCACCACTCCCTACTATGCCCCGACCGGGGTGATCGGCGTTCCGGCCGATTCCACCCTCACTTCCATTGACGATCTGGCCGGGCAGCCCGTTTGCGTGGCCGCCGCCACCACCTACCTCGACTGGCTCAACAATGCTCTCGACTTGAACCCGGCCGATATTTACGCTACTCCGCCGGAAGGCATCACCATCGTGGAACTATCCACCGACCAGGAATGTCCGCAGGCCCTGGCGGCTGGCCGCAAGGAATTCGTCGCTTACGTGACGTCCATCACCGTTGTGGAAGCGAACATCGCGGCCGGACTTCCCGTCAAGCAACTTGACGGCCCCGTCTTCAAGGAGAAGAACGCCATCGCCATTGACAAGGCCTCCAGTTTCGACACCGCCGCCTTCCTCAAGGCCGTGGATGACGCCGTGAAAGCCTTGCACGCCGACGGCACCTTGAGCGCGCTTTCGATCCAGTGGTTTGGCGGGGACATGACCCAGGATCTCGTCGAATAATCCGCCACGCGGTTTCACAGGGAAGCGGCCCAGCGTCGCTTCCCTGACCGTTGGAACGTGTTTTGAAACTGCCTTGCCGGCCGAAATTTTCGCGTAGAGTGCGCTCTCTGGCGCATTGAGCGATGCGAGAGATAACCCATGAACCTTTTTCGAAAGAGCGAGGGGGCCGCGCCGAAATCCCAGGCAGACCTGCTGTACGATGCGCAGCGGCGCAAGGAGCGTAATTTCCGGATCCATGTCGGCCTCTCCTGGACGTTCCTGCTGTTATTCCTGTTCATCCTTTTCAGCGGCGACAGCCTGAAACCGATTTTTGGATTCAGCGGCATTCAACTGGACAATCAATTCATAGAGAACAACATCGCGTTCATTGCCAGCGGGATCGGCGTCACCATTTACATCTCGCTCCTGTCCATCGCCCTGGCAACGGCGCTGGCGCTGATCGCCGCCCTCGGACGACTATCCACGTTCCCACCCTTTTACGCCCTCAGCACATTCTACGTTTCGCTGATCCGCGGGACGCCGCTTTACCTGCAGATCTTCTTTTTCTTCCTGGCCCTGCCGCAACTCGGCATCGTCCTGCCCGGACTTTGGGCCGGCGTGCTGGCGCTCGGCCTCAACTATGGGGCGTACATGAGCGAGATCTTCCGCGCCGGGCTGGCCTCGGTGGGCAAGGGACAGCGCGAGGCGGCCACAGCCCTGGGGATGACCCCCACCCAGACCATGCGCCGCATCGTCCTGCCCCAGGCCCTGCGTTTTGCCATCCCGCCGACGGGCAATGAGTTCATCGCCATGACCAAGGACTCGGCGCTGGTGGCCGCGACGGGCTTCGTCCACGAGTTGATGTGGCGCGCCACCCGCGTCGGCCGCGCCAACTTCCGCAACATGGAAGCGCTCATCATGGCCGCCATTTTCTACTGGATCATGACCCTCGTCCTGACCGCCATCCAAAGCCGCGTGGAAGCCCGCCTGTCAAGAGGAGACCGCTGACATGAGCGCGCAGATCATTCGAATTACCAACCTGCATAAATACTTTGGCCGCCTGCACGTGCTGAAGAACATCGACCTCGACGTGCAATCGCGCGAAGTGGTGTGCGTCATCGGGCGCAGCGGATCGGGGAAAAGCACCATGCTGCGCTGCATCAACTTCCTCGAGGAGCCATCCGCGGGCGAAATCGAAATCCACGGGCTGAAGATCCCCGCTGGCGGAAAGGGCAGGGAACATCGCAAACTCGTCCACGAAGCGCGTCTGATGACCGGCATGGTCTTCCAGGAATTCAACCTTTTCCCACACATGAGCATTCTCGAAAACGTGATGGAAGCGCCGGTCATCGTCAAAGGCATGGACAGGACCGCGGCGCGCGAGATCGCCGAGGGCAACCTGGCGCGCGTGGGGATGCTGTTCAAGAAAGACGAATATCCCAACCGCATCTCCGGCGGGCAGAAACAACGCGTCGCCATCGCCCGCGCCCTCGCCATGGAACCCAAAGTGATGCTCTTCGACGAGCCCACCTCCGCGCTCGACCCCGAACTCATCGGCGAAGTGCTGGAAGTGATGAAGGGCCTCGCCAAAGAAGGCACCACCATGCTGGTCATAACCCACGAAATGGGCTTCGCCCGCGAAGTGGCGGACCGCATCGTCGTTATGAACGAGGGCGAGTTGATCGAGGAGGGCAAACCCGACCAGATCCTCGATCATCCCAAACACAAACAAACCCAGGCCCTGCTCGACCGTTATCGCACGGGCAAGAAATAAAACGGTTCCCCGGGATCAAGTGAGGTGCGGCGCACGGATTACACGGAACGGGCGGCTTTCACGGATTTTTCAAATTCTTTCCGTGCGAATCCGTATCATCCGTGAAATCCGCGTACCGAATTACTACAAAATCTCCGTCGTAATCTCGCGCGCGCAGCGCACGAAATCCAGCACCGTCGGCACGCTCCGCATCATCACCGCCATGTTGCCTTTCACAGATAACTTGCGCGTCAACATGGCTTGCATCGGTTCGAGCGCCCCCGTCATGATGCGCTTGATGTTGTCGTACGTAGCCGTCAGCACGAACACCGCGTTCTTCTCGGAAACATCCTTCAATTCCGCCACCCCGCGGCATTTGCCATGCCACAAGTCGAGATAGAAAATTCTCCGCTCCTTCAAATTTCCCTGCGGTTCGATCACAATGGCGATATCGCCCTCCCATTTTTTGGCGATTTCGGCGTAACGCTCGTCGCTGTTGAGTTTGGCGTCCAGTTCGTTCAGCCACTCGCTCGAAGGAAAGATGGCGTTCATGGTTTCTCCTGTTTTTGAGTCTCGCAATATTTTACCATCGGGCAATGTAACGCAAGTCTATAGACCTGCGTTACAGGAAAGGCAAGCATGGCCGGCGCAGTCTATTTCAACCACGGCAAGGAAAGCGGACCCTGGGGCGACAAGATCACGCGTCTCGCGGACGCGGCGCGGGGTCGCGGTTTCGACGCGCAGAGTCTCGACTATCAGGGCATGGACGACCCTTCGGCGCGCGTCGCCAAATTGCTGGACTCAGACGCGCGGGCGGCGCATCCGCTCGTTTTGGTGGGATCCAGCATGGGGTCCTACGTGGCGGCGGTCGCCTCCGCTTCGCTCCGACCGAGGGGCTTGTTCCTGCTCGCCCCCGCGTTTTACCTCCTCGACTTCCCTATCCAGGAACCCATCCCCCACGCGGATTTCGTGACCCTCGTCCACGGCTGGAACGACGACGTAATCCCCTTCGAGAACAGCGTTCGCTACGCGCGCAAATTCAAAGCGACGTTACATCTCGTGGACAGCGACCACCGCCTGAGCAGTCAATTGCCGTTGATCGCATCCATTTTCGATATATTTCTTGAGACGACCCGCTGAGACGGACACCTTTAGAATTGTGAGGTCAAAATGAAAGACACTGGCGCTGGCTGGGATTCCTGTTTATATCGCGTCTTCATCGTTGGCGGCATCTGCGCGGTGATCGCGAGCGTTGTGCTGGCCGTCATCCTTACACCCAATGACAGTCGGATTCCGCTCTACGTTGGTTATGGCGGCATGGCGGGTTTTGTGGCGCTTTTGCTGGCTTACTGGTGGGTTCAACTTGCATTCAAGGGCCATGGCAGCGCCATCCTGCCGCCCGAGGAGGCCGCGCGCAAATCGTCGGATCTTAAGGTTTTGCAATCGTGGAACACTCTTTTCGAGGCAATGGCAATCAAAGGCGGGAATCGCGAGGAAATGGAAAAAATGCAAAAACAAGCCAGACGTCCCCTGCTCTTGTGGTTTGGAATGGCAACGGGGCTGGTGCTTTACATTCTGGTTTCGATGGGAGTTTACATCGCGGGCATCATTCCGCTGGACAAAGCCCGCTATCTTGGTCTGGGCGTACCCGTCCTGGCGATTCTCATGTATGCGATCAGCTTCTTCCTGGTCGGGAAGGTAAATCGAGCCAACGAGACGCTCGCCTTTGCGCCTCTTGGACTTTCGTTCATTTCCACGCCCGAAGCGGAAGTCCTTCCGACGGCCGATGGCGACGCGCGGGTTGGTCCCGGCAGCGCGGTGACGCTGGCAGGAAAGCGCTTCGGGCGAAGTGTCCTCATCGCCATCGAGTCAGGGAAAACCAGGACGCTCGTCCGAGCGCCGGTTGAGTCGTTCGAGATCAAAAGCAAACAGGGGAAACTCGAAGCATTGGCAAATTCCCCCGAAGCGGTCATGGAGGCTTTGAAGGGTCTGCGCGCCGCCAAACGTTGGGAAGGGATCGTCGTACGCGGCGGCGATGATGGAGTACGGGTTGAGCGGAAGAGCAGAGGTCAGAACATGTGGCTCTATGACCTGTGGCTGATCGAACGCATTCTGGAATCTCGCTCATAAAAAAAAGAAGACCCCTGAGTTTCAGGAGTCTCGAGTGCGCTGGGAGGGACTTGAACCCTCACGCCTTGCGGCACATGGCCCTCAACCATGCCTGTCTGCCAATTCCAGCACCAGCGCAAGCAGGGCGTATTATAATCGGCTTACTTTGCTTGTCAAGCGACCATTCCAAAGAAACTGTTTTTTCGGAGACAACGGGTTTCCAACAAGGAGAAATCATGACGCGTATCGTTGTTGACGCCATGGGGAGCGACGACCATCCCCATCCCGACGTGGAAGGCGCGGTGATGGCCGCGCGCGAATACGGCGTGGAAATTATTCTGGTAGGGGATGAAGCGAAGATCAATCCCGTTTTGGCCGCGCAGAACCCCGGCGGCCTGCCCATCCGCGTCGTCCACGCGCCCGAAATGCTGACGATGGAAGACAAGGGCGAAGACCTGGCCTTCAAGGCGCGTCACAAGGACGCGAAGAATTCGATGGCCGTGGGCATTGACCTGGTCAAGCGCGGCGAAGCGGACGCGTTCGTCACCGCAGGCAACACCGGCGCGGGGATGGTCACCGCCCTATTCCGCCTCGGGCGAATCCGAGGGGTGGAGAGGCCCGCGCTGGCGCCCATCTTCCCCACCGCCACAGGGACGTGCGTCGTTTTGGACATCGGCGCGAATCCCGATTGCGAACCGCTTCATCTTCTGCAGTTCGGCATCATGGGAAGCATCTACGCCGAAAAGGTGCGCAGTGTAATAAATCCGCGCGTTGGGCTGGTCTCCAACGGTGAGGAGGAGGGCAAGGGCAACCACCTCGTCAAGGAAGCGACGCCATTGTTCAAAACCTCGAAACTGAATTACTACGGCAACGTGGAGGGGAAGGAGGTCATCGGCGGCAAGGTGGACGTGGCCGTGACCGACGGCTTCGTAGGCAACGTCATGCTCAAGACCGCCGAGGCAGTGGCAAAACTCATCATGGAGAAGATCAAAGAGGCCATCAAAGGCGGCGGTCCCTTGGCGCTGCTTGGCGGGTTGCTCGTGCGGCCCGCGCTGGGAGGGATTAGAAAACTGCTCGATCCCAGCGGCCAGGGCGCGGCCCCCCTGCTCGGCGTCAACGGGCTGGTCTTCATCGGCCACGGCCGTTCGGACGCGGCTGCGATCAAAAGCGCCGTCCGCGTGGCGAAGGATGCCGTCGAGTCGAAGGTGCTGGAGGCGATGAAATCCGCCATCGAGGAAAGTTTGAAAGGATAGGGCGGAGTCCAAAATCTCCAGATTTTGGAAGGCGCAAAGTCGGGAGACTTTGCATTCCGTCAACAAAACCATGAAAATCATCAAAAACGAAAAACTCATCAAACGCAACGCCAAGATCGGGCAATATGCCTCACTGGCCGGAGTGGTCACCATCATCGGTGTGACGATATTTCTGGCGCAATCCCTGTTCAAGCCCGAATCGGTGACAGGCGAGACGACATGGATCATGCTTGCCGTTTTGCTGGTCAGCATGATCATTTCCCAGGTGAGCATGTACTTTGGCACACGCTGGGGACGCCGTCCCGACGAAGCCATTGACAAGGCGCTCAAGGGCCTGCCCGGCGACTTCACCATCTATCATTACGCCTCGTCCGTCCCGCACCTTCTGGTGGGTCCGGCTGGCGTTTGGCTCATCCTCCCCTATTTCCTGCGTGGCGTCGTCACGTACAAAAAGAACCGCTGGCGAGTGGGCGGCGGCGGCTTCGCCCAAAGTTATCTGCGCGTCTTTGGGCAGGAATCCATCGGCCGCCCCGATCTCGAAGTGGGCGCGCAGGCCGCGGCGCTGGAGAAATTCCTCAAAAAGAAATTCGAGGAGGGCGAGGAGATTCCCCCCATTCATGCCGCCCTGGTGTTTCTGGATGAAAAGGTGGAAATCCAGGCCGAGGACGCGCCCCTGCCGACCAAGCAAGTCAAAAAGTTGAAGGATTTCCTCCGCAAAGCCGCGAAGGATTATCCATTTCCTTCCAGCGAACTGGAGCGAGTCAAGGAAGCGTTGGCCGAGAAATGAAAATGAGCGGGATGCCTCCCGCTCCACGATTTTCGCCTCCATCCTGACTTTAGCCTGCTCCTGTTTCGAGCAGGCTATTTCTTCACTTCAAAGACCGGCGGCAGGGGATGACACTGCCCGCACCCGATGTGCGGCTCGGAGACCGCCCCCCCGATCTTTTCACAATACGCTTCCACCTGAACCTGTTTCCGAAACCCCGAAAACAACGAACGCCCCACGCGCGGCCTCAGGCGGATGAACTCACAGGCGTTGGCGCGCCGAATCCCCGGCACGGGACAACCGCGGCACAGGGACG
The DNA here is from genome assembly GCA_034411715.1 of Anaerolineales bacterium. Taxonomy (GTDB): domain Bacteria; phylum Chloroflexota; class Anaerolineae; order Anaerolineales; family Villigracilaceae; genus Denitrolinea. Next base: position 11,545 of record DAOUMJ010000142.1, on the reverse strand, counting down.
AATCCCATACCAGTCCCGCGGCTGCGAGCAGGCGGCATTCTTCGCGGTTGCGTCCGCGCAGATAGTCGCCGTAGAAATATTCACATTCCGCGCCGAAGGGGGTTTTCATCAGACGCGCGTCACGTACTCGCCCGTGCGTGTGTCTACACGGATGGTATCGCCCACGTTGACGAAGTTGGGACACTGCACAGTCAGTCCCGTGTCGGTCTTGACCTTTTTGGTGACGCCGGTGGCTGTGTCGCCGCGGATGGCCATCTCGGCTTCCACGACCTTCATATCCACCGAGGTGGGAAGTTCGATATCGAGCGGCTTGCCCTTGTAGAAGGTCAGTTTGGCTTCCATACCTTCTTTGAGAAAAAGCGCGGTATCGCCGAGCATGTCCTTTTCGAGCGCGGGCTGGTCGAAGGTTTCGTTGTCCATGAAGTGATACAACTCGCCGTCGGTGTACAGGTACGAGACATTGTGGAAGTCGAGGCGCACATCCTGGATGCTCTGGCCGGAGCTGAAGGTGCGCTCGATGTTGGCGCCCGTCACCATGTTGCGCGCCTTGATGCGGATGGTGGCATTGCCGCGCCCGGATTTATTGTGGCTGTAATCCAGCACTTTGTAGAGCGCGCCGTCCAGTTCGAAGGTCACGCCTTTGCGAAGTTCGTTTACGTCAATCATTCGTTCCTCTGTTACATGCCCTCACCCCGTCCCCTCTCCCTATTCAGGGAAAAGGGTGAAGGGGTGAGGGGAAATTTCAAGCGGGCGGGATTATACACAAGAAAGAGGAAAGGGGAAAGATGAGGAAGGAATATTCCTATTTGAACAAATCTGCGTGGGCGCCAGTGCGAATCAGTAATAGGATCTCTTTACGCATCGGGCAACCCCAAATCTTTGAACAAGTCTTCCTTGTTGTCGAAAGATTTCAGGTTGCGTCCAGCCAGCGCGTCTTGTATGGCGCGTTCGGTTTCCTCCTTCAGTGATGATCGGTCTAATTTCTTTAAATGTCCCGCCTCAGCATCCACATCCTCCCTCAACAACTGCACCGCATGTTCCAGAACCCCCGCCACCACATGCAGACTCTCCACCGCGCCTTTGGGACTGCCGGGCAAATTGACGATGATCGTCTTGCCGCGAATCCCGGCCACTCCGCGCGAGAGCATGGCGTGGGGCGTGACTTTCAGCGATTCGGCGCGGATGGCCTCGGCCAGGCCGGGCGCTTCGCGTTCGATCACCTCGCGGGTGGCTTCGGGGGTCACGTCGCGGGGGGCGAAGCCCGTCCCGCCGGTGGTGAGGATCACGTCAAGGTCGCCGCGCGCGCACCAGGCCGCGAGCGTGGAGGCGATTTGGGCGCGGTCATCCGGCGCGAGGTCGAGGAGGGAGGCGAGCCAGCCGCGGGCGCGGACGAAATCCGCGAGGGCGGGTCCGCTCAGGTCGGGTCGTTCGCCGCGCGAGGAGCGATCGGAGACGGTCAGAATTCCGAAGCGCAGGGTCATCCAAAATCCTTTGCGTAGACCACGTCCTCGCCCAGCAGGAACCAGTCGTGTTTTTCGTAGAGGGCGCGGGCTTCGGCGTTGTCCGCGTGGACGAGGAGATAGGCGCGAATGCAGCCCTTGGCGGCGAGGCGTTTTTCGAGTTCGCGCAGGAGCGTCTCGGCGACGCCATTGCGGCGATGCGCGGGAGCCACCGCGAGGTGGTAAACCAGGCCGCGCCGCCCGTCGAAGCCGCCGATGACGGTGCCAATCAGTTTTCCGCCGTGTTCGGCGACGAGGAAAAGGTCGGGGTCGCGGGCAAGTTTCTTTTCGATCTCTGCGGGCGTATCGGAAGGGCTGAAACGCACGCCTTTGTCCATGCCCTGCCAGAGACGCGCGGCTTGTTCGTAATCTTGTGGATATTTAAATTCGCGAAGGCGGACGGAGGGAGGGGGCATTTTTCAACACGGCGTAAGGTTGTCAAACCAATTTCTTCAACGCGGCCAGCAGGTCGTCGGGCATGAAGGGTTTTTGGATGAAGGCATCCGCGCCGCGCGAAAGGCACATATCCCTGAAATCGAGGCCGGAAGTCATCACCACGCGCACGGCATCGCCTCCCGGCGCGGCGCGCAGTTTCGTCAATTCTTCGATGCCGTTGGAACAGAGCAGGTGAATGTCCATCAGCAGGATGTCGGGGCGTTCGGCGAGAACCGTCTGTACGATGTCCGTCTCCGCGTCCAGCGCGGAGACCTGATAGCCCTCCATTTTGAGGAGGGTCTGGAGCAGGTTCACCATGGTAGCGTCGTCTTCAGCCAGAAGTATTTTCGACATTCTTTCCGCTCTTCGCTCTCGCGCTCTTTTTCTTTTCGGCCTTTTTGCCGGTTTTGACTTGCGCGGCCTTCTTCGGCTTCTCAAGGGAGGTCTTCAACACATCCTCCATCGTTTCCGCGAAGACGAATTTCAAGGATTTCCGAATCTCTTCAGGCACATCGTCGAGATCAACCTTGTTTCGCTTCGGCAGGATGACGGTCTTCAAGCCGTTGCGGTGCGCGGCCAGGACCTTTTCCTTGATGCCGCCCACGGGCAGCACCTGCCCCCGCAGCGTGATCTCGCCGGTCATGCCCACTTGCGGCAGGACCTTACGCCCGGAGACGAGCGAAACAATGGAGGTCGCCATCGTTACCCCTGCCGAAGGGCCATCCTTCGGGGTGGCGCCCGCCGGGACGTGGAGATGGATATCGTTGTTGTTGAAGAAATCCTGCGGCAGTTTGAGCGCCGCGCTCTTCGAGCGGACAAACGAGAAGGCGGCCCGCGCCGATTCCTGCATCACGTTGCCGAGCGAACCGGTGGTCTGGAAGCCCTTGCTGCCGGGCATGCTGGTGGACTCGACGTAGAGGATATCCCCCCCGAAGTAGGTCCAAGCCAGGCCGGGGACAACGCCCGGGATGGATGTACGACGGCTGATCTCCTCCTGCCCGAAGTAAACGGGGTGCTCGAGCAATTCTTCCACGACTTTGGGAGTCACTTTGACCGAGGCGCGTTTGCCCTCGGCAATGCGCGTCCCCACCTTGCGGCAAACCGCGCCGATCCTGCGTTCCAGGTTGCGGACGCCCGCTTCGCGCGTGTACTGGCGGATGATCTTTTGCAGGGCCTCGTCGGTGAATACGACTTCCTTCAGGCGCAGACCGTTCTCGCGCAATTGCCGCGGGATGAGGTAACCGCGCGCGATGGCGATCTTCTCGCGGTCGGTGTAGCCTGAAAGATGGATGACTTCCATGCGGTCATACAACGGCCCCGGGATATTCTCCAGTGAGTTGGCGGTGGTGATGAACATGACCTGCGACAAATCAATCGGCACTTCGAGATAATTATCGCGAAATTCGCTGTTCTGTTCGGGATCCAGCACCTCGAGCAGCGCGGAGGCGGGGTCGCCGTGAAAATCGAAGACCAGTTTGTCAATCTCGTCGAGCATGAAGACCGGGTTGTTGCTTTCGATGCGGCGCATGGCCTGGAGGATGCGCCCCGGCATGGCGCCGATGTACGTGCGGCGGTGGCCGCGGATCTCGGCCTCATCGCGCATCCCGCCCAGCGACATGCGCGTGAACTTGCGCCCCATGGCGCGGGCGATGGATTGTCCAAGAGAAGTCTTGCCCACGCCGGGCGGGCCGACGAAGCACAGGATCACGCCCTCGCGCTCGCGGCGGATCTTATCCTCGGATTCCTTCGAGAATTCCTCTTTTCGCTCGAGACGCAACTTGCGGATGGCAAGAAATTCGAGAATGCGGTCCTTCACATCCTCCAGCCCGTAATGATCCTTGTTCAACACTTCGCGGGCGTGTTTGATGTCGAGATTGTCCCCGGTTTGCACGGACCAGGGAAGCGACGTCAGCCAGTCCAGATATGTGCGGATGACGCCATACTCGGCCGCGGCGGTGGGCAGGCGTTCCAGCCGTTCCAGTTCGCGGCGCGCCATCTTCTCGGCTTCCTCGGGCATTTTGGCGGCTTCGATCTTTTTGCGGAATTCCTCCGCCTCCACCGCCTGTTCGTCGCGTTCGCCCAGTTCCTTCTGGATGGCCTTCATCTGCTCGCGAAGAAAATAATCGCGCTGGACCTTTTCGATCTCGCCGCGCGCCTCGTTTTGGATCTTCTGCCCGAGCGCCAGCACCTCGGCTTCGCGCACCAGCAGGCCGATCAATTTTTTCAATTTTTCCGTAACAGAGTTGATGTCCAGCAACTGCTGCGCGTCGGCCAGTTCGATACGCTGGAAGTTGGCGATGGTGTAGACCGTCTGCAATGGCTCCTCGATGGAGAGGATGGACTGCGCCAGTTCCTCCGGGAAGGAGGGGATCATCGCCACGATCTGCTGGAACTGGTCGCGGGCGTTGCGCGCCAGCGCGTCGATCTCCAATCCGCTCTCGACGGTTTCAGGCGCGAGATGGACGCGCGCCTTGAGATACGGCTCCTCCTGCACGAATTCGCCGAGGCGAAAGCGTTCCAGCCCCTGCACCAGCAGGCGGACAGTGCCGTCGGGCGCGCGCAGCAGGCGATGGACAGTGGCGATCGTGCCAACGGGGTGGAGGTCGCCCGGGCCGGGCTGCTCCAGCTCGGGGTCGCGCGCCGCGACCAGTCCCACCAGTTTGGTTTCGCTGGCGGTCACGTCGTCCACCAGGCGCACCGAGCGCGGCTGTCCCACCGTCAGGGGGACGGCGGTGGAAGGGTAGACCACCACGCCGCGCAACGGCAGAATGGGCAGGATTTCGGGGAATCTCGGCTTGTCGGCGCCCGGGTCGGCGTCCGAGGCGGGATTGTCCTCGGTCTTTTTCTTCGGACGGGAGAAAATGGAAGGCAGGAACGACTCGGCCCCGGCAATGTCGTTTTCCCAGATCCAGTTGACAAATTCGTTTGCAGTGGAATTCCAGCGGGAGGCGCACATTCTATTCTTTGATTTCCACGATGGCGGGCTTGGTCTTTGGCAAAGTGATGGTGAGGAAACCGTCGGCATATTCGGCGCGGGATGCATCCGTGTCCACCGACTCGGGCAGACCGACGGCGGTGGAGAAACGCCCGAAGCGGATCTCCATCTGCTGGTAGGCGCGGCGCTCCGTGATGTCGGGGCGGTTGCCGCTGATTTGAAGGAATCCATTCTCCAGCGTGATCTCGAATTCGGATTCGCGCATCCCCGCCACCTCCACGCGGACGATGTAAGCATCGTCCGTTTCATAGACATCGGTTGGAGGGCTCCATGCGCTGGAGCGCACCGTCCAACTCACCGCGTGGACCAGGTCGCGCCGTCTTTCCGAAAGAGAGAACGAAGCCTCGGATTTCCGTATGACTGTGGACATGATACTTGCTCCTCTTCAACTCGGAGTGCAAAGTTTCCAAACTTTGCATCCAACGACTGGAGTCGTTGGACTCCGCTATGCTTGCAACGCCTTCTTTGCGGCCGCGATCACTTCCTCGTAATTCGGTTCCTCGCCAAGCGCGGGCATGTACACGGCATGGACGATTTTATCGTCACGATCCACCACGAAGACGGCGCGGCGCAGGACGCGGCGCTCCTTGATGAGAACGCCGTATTTTTCTCCAAACTCCGCGTTCTGGTGATCGGAGAGAACCATCACCTGGTCCACCCCGGCCGCGCCGCACCAGCGTTTCTGCGCGTAGGGTAGATCCGTGCTGATGGTTTGGATGACGATGTCTTTATCGAGGGCGGCGGCTTCCTGGTTGAAGCGCCGTGTTTCGCGATCACAAATAGCCGTATCCAGAGAGGGGACAGAGGCGATGATCCGTACCCTGCCCTTCGTGTCGGCCAGCCCGCGTACCAGCGACCAGTCCAGCGCGTGGGCGGTGAACTCGGGGGCGGTTTGCCCCACCTGCACGTCGTCGCCAACAACGGTGGCGTCGCGCCCACCGACTTTGATGATCCCGAATCGTTCGGTTGCCATTTCTTTCTACACTCCTTGATTTACCTGTAATCTCCCCCGTCCCCTCGGGAGAGAGGACGGGGTGAGGTCAGCGCCCCCGGAAGGAATCGAACCTTCAACCTCTTGCTTAGAAGGCAATTGCACTGTCCATTGTGCTACGGGGGCAGATCTACTTTTTCCATTCGTCATTGCGAGCGGTCTTCGCGAAGCAATCTCTGGTTATGCGGAGATTGCTCCCTGGCACTGCCCGCCAGGGCAAGTGTCGTCGGGTCTCGGTACACCCGAAGAACACGGGGCACTCAACCCTCCTCGCAATGACGGAAGGTGTCACGCCGGTCTCAAGCCTTTATACACGCGCGGACCGGCCAGGGTACTCAAAATTGTATTCGCAGGGCGGTTGAGCTGCGCGGCAAGTTCCTCGGCGCTCATCGGCTGGTTGCCATTCACCAGGAAGAGACGGAAGACCGCCTCCACCAGCGAGGTTTGCTGGGTGACGAAATCCGCCTGCCGCGAGCAGTGCGTCATCAGCGCGTGCTGGATGCCGTCCACCTCGCGCACCTCGGCGGTGTTTTCATCCACCCAGTCAATGACCTGTCCTTCCTCCAGCCCGGCCAGCGATTCCTGATGGGAAGGACAGAGCAGGGAACGCAGATACACGTGCCAGTCGCGCTCGTTCTCCCTCCACCACTGAAAATCAATCTGAAAGGGAGTCTGGGCGGTGGGCTTGAGCAGGCTGGAGCGTCGTGCGGGGCGCGCTTCGGGATTCATCGTATCAATCATCCATCACTCATCCAGGCGATAATGCAGATCGCCAACATGCGCAAATTCGGAATGCGTGGCCAACAGGGCCATCAGGGGGGCGGGCGGAACGCGGCGCAGGATGTTGATGCCCGCATACAATTCCTGCACGTGGACGTGCCCCTGCGGGCTGAGTTTGGTCAGTTCACGCATCAGGTTCTTCGTCGAAGTCTCGAATGAAATGCGCGACTTCGCGGCCTGGTCGCGGGCGGCGTCCACCGCGTCCGGGTCGGGGACGGCAAGCGCCATGCGGTCGTTCATCTCGGCGGAGATCTGCTGTTTCAACAACGCGAAGACGAGCCCGCCATCCGCGCCGACGATGACCGTCCGCACCCAATCGCGGATCGAGCGATGGGTGAACGCCTCGACGCGGACCTCGCCGGGCTGATTACTCTTGCGGACGCGGATCAGCGCCCCAGGCATGAGTTCCTGCGATCGGTACCAGTCCGCGAGGCCATAAACGTATCCATGCTTGCGGACGACCCAGGCGGGAATTTTCTTCCCCGTCTTCCCGTCCACCAGCGTGAAGCGGACGCGGGCGGATTCGTAGGCAGTGGGAAACAGCCGTTTGACGCGCGGTGAGATGGGAAGCGTGCCGGCGCGCCAATGCGGATAAAGCAGGCTGATAGTCACTTCATCGGCTGGCGGGACGGAGGCCTCGCTCAACTCGTCATCCACCTGCGCTTCGAGTTCGAGCATCTGGTCGGTAAGGACGGCGCGGTCGTGGGGAATCTCCGCGTATTGCAGCGGCGCGGGGACGGTTCGCACGCCTTCGGGTTCGAGGCGCTCGAGGCACCACAGCACCTTTCCGGCAGGGCCGACTTCGTCGAAGCGCGAGTCTTCCTGCAGGGCGTAGTTGAGGGAGAATTCCGCCAGTTTGTGATTGACGCCCGCGGGCAGTTCCAGGTCTTTCATCAAGGCGGATGTGGGCAGGGGTTCGCCGCCGGCCATATCCAGCACGGCTTCGGCCAGGTTGAGATGCCCGGTGTTGATATCGAGCAGGAGGGAGCGAGGGAACCAGCGACCGGCGATGCGCACGAGCCCGTCGTCGGCGGAGAAGGCGGCCTCCAGTTTCTTTTCGAGCAGCGCGCCAAATTCGTGCGCCACCGCCTCGGGGTCCAGCCCGGAAGCGGATTCGTCGAGAACGGGGACTTCGTTCAGATTGTGACTTTCCAGCCCGGCCGCAAAAAGTTTCTGCGCGCCGTTCTCCATCTCGACGGTCAACACGTCGAACGCGCCCAGTTCGGGGTTCACGCCCGCGCGCGTCGCTGTAACGCGTCCGCCGGTTTTGAGCGCGGGAAACCGCAGCAAATCGCCGACGGCATATTTTTCTTTGGGGAGGTAGGCCTTTGTGTAATCCTGCCGTTTGGCGGCCGACACGCTCTCGATGCGGATACGCTCCGCCACCAGCACGGAGACCAGTTCGCGCGGCGTGAGAGGCGTCTCACGCTCGAACAGGTGGGTTTGCAGGAATTCGATGTCTTTGGGAGTGACGTGAAGAGTATGCCAGTAATCGGCGGGAAGATTGAGGGATGCGCTTGCCATTATGGTGCCTTATGCGATGATGTTCATGAAGCGCGCATATTATACCTTACCAATTCAGGATTTCCGGCGGGCGGGCCGCGCAAATGACAATCATCTTATAAATACAATGAGGCCGATGGCGCGTCATCGGCCTCATTGAGTTCCGTCCGCGTTTATATTCCCGCGTTGCTCAGGCTGGTCATCATCTCTGAAAGCGCCATCGTAAGTTTGGGATGCGAAATCTCGAAATGATCGATCGCGGATTGGAATCGCCGGAGGAGAGATTCGTCGCTTTGGATGCCCTCGTCCCCGGAACGTTGAAGCAGATCGCGGATGTCCGTATCGAGGCGGCGTAAAAGGGCGCGTCCTTTTTCATCCACGCTCTCGGCGCGTTGGAGTTCGTCGTGCAGCGCTTCGAGAAGCCTGCGAAGATCTTGGTCGGTCATGGCAAACTCCTTTCGTTGGGAAAACACATTGCTATTTTATCGCCAATTTGCCGTCATTCCGCGCTGAACCTGTTCGATTTCCGCGAGAATTTTCCCGACCTCTTCCTTCATCTCCGCGGACGTCCCGGCCGTCTGCGGGATGAACCGGACCAGGTCGCGCGCTTGCCGCAGCAGGTCCCTCACGCCTGCAATGTAGGACAGGTCGTTTTTCCCCAGTTCGGCGGGAACGGGAAACTCGTGGGCTTTTTGGATCAGCGCATGGGCGCGGACGATCCGCTCGGCGGCAGGGATGAACTTGGGCATGAAGTCTCCTCTGTTATTGGGATGAACGTCACTACCGATGGAACGCTGGTCTCATTATAATCAAAGCGTGACTGTTTCCCCCCACAAAAGGAGAGTTCCATGAAAGGCAGCGAAAAGATCATCGCCCTGTTGAATAACTTTCTGGCGGACGAATTGACCGCCATCAACCAGTACATTGTCCACTCCGAGATGTGCGCCAACTGGGGCTACGGCAAACTGCACGAAAAGGTGGAGAAGCGCGCCGTCGAAGAAATGAAGCACGCCGAGAAACTGATCGCCCGCATCCTCTTTCTGGAGGGAATTCCCATCGTCAACAACCTGAAGAAAATGAACATCGGCGCGGCGGTGGACGCCCAACTCAAACACGACCTGGACGCGGAGGCGGAAGCCATTCGAGCCTACAACGAGGGTGTCCGTCTTTGCCTCGAACTGGGCGACAACGGAACGCGCGAACTGATTGATGCAAATCTGCGCGATGAGGAGGAGCACCTCGACTGGCTCGAAGCCCAACTCGACCAGATCAACCAGATGGGATTGCAAAACTATCTGCTCGGGCAGGCTGAATAGGATCGGTCAAACAAAAGGAAAGCGGGCGAGAGCGACTCGCCCGCTTGTCTTAACACTCGCTGTACCCGCAGGCGTAACACTTCCTGCATCCCTCCTCGTTCACCACCGCGGCCTCGCCGCATTCGGGACACAGGTCGCCGATCCGCATCGGGACGTTCTCCGCGGCTTCCTCTTCGATGGACGCATGTCCGCCGTTGCCGCCGGATTTCTCCTCTTCAAGCGCGGGAGGCAGGTCGTCTTTCTCGCGCAGATAGTGATCCAGCACCTGTCCGATTCCATCGGGGAGGGAGCGGACGCGGTTCGGGCCGAATCCAAGCGACCGTCCGCCGCCGATGCCCATCAACTGGCGGACGATCTCCCTCATGCGGTCGGTCGGGACGATGGGGCCGGCCATCCGCAAAATGTACGAGATCAGCCGCCCAATTGCCTCCGAAACGGCGGCGGTCTCCGAGCCAGCCTTCGAGGTGTTGATGAAGGCCTCGAAAGGCTGGCCGCCCCCGTTTTCGTTGATGGTGATGAATGCCTTGCCGACGGGCGTCTCCACGTTGAACGTGCGGCCGGTCAGCGCGCGGGGACGCGGTTTCTTCGTCTCGTGCCAGACGGCGGGCGCGGGTTGAGTCTGAGGCGCAGATTCCTTTTTCGCGGCGGTGGCTTTCGTCTCCAACACGACCTTTTCGCGCGAGCCGGTCACGTATACCGTGATCCCTTTGCAGCCCAACTCCCAGGCCAGCATGTACGCGTTTGCCACATCGTGTTCGCTGGCGGTTTCGGGGAAATTCACAGTTTTGCTCAGACTGTTGTCAACGAACGCCTGCAGCGCGGCCTGCATTCGCACATGTTCTTCGGCGGTGATGTCGGACGAAACCACAAAGACATCGCGCACGGCCTGCGGCAATTCGGCGATGCGCTGGCACGAGCCTTCGGTCATCACCTGCTCGACGATCTCCTGCCGTTTCTCTTCGCCGAGGCCGAGTTTCTTCAAGGCTTCATCGAAGCGCGGACTGGCGTATGTGAGCCGAAGGTCCTTGCCGTGATCGTTGACGTGGCGGATGTACGCGAGCGCGAAAACGGGTTCGCAGCCGTACCCCTCACAGCCTGCGACGGTGGCGATGGTTCCCGTCGGCGCGACGGTGGTCTGCGCGGCGTTGCGGATGCCATGCCTGCGGATACCTTCGACAATCGCCTCCCACTCGACGTTCGGCCGGCCCCAGTCATGCTGATACGGATCCAACGGCTGGGGCGGAGTCCACTTTAAATCGTCGGGGTCATAGATCGAGCCTTCAATGGCAGGGAAGGGGCCGCGCGCTTCAGCCAGTTCGATGCTGGTCTTCATGGCGTGATAGCGGACGAACTCCATCACCTGCGCGCCGAACTCCTGCCCCTCCTTCGAGCCGTAGCGCACGCCGACGTGATACATCAAGTCCGCGAGACCCATGATGCCGAGTCCGATGCGGCGGGCGCGGTGCGCGGCTTCTTTCAACTGCGGGACGGCGGGGACGTAGGCGTTGGCCTCCACCACATCGTCGAGGAAGCGCGTGGAAGTGACGACAGATTGGCAGAGAGTCTCCCAATTCACCGTGCCGTCGGGCCCGCAATGCTCGTTGAGATTGACGGAGCCGAGGCAGCAGTTTTCGTAAGGCCCTAATGCCTGTTCACCGCAAGGATTTGTCGATTCGAGCGGATATAAATGCGGCACAGGATTTGAACGATTGATCTGATCGAGAAACAGCACGCCCGGCTCGCCGTTGTGATGCGCCTGTTTGACGATTTTGTCGAACAGGTCGCGCGCCCGCACCTTGCCATACGAGCGAATCTTCATGTCCGCCTTCTCGGCCTGCTCCAGCGTGCCACTCCAGCCGCGATATTCCTGTCGGGAAATATCGGGGAAGCGCAATTCCCAATCCTCGTCATCCTTCACGGCGCGCATGAACGCGTCGGTGATGCCGACGGAGATGTTGAAGTTCGTGATGTGATTCTCGTTGGTCTTGCAGGTGATGAATTCTTCCACGTCGGGATGGTCAACGCG
>DAOUMJ010000141.1:0-7851 GCA_034411715.1 Anaerolineales bacterium | reverse complement strand
GGGTTCGCTTGCGCTACGGCTTGCATCTTTGTCCAAACGAGGCTTCGCCGAGACGGATTGCTCCGTCCTGCGCTCGTTGGACTACGTATGTCACGAGTAATTCATACGGTGAACTCCTTTCAGTTCACGAGAACCACCAGGCTTGTCCTGGCGCACCGGATAAACGAAACGCGGGCGCGAGGATATTCGTGGTCGTCATTCGTGGACGGAAACCCCACCGCACTCCCACCCTCGCGGTGAATTACCCAATTACCAATCCCCAATTACCAATTACATCCTCCACTAAAAACTGATGACTGAATACCGATTACCGATAACTGAATTTCCTGTAAAATAGAAACACACCCCACCCCCAAGGAGCATCCATGAACTCACGCGTTGCCATTGTCGGCGTCGGCTGGGCGGGATTTCGGCCAAAGACTCCCGACGCATCCTATAAGGAAATGATCTACGAGGCCGCCGTCCGCGCCTACAACGACGCGGGCGTGGATCCGCGCAAGGACGTGCAGTCCTTCGTCACCGTGGCCGAGGACTTCCACGAAGGCACGAGCATCTTCGACGAGTACACGCCCGACCAACTGGGCGCGGCCATGAAGTCCATGCACACCATCACGGGCGACGGCCTGCACGGTCTCGCCACTGCGGTGATGCTGATCAAAACGGGTCAGTTCGACATCGTTGCGCTCGAAGGCCACAGCAAAGCCTCCAACATCCTCACCCTCGACGCCGTCACCGCGTACGCGCAAGACCCCGTCCTCAACCGTCCCTTGCGCCTCAACACGCACTTCGTCGCGGGGATGGAGATGAGTCGCTATCTGTACGAAAGCGGCGCGGACTCGGAATCTATCGCGGGAGTCGCCGTCAAGAACCGGCGCAACGCCCTGAAGAATCCCCTCGCCTCATTCGCCGCCGATCTCTCCCTCGACGATGTGCTGGGCGCGCCCTCCCTGGCTTATCCCATCGGGACGGCTGATTCCGCCCACCCCGTGGACGGAGCCGTCGTCATGGTGTTGGCCTCCGAGCGGGTCACGTCATCCCTCACCGAAAAACCGATCTGGGTCGCGGGCCTCGGCTGGTGCAACGACTCGCCCTCGCTCGAATCGCGCGAGTGGGCGAAACTGCCCTACATCGAAAAAGCCGCGCGCATGGCCTACCGTCAGGCGGGAATCAGAGACCCGTACCGCGAAATTCATTTCGCCGAAATTGACGACACCTACGCCTACAAGGAACTGCAATCGCTCGAAGCCCTCGGCGTGTGCGGATTCAGCCAGGCAGGCGCGCTGCTCAAAGACGGCGCGTTCGATCCCGCGGGCGAATTCCCCGTCAACGTATCGGGCGGCAGCCTGGGCGTCGGTCACCTGCTCGACGCCACGGGTCTGCATCGGGCGCTCGAAGCCGCCCTCCAGTTGAGAGGCGAAGCGGGCGCGCGTCAGTTGGAGGATGTCCACGTCGGCCTCGTCCAATCTTGGCGCGGCGTCCCCACCACCAGCGGCGCGGTGGCAATACTTACAAATTAACCGCAGAGTACGCGGAGAGCGCGGAGAAAATTCTTTTTTTCTCTCTGCGTTCTCAGCGCTCTCTGCGGTTAGACAAAGGAGAATTACCAATGAGCATAGACGCGGAACGGCTGAACAAGATCACCGATGATATCATCGGCGCGGCAATTGAAGTTCATCGCGCATTGGGTCCAGGTCTACTTGAATCGGCCTACGAGGCTTGCACGGCTTTTGAGTTGGTAGAGCGAAAGCGCAAGGTTGAAAGGCAAGTGCCATTGCCTCTGACTTACAAGGGCGTGCAACTCGATTGCGGTTATCGTCTGGATTTGCGCGTGGACGATCTGGTCATCGTCGAGGTCAAAGCCGTTGACACTCTCAACGCCGTTCACAAGGCTCAATTGCTCTCCTATCTCAAACTTTCAGGGCTTCAGGTTGGACTGCTCATCAACTTCAATGTCAAATTGCTGAAAAACGGGATTGTCCGTGTCGTCAATGAATTCCCTGAACCTAAACCGACCATCTTAATTCCTCAGCGTAGTTAACCGCTGAGCACGCGGAGAGCGCAGAGAAAAGAATTTAAAATCTCCGCGTTCTCTGCGCTCTCTGCGGTTAATTCCTCAATGCAATCACCGCTGAGCACGCAAAGTGCACAGAGAAAAAAACAAAAAAAAGAATCTCTGCGATCTCTGCGATCTCTGCGGTTAAATCAAAAAGGAGTTTCAATGCGTAAAGTTGCAGTCATCGGCGCGGGGATGACAAAGTTCGTCCGCCGCGCTCTCGAAACACCCAAAGAACTCTCGTGGGAAGCCGCCAAGATGGCGCTCGACTCGTGCGAACTCACCATGGACGACATCGAAGCCACCTGCTTCGGCACCGCGCCCGACGCCTTCGACGGCGTCCACATGAACGGCGAGTACGCCAGCGACGGCGCGGGCGGTTGGGGCAAGCCCTACATGCGCTCGTACGTCGGCGGCGGGACGGGCGTGTTCAATGCGGCTCAGGGTTGGTATCACGTCGCGTCGGGCATGTTCGACGTGGTGATGATCGTGGCCGAGGAGAAGATGTCCTCGTTCTACCCGCACGCGCAAGCCGCCTTCGTCACGATTTTTGATCACACCACCGAGCGCGCGCTAAAGCCGAACCTGCTGTGGATCTTCGCGCTCGAAATGAACCGCTACATGACCACGTACGGAATCAAAAAGGAAGACATCGCCCGCGTCTCGGTGTTGCACAAACGCAACGCCGCGAACCATCCCTGCGCGTTGCTCGGCGAAGCGGACATTACCGTCGAGGACGTGCTCAACTCCGAGACTCTCGCCTGGCCTGTCCAACGCTTCGACGTCTCGCCCGTGTCGGATGGCGCGGTGGCGATCATTCTCGCCGCCGAACACGTCGCCAAGCGCCTCACCAGCAAGCCCGTCTGGATCGAGGGCGTGGGCTGGCATCTCGACTCCGCGTACTGGACGAACCGCGACCTCGTTTATCCGCGCTACGTCGAATACGCCGCGAAGATGGCCTACGACATGGCGGGCATCAAGGAGCCGCGCAAGGAGATCCACATCGCCGAGCCGTACGATCCGTTCGATTACAAAGCCCTGCATCATCTTGAAGGACTCCAACTCGCGGATCGCGGCAAGGCCGTCGAACTCTACATCAACGGGACGGCGGCGCGCGACGGCAACATGCCCGTCTGCCCCTCGGGCGGACTGCTCGGCGTCGGCAACCCCATCGCGGCGGCGGGACTGATGAAGATCGCCGAACTGTTCTGGCAGTTGCGCGGCGAGGCGGGCGCGCGCCAGGTGCCTGGCAAACCCAAACGCGGCGTCGCGCAAGCCTGGGGCGACCTCATGCAGGTCGGCACCGTGGTTGTGATGGGACGATGAAGATTTAACCGCCGAGCACACGGAGAACGCGGAGAAAAGAACCTAAACACAAAGGACACAACGGACACGAAGGAAGAAGAATATCTCCGCCTTTTCCCCTTTGTGTACTTCGTGACCTTCGTGCTTGAAAAAAGAATCTCTGCGCTCTTTGCGCTCTCCGCGGTTTGAACAAGGAGCGAACATGACTTCACGAATCAAACACTTTCCTGGCACCTCCCTCAGCGAAAAAGACTTCGCCGATGGAAACGTGCTGTTCGTCCACGATGAACTGAAAGCCGATTACGCCTGGGACACGGGCGTCGGCATTGGCTCGTATCTCGCGGGACTCAAACGCGGCGTCATCCTCGGTTCGTATTGCGCGCATTGCCGCAAGACCGTCGTCCCGCCGCGCACCGTCTGCGAGTGGTGCTTCAAACCGATGAGCGAATACGTGCAAGTGAAGGATACTGGCACGGTCAACACCTTCTCGCTCTGCTACGTCACCTGGGACGTGCAGCGCATCCCCGAACCTGAGATTCCCGCCGTCATCATGCTCGACGGCGCGTCCGAGTTGAGCGAGTCGTCCGTGATCATGGGCGGCATCATGCACAAACTCGGCGAAGTGGATTCGAAGAAGGTTCACATCGGAATGCGCGTGCAAGCCGTGTGGAAGCCCGAGTCCGAGCGCGAGGGCGCGATCACGGACATTTTGTATTTCAAACCGATAAAGGATTAACCGCAGAGCACGCGGAGAACGCGGAGTTCATTCGTCATTGCGAGCGTTCTTTGCGAAGCAATCCCCTCCATGACGTGGAGATTGCTTCGTCGGGGAGAACACCCTCCTCGCAATGACGGAATAAAAATCTCTGCGCTCTTTGCGGTCTCCGCGGTTAAACAAAGGAGCGAACATGACTCTACTCGAACGCGACCCCCAAGCCCCCGCCCAATGGCGCGGCAACCTGCCCGTCACCAGCCGCTACACCTACGGCCTGGCTGGCGAGAAATTCTTCCGCACGCTCAAGGATGAAGGCAAGATCATGGGGACGGTCTGCAACAATTGCGGCCGCACCTACGTCCCCGCCGCGGCCTTCTGCGAGCGCTGTCTCTCCGAACTGACCGATTGGGTGGATGTCGGCTTGATCGGCGAATTGCATACGTTCACGATTCTCTTCGTGGACTACGAAGGCCGTCCGCTGGATGAGCCCGAACTCGCGGGCTTCGTCAGTTTCGGCGATGGCGGCATCGTCCACAAACTCGAAGCAGATCCCGACACGCTGGAAATCGGGATGAAGATGGAGGCGGCGCTGAAGCCGAAATCCAAACGAACGGGCTCGATTTTGGATATTCAGCACTTCAAGCCGGTGAAATAAGTCAAGCGCAGCGCCCTTCGGGTGTGCTTCGCGAAGAGCGCGGAGTTCGCAGAGATAATGCGACTCCGCGCTCTATGTTAATTTAACAGTCCGTCGGCAATACCCTTTTCTTTTCTGTGTTCAGGCAATTCACCCAATTCTGTACGCGTGGAGAACGTGACAAAAAACAGATGACTTGTGAATAAAAAATTGGTAACATGAAATTGAAATCTTTGCTTTGACACCGCCGCCGCGAATCGAAGCGACTGTATCGCGGCCAACACAGCGGCGGCAAAGGAGAAGTATGTCATGAACAGGAAATTTGTGTTACTGGTCGCGTTGTTCGTCGCGTTCTCGAACGTATTTTGCGCCACCCTTGCTGGAACGCCGCAGGAACAGCCGCCGACTGCGACGATGGTTCCTCCTTCGCCGTCCGCCGCGCCAGAATCGCAGGCCGAACCCGAAGGCGAACCGATCTCCGGCGCGGACTTTGCCTACACCATTGCCTACCCTGAAGCGTGGGACTACTACCAGCGAGGCAAAGCCGATCCCGCCACGAAGAAGACCATCGAAAGCGCAAGTTTTACGGACAAGACCATCGAGGAAATTCACGAAGCGTTGGAAACAAAGAAGATCGTTATCCTAAATGGGGAGTTTACAGGAGAAACAGGCTCCCCGGAATCGTTTAGTGGCGTGCTGACAGCGCTAAACCTCGCGGCGGACCCCGATGGATACTATTACATTTGCATCGTTGATATCGTGAGCGGACAGGAATTATCGGGGAAGTTTCATCTCCGAAATGATGTAGAGTGGATAATATTCGACTCCGCACCTACAATCCAAGGCGAATGGGTGCACGAAGAAATATTAATTCTAATGGTAGAAATTTTTGATCGCCCCAGCGATGTCAAGTTCTGTTACCCCTACGTCACGATGATCGCGTTCAACATCACGCGTGCGCCGTTCGATGATGCGGAAGCCCGCAAGGCGTTTGCCCACGCCTTCGACAAGGAAAGATACTTGCGGGAATCCTTCGGCAATACCGAAGGCATGGCGACTGGCTTCATTCCCACCAGTCTGATCCAAGGGATTACCCCCCATGAAGACGCTCTCAGGGATAAACTGCCTCCCCTTGGCCCCGGGCCATTCAAACTCGGTGAATGGGAATATCGGATGGCGCATTGCAATGAATGTGAAGGCTCCGATTGGATGAGCAGGAATATCATCGCGCAATGGAAAGAAGCGCTGGAAATCGAAATCAAGCAAGTTCCGCTCACTTATGAACAATATCAGCGATCCGTCCGTGAGCAGGAGGCCGGGATGGTCTTTCTGGCAAAAGGCGGATATAGTTGGTACACGTTCCTGTACTATGCAATGTCCGATCTGATTGGGGACATTCCAAGTTCAACAACGACGATAGATGATGGGACGCTGGAAGAACTCAATATCAAGTGGGGTTTGAAGTTGGCTTCGGCCGCGCTCGAAACCGACCCGGAGAAGAGAAAAGAGATCATCCTGGAAATTGACCGCTGGCTGGTGCAGGAACACTACCTGGTGATCCCCATCAAATACACCGAGCAATGCGAATAATGCCTTTCTCCCGAAAAGCGCTGGGACTGCCCTGAGCGGAGCGACGAACGCACATTGAGGAGCGCCGTCGAGGCATGGATTTCCTTGCGATGGAGCAATCTCCCAGACTCCGGCAACTCGTGAACTGTATTTATGGAGTTGCGGAAGATCGCAATTCTCCCCGCGCTTGTCCCACCGGCTGGATGGGCAGCCACAGGAGACTTGCGAGGCTGTGAGCGATCAACAGAATGGCTAAGGGATACGCCTCGTAGTAATCCCGGTACTCATCCAGAAAGCCGAAAAACAGGGTGGTGATGAGAAGGACCAGAAGGACAAGCCAAAATCCCCAACGCGCAAAGGCGGGCTTCTCTTTCCATCTGAAGAAGACCAGGAAAAGCAAGGTTAAGGCAATGGCAATTCCAGCGAGAGATGGGGTTTGGTGGAAGAGTTCCAGGTTGTGGTCGAGCAGATGATATTCCAGGAAAACGCCGGGGTTGTCTCGAAACGCCCAGGCGATTCCGCCGCGCACGAACAGAAAAATGAAAACCTGGCTGGCGAGGATCTGCCAATATTTCTTCGGCTCGATCCTGTGAAAGTAGTGAATTGCAAAGACCAGCGTGAGAAGGATGGAGGTTTCCTTGTTGATCGTTGTGAGGAAAAACAAGATGAGATACGCGATCCATTTTTGACGAAGCATGAGGCCAAGGCTGAGAGTGAAGAGGAAGAGCAGGGGAGGGTCGTAGATGTAACTGTAATAACTGAAGAACAACGGTAAAGCCCCCAGCGCGGCGAGGGAAAGAACATCCACGAAAACCTGCGGCAGTTCGTACAGCCCCTTGAGAAGGTATTTCAACGCGAAGAAAAACCCTGCCAGTGAAAGATACATCAAAACGGAAGCGATGAGGTACTCGGTTAGAAATTCCCGTTCCCATGAATACGCCAGGCGCCAATCGGATGCGTTAATGGCGGCCTTCCATTCAGAGGGCAGAATAGCCGTCGTCCATTTCACCAGCGCGGGCAGGAGGGCGCGCGTCACGAATGGACGGTAGGCGCGCCCGTAGATCATGTCGGGGAACATGGCGCGGTAGTAGCCGTTGACCTGCGGATAAGTAATGAAGCGGAGGAAGACGATGGCGGACAGCATCAGGGCGGCCGTCACCGCGCCGGTGTGATAGATCATCCTTCCCATGCGCCGCCAGTTGAGTTTCATGATCTATTTCTTTTTCCACGACTGATACAACCCCAATTTTCCTCCCTCTCCATCCGAATAAAACGCATCCATAATTTCGAACCCACTCTCGCGCGCCAACCCCGCCAACTCCTCCTCGCTGAATTGGTGGACGTACCGCAGCCCCTCGCCGCCGCGCCGCCAATCGAGGAGATAATCGCCCGCGTCCACATCGGCGGAGGTCAGCCCGATCCGCTCCCAGGGCTGGACGCGTCCGCGCAGTTTCGCGCTGTTCAGGAATTGCCAGTTGGAATGTAGGAATTTCCCATCGGGCGCGAGCAGGTTGTGAATGGTTTGGAGAAGTTGCAAGCGCAATTCGGCGGAAGGGATGTGGTGAAGCGTGGCGA
>DAOUMJ010000140.1:0-4464 GCA_034411715.1 Anaerolineales bacterium | reverse complement strand
GCGTCGCCCGCGACCGCCCCGAGGTCCAGGGCGAGGCGGCGCGGGATGGAGAGGATCAGGTCGCCGTCGCAGGTGACCGTCACTTCGTCCGCGCCCGCTTCGAGGTCCAGCAGATCGCCGTCGGTGCGGGCGGAGATTTCGTCGCGTTCCCAGCCGGTCACGCGCAAATCGCCCGGCGCGGCGGGAATCCGAACTTTTGTGACGGAGCCAACGGCAAGGGTCTTCTTCAACATGGCTAACTCTCCTCTCCGCGCAAAATACGCATGGCATCGTCGGCGCTGATCTTGCCGGCGTCCAGTTCTTCCAGCACGGCGCGTCGCTTCTCGTCGGCGATGTCGGGCGTTTCATCCTTGCCGGGTTCGTAGCCCAGGGCGCGGATGATCTCGTGCAGACGGTTGCGGATGGTTGGATACGAGAGGCCGAGCTCGGTCTCCATGCGGTTGAGCCTCCCCTCCACGCGCACGAAAGTGAGGATAAAATCGAGTTGGTCGGCAGTGAGGTTGGCAAAATGGCCGGCGGTGAAGCGGCCTTCCACCACTGTGTCGCAAGAGGAACAGTGCAGGCGCGTGACGGTCAGTTCGTTGCGGCAGACGGGACAACGGGTAAGCGCTGGGTGCATGGCTCCTCCGAAATTCAATATTTCTGAACTTTGCTTTTGAAATCTTGAAGTATTATAGTATTTTATTTAAAATTGTCAAGGTTTTTCAAAATAAATACAAATCCATCTTGATTTCACGATCGTAGCAAAGGGTGGAAATTGTCTATCCTGAGTGCTTCTCTAATTTTCAATCCCTGCTGGGATGCAAAAATTTCCCCTACCGCCAATCAACAAACAAAAAACGCCACCGAATACTGGTTGCTATTTATCTCACAGCATTCTACAGCACAGGAAATTTGCTTCATCTCAATCTCACAAGATGTAACGTTTGTGTTGGCACAAACTCCAAAAATCGAATAGCTACTATGCTTAGGTTAAATTTTTCCAGCACAAGCCCTATCATTTATGGTCTTCTCAAAGTCGCTTGACAGATTTACCACTTTGGAACGCGAATAACGCGAATGGGCGAATTTCGCGAATTTTTATGAATTGATTCGCGTCATTCGCAAATTCGCGGCATTTGCGTTGGGAGTCTTTCGACTTTGAGAAAGCCATGCCCTATCATTCAATGTGCCTATTCAAAAAGAGAGGGAGGGGGTATAATGCATCAACGTCAAAATCAGGAGGTAAACCATGACAACCCTTCATAATAAAATCACTATCGTAACGGCAGTTGAAGAACCAATTAAACGTGCAGGGATTCGTTCTATCCTTTCGCAAGCATATGATATTGAGATTATTGGAGAAGCGCAAGATTGGCTTGAAGTTCAAAAAATGGCGACCGAACTACAACCTAGGATTATTATATTGGATTGGAAAATGCCTGGTCTGCGCTTTGCAGAAATAGAAAAATGGACATGCGGAAGTTGTCCTAAAACAAGGGTATTAGCGCTAACCGTGCATGACCGGGATGCCGATCTTGCGAAAATGATAGAGGCATGTGTATCGGGACAGATAACCACAAACATATTAGAGACTCAATTAATCGAAGCAATTCGCCGTATTGCAAACGAAGAAATTCTCTTTGACAAATTCCAGATGGTGAGGGCGAAGCAATGGCGTGAAAATGTAAGCAAAATAGTTGAACAATTAACCAATCGCGAACTTGAAATTCTGGATTTGCTGACTCAAGGAAGAGACAACAAATCAATTGCAAATACCCTTGGCATTGGTTCCAAAACAGTGGCTTATCATATAACAAACATATTATCAAAACTACAGGTAAATTCGCGTCAGGAGGCCGCTATTTGGGCATTGAAGCACTTGTCGGACAACCTTGACACATTTCCAAGTTAAAGACTAGAGTTATCTCCAATGTCAAAAGGGGATCTACGAGATAAGATGCAGTTACAAAAGGAGTGATGAATTATGACACGCAAAATCCTTTTCTGTGCTGCAATATTCGTTGTTACACTCGCGGTTATGGCGCAACCAAGCGGAGTGGTTTACGCAGCAACATGCTATGGGGCAACATGCAATGGCACTTGGCCACATTTAACAGGTTGTGACGTTGGGGCTTTTACAGTAAGAACAAAATACCCTGACGGAACCTTGGGGAATTCAAAAGTTGAACTTCGCAAATCCGACACTTGCATGACATTTTGGTCGCGCACAACAAATATCAGTGGGTTTTGGTATTACATGAATGCCACACTTAAGAATTGGTATTACACTGCCTCGTCTGGAAATCCGGGTCAGCAAGTTTGGACAAGACAAAGATATGGCAGTAACGGATTCCAAGCATGCGGATATGTCAGTTCACAACCCATGAACTATCCGATTACTGCACCTTACTATTGCACATCAACTTATTAGAGAGGTTTCCCATGTTCAAAAATTCTAAATCTCGATTCTTTTTCACAATACTACTAATGCTTGTTTTCGTGGTTTCAGGTATTTACTTTTCCCCCAATTTGCATACCGCAACCATAATGGCGCAGGATGAAAAAAGTGGACTGGCACAACCCAATCTCTCCGCGGTCTGGCAAAATGGAACAAATCAAGGAATTACCATAAATGACGTTACAATGAAATTTCTAGGCGCACACTGGGAAGGAAATTACTTACAAGTAGATATTTGCTATACGCTGCCTGACGATCGCGATTGGTTACTTACCGATCGCCCCGCCGACGCAACATTGGTAGTCGCTGATCTGTCCATGGACCTGGTAGAAGAAGGCACTCTTGATTGGAAATTCGCAGAAGATGGAACACAAGCTGAACGCTGTGAATATTTATTGTTTTCCATCAAAACATCTCAAGCGGCCAAAGAAGCCACGTTAATACTTAAGAAAATCATCATTTCAGCTCCCGAAAGATCTGATTGTGTCGCCATTCAGAAAGAATTAGATCGGACGGACGAAAGCATCGTACTTGAATGTCCTTCCCCCGACCAAATGGGGGTTGGCGGCTTTACCATTAGGCAAAAACCCGATGACTTAACCATGACTGAAGCAGTGGAAATCGCCCGCGATATCGAGGGTGACGCACGAAAGGGGCCGTGGGTATTTACGTTCAGTCTCCCGCAACCATAATAAATTAACAGCCAGTCCAGGGACATCTCGGGAAAAGTTCTTCAAGATAGGCGTGGTATCCAAAGGCGTAACGCACCCTGCGCTACGCCTTCTTTTTTCTTTTCGTGTCAACTGCCTGCACCTCATTCTCCTTCGCCTGCAACAATGACAAAATTTTCCTGTCCCTCGATAATGCGACTTCCAATGCCCGATTCACAAGGCAATCGCATCTTGCTGTCGAACAATCGGATATATGGGCAAATCCCCATGCAATTCGGTTGGGTTGCCAAAATATGGATTTCCATATCTTGTCCGAAGATCACAAAATACGGCGACTGTTCCTGTATTTAGGGCATCAAAATTTAGATGCGATTGCCTTGGCCCGATTCATTTGAGAATTGGAATCTTGGTATACTATTCCAAAAATTCGCTGATTTCATTCTTGGTCGTGCACCTAGGTATCATCAGTTCCATTTCCAGTCAATGTCCAATGAACTCAAAATTTTGGAGACTCCGTGATCCGAACCATTTTCTACCGCCCCAACAAGCCGCTTCAAACTGACCTCGGAACGGATTCCCTCCGATCCGCGCTTCGCGACCGCCGCGGCGTGCTGTGGGTGGATTTCACCGGCGAGCCGCCCGAAACCTGCCAGCCCATCCTCGAGTCCTTTGGCTTCCATCACCTCGCCATCGAGGATGCCCTGCAACAAACCCACAGCCCCAAAATAGATGACTGGGGAAACTACGTTTATCTCGTGCTGAATTACATGCACCTGAACGGCGCGGGAAAAGGCCAGTGGGAAACTGAGGTTGATGAACTGGATATTTTCCTCGGGCCCAACTACGTCGTCACCCATCACGACCTGCCTGTCCCCGCGATAGATGCCGTGCTGAAATCCGTCCAACGCGACCAGCGTCCGCTGCAAGACGGCGCCGACCACCTGCTCTACAAGATCATTGACAGCGTGGTGACGGGTTACATGCCCATCGTGGAACGCATTGACGAGGAGATTGACGATATCGAAGACCAGGTCTTCGACCGCCCCACCCCCCAGACCCTGGCGCGGCTGTTCGCGCTCAAACGCGTCCTCCTCGCCATGCGGCGCATCCTGCTCCCCCAGCGCGAAGTCCTCAACAAACTGGCGCGCGACGATTACGCCGTGGTGGACCGCAAAGACCGCATCTTCTTCCGCGACATCTACGATCACCTCGTCCGCCTGCACGACCTGAACGAAACCATGCGCGATCTCGTGGGCGCCGCGCCGGCGCGGGCCGACATGTGCAGGAGAATATCGCCCTCCGCCGTCACGTTGACGGATTGACCGCTGGAGGGCAACAGGTACAACACCGCGT
>DAOUMJ010000139.1:0-34258 GCA_034411715.1 Anaerolineales bacterium | reverse complement strand
CGCACGTTCACATCGCCCGCAAATACAACGGCGAGTGGATCCCCGCCGATGGTCCAATCCCCTTCACGCTGGACGGATGGGTGGCGCGCAACGGCAAGGCGCCCTACCTTGGCACACTCACCAAAAATGGGCTGATCGTCACTGCCTGCGATTGCTCCGACGCCGCCAGCCGCATCCGCCGGGAATGATTTCAGGATTCCTCGATGTAATCCCCCTCCGCCACCACGCGCCGCGCGCCGTTCCCCTCATCCTCGAAAACCACATACCGCTGGCTGATGGGGAACGCCTGGCCCAGCATGGCGTGGACTGGACAATATTTCTGAATGGACAATTCGACGGCGCGCAGCACAGCCGCCTCATCCAATCCGTGACCCGTCACCTCGTAGACCAGTTCCACGCGGGTATAGACTTTGGGGTAATCCTCCGCCCGTTCGGCATGAACCCTGACCTCGAAGGCAGTTACCTGCTGTTTTTTCTTTTCCAGAATTGAGATAACGTCCATGGCCGTGCATCCCGCCAGGCTCATGGCGACCAATTCCATCGGTCCGGGGCCGAGGCGCTCCGCGCCGGAAGCGGAATCCATCATCACGGCTTTGCCCGATGGGGCGATCCCCTCGAAAGCCAGGTTTCCTTTCCACGTTACTTTTGCATCCATGGTTTACTCCTTTAGTCGCAATTGGATAAGGATTCCGAAGTCTCCCGACTTCGGCGCAAAATCGGGAGATTTTGCACTCCGCCCCCGCTAACGAAACAGTATTGCCTCTAATCGTTCTCCTCGATAATCGGGACCACATATTTATCCAACATTCTCCGGCTGATGGCGCCCACCCATTGCAGGCGCACCCGCCCCTGCCGGTCGATTACGTAGGAGGAGGGCAAATTCATCGTATTGAAGGCGCGCTCCGAGAGGTAGGATGGATCCAACCAGATGGGAAAGTCCAACGGATTGCGCTTCAAAAACTCTTTCACCGTCTCCGCCTCCTCGCCATCGTTTATCCCGATGATGACGAATCCATCGCCCGCGTACTCGTTGTAAAAAGCGTTCAGCGTGGGCAATTCGGCGATGCAGGGCGGACACCAGGTGGCCCACAGATTGACGAGAACCACCCGGCCGCGATAATCGGACAGGGAGCGCGGGTTGCCGTCCAGGTCGGTCAAAGTCAGGCTGGGCGCGGCGTAATCCGCCCTGGCCGGGAC
Source organism: Anaerolineales bacterium (assembly GCA_034411715.1). Taxonomy (GTDB): domain Bacteria; phylum Chloroflexota; class Anaerolineae; order Anaerolineales; family Villigracilaceae; genus Denitrolinea. The sequence goes on along the minus strand of DAOUMJ010000139.1, from coordinate 33,061 downwards.
GACCGAGGTTTCCGTCGCCCGCCCGGCCTGGGCCTGACGCAGCGTGATCAGCGCCATGGCCGCCACGCCGACCGCGATCAACCCGATGCCGACCACGATCAAAGAAACGGCGCGCTCGAACGAAGATTTGCTCTTTTTCATTTCGTATCCTGATGCCTCCAAAGCATCCAGACGAGAGTATACCCGCCCACCATACTTTTTTTCCAGAGAGACGGGATTAATGTCCGTACATTCAGGATATTTGCCACTATATTTGACTGTACAGTTCCATTACCATAATGGAAATGCTTCAGGATTTGCGTACCATCCCGCCTTTCGAAGACCTCGACGAGGAAACCCTGCGGCTGGTGGAACCCCTGTTCGAACGCTACACCTGTCCCGAGGGAACGGTCATCTTCGAGCAGGGCGACCCGGCCCTGTATCTTTACCTGCTCCTGCGCGGGACGGTGATCATCCGCTACAAACCTTATGACGGACCGCCGCTGAACCTGACTCAGGTGATGCCCGGTGGGGTTTTCGGTTGGTCGGCGGTGGTGGGCAACCCGGCTTACACGTCGGGAACGGTGGCGAAGGACGACATCGAGGCCGTCCGCATGCGCGGCGCGAGTTTGCGCGGGCTGGCCCTCCGCCACCCAAACGCGGGACGCGTCATCCTGGACAAACTGGCGGCGAAAGTCTCGAACCGCTGGCAGAACGCCAACCAGCAGGTGCGCGAGATCCTGGAAGAGGCCATTTCCACCGAAAAGGAGAAAGGAGCGAGGCAGATGGCGACCGCGAACGGACACTCAAAAGAACAGCGGCTCAAGGGGCTGATCGAGCGTTTGAGCGCCTACGTGGAACAGTTCCACGGCGGGTCGGTGGAATTTGTCGCGCTGACCGGGAACCGCCTCACGGTGCGCTTGGGCGGCGCATGCCTGGGATGTCCCCTGCTCCCCTCCACCTTGCAGGGCTGGGTGGCGGGAACGGTTCACCAGTTCTTCCCCGAGATCGAAGTGGTATCGGCGGAGGCTTGAGCGGCGCGCTCTGCGGTTAATTTCTCGCAGCCGCGCTGAAGAGGGGAGCCGCCAAAAACAGAGTAAAGCAAAACGATCCCTGTGATGAAACAGGGATCGTCGGTTTAAGTCGGGAAACTCAGGCGCGACGCATGGCGCGGTACACCAAATAGGCGCCTCCCAGGATGAGCGCGGCCGCCCAGATGTAATTGGACAGTTCGCCCAACGCCAGCAGGGTGAGAAATCCCACCAACGCCAGCGCCGCAGCCGGATACCAGGCCCACTTCATCCCAGCCAGAAACGCCACCAACAGGAAGGTGAGCGCCAGCCCGAAGAAGAAAACGCTGCCGGCGACCGTCCCGCCCGCCAGGCCGGGCAGGAAGGCGACGGCGGCCAGCGTGGTCAGCACGCCGGCCGGGATGAGCGACCACCAGCGTCCGCGCGGGGCGGCGACGTACACCAGCCAGAACGCCAGGGCGAGCGAACCCAGAAAGAGCGTGCCGCCGTATTTCTCCAGCGAGACGGGCAGGAGAATGAGCGCGCCGATGCCCGCCAGCGTCAGGCCCGGTATCGCCGCCCACCACGCGCCGGTAAAAAAGGCGAACAGAAACAGCGCGCCTGCGGACAGGAAAATAGCGCCCCAGAACACGTCGCCGACGTTCTGCAGCAATCCCATGGCTTACAGGAGGAAAAGCGCGCCGACCAGAATGAGAACCAGCCCGCCGACAACGGCAGGATCAATCCGTTTCATTTTGCCTCCGAGATCACAGAATGGTTTCCATCCATCCGAACAGCATCAGGACGCCGAGCAGGATCAGCGCCCCGCCCATTGCCATTGCGTATTTCAACCTCCACTCTTTTGGGAGATTGATTTCCAGACGGCGCGCCCCAAAAGCCAGAGGCCGAGCGCGATCAGCAGGATGGCGGGACCGTAAGCGCCAAGCAGTTCCAGCCCGCCAAAGATGGATGCGAAGATGAGGAAGAACACCGCGCTGAAGACCAGCGCATTGAAGCCGCTTTTGAAATTTTGGCGCGGGTTATCGCCAAGCAACCCGGCCGCGATGGAACCCAGGCCGATGAAGCCGGGGATGAGCGTCCACATATAGGACCAGGCGGACTGCCCGCCGGCATAGGTATCGTTGTATTGTAATAGAAGATGCCGCCGATGCCCGCCACGATGAAGGCCGGCACCGCCGCGCCGGGGTTGCCGGTCAACAGGCCGATGAACAGGATCAGCGCGCCGATCCACATCAGCGTATAGGGCCACCGAAGGAACTCATCGGCAAATTCCGCCAGCGGGGGAATGGTTCTTGTCGCGAGGAACCAGGCCCCAAGCAGGATGAGGATGATACCCAGAACAAGTTGGGAACGACCGGATTTGCTCATAATATTCTCCTTGGAACGGTTTTCGTGGATAGTGTATACGATTTGCGGAAAAATGCAAATTCCACTTTGCTCTACGCAGGCAGGGAAAGCGGGTTGCGCGCGTCCGCGTTGCCCGCCGCATCATACACAAACGGCCTGCCTCCATCCGCTTATCGCTCCAACGGACGAGGCAGGCCATTAAGGCAACCAGATGAAGCAGGCGCGCCGCCGCCTGATCAGACCTGGTGTACCACCTTTCCGCCCACCATGGTCAGGTCAATAGTCAGGTCGAGGATGTCCATCGGATCGGCAATCGTGTACGGATTATCGTGCCAGACGATCAGGTCGGCGAATTTGCCCGGCTCGAGCGAGCCTTTCTGGTTCTCTGCAAAATCCGCATACGCGCTCCCCATGGTGTGAGCGTACATGGCCTCTTCCATGGTCAGCGCCTGTTCCGGGCTGACCGGTTTTTCGGTAATTGTGGCGCGCACGATGCTGGCAAACAGGGTGCTTTGGGGATCCCACCACGGCATGGAGGGGGCATCCGAACTGAGCGCCAGCGGAATACCCATATCCAGCCAGGTGCGGGTCGGGATGACGCGTTGCGTGCGTTCCTCACCCCAGATTCTGAACATCCCGTCTCCAATCGCGTTGGGACCCCAGCCATAGTTGGTGTCGCTGACGAAGTAGTTGTTTCGGTCGAGCGTGCGCCCGAGGCCGCCATAGCCATCCGCCAGCCAGTTTTCCCCTGTGGAGTGGTGAACGAAAATGAGCTTGACAACGCTCCCCGGCGGATTGGGGTTATCGGTCATCTGCATCGGCGCGTGACTGGTAGCGGCCGCGGTGACGAGGAGCAGCACCAACCCTGCAAGCAGATGGAACGCGAGGTTGAATTTGGTTTTCATGGGACCCTCCCGGTCTCAAGTGACGGGTGATGCCCCTCGATTTGAATTCATTATAGAACGTCCGGCAGGAAAATCAAGTACCCAATTTACCACCAGAAATTGGAAGGCCGCACGGTGTTGCGATTCCAGAATTCCAGGATAACGGCGAGCAGGTCGTTCTCGAAAGGCGTAACATTCACCGGATCCGGCCCGAAACGATAGTTCATTCCGCTGACGTTTTCGGACCATGGCCGCCAATGCGGATCCCAAACCCAGAAAGCATGGTTCATGCCGCGCTGCTCGAAGAGGTCCATCTCGTCGCGCATGAAGTCCGCCGCGCCCGGAATCCAGCGATTGACGCCGAACTCGTTGACCGAAACCGGCGCGCCATATTCGGACTTGAATTCGTCAATCGGCGCGAGGAACGCGTCCAGCCAGTCGCGGTTGAAGAGGTCGGGCTGGCCGTCCCAGTCGAGGTCGAATGAGCCCGGGTACGTGTTCGAGGCGGGCGCTTCCTGGTGGGTGTAGTCCTCCTGCGGCTCGTATTGGTGAACCATGTAGACGATGCGCGGGTCGTCCACCGGCTCCAGCCAGGGCAGCCAGCGCACGCCGCTCCAGCTCATGCCGCCGACCAGGATGGGGGTCTGCTCGTCCACTGCGCGGATGCCGTCCACGATGCGCGGGTAGAAGCGATTCCAGTCGTAGATGCTGTCGGCGTATTCGGCGTAAAAATCCGAGGGTTCATACATTTCAAAGACCACGCCGTTGGAATTCGGCTCGCACATCAGGTCGTAGCCGATCACGACCGGGTCCTCGCGGTAGCGCTCGGCCGTATAACGCCACATCTCCACCCAGGCGTCCTGCGCGGCCTGGTCGCTCCAGACCGACTCGATCAACAGGTCCGCGTCGAACCAGTCCCCGGCGCCGTCGCGGTAGAAGGTGAAGTCGCTGCGTCCCGGCCCGGTGCGGAAGGTGATGACTACGAACAGGTCGGCTTCGGCGGCCATGGCGATCATGGCGTCGAGGTTGTCCTGCACTTGTTCATCCAACACATAGGGCGGACGTTCGGTGAACAGCCCCGGATGCGACAGGTTTACGTAATTGGCTCCGTAAGACGCCAGCTCATCGAAATCCTCCTGGGTGTAGGGCGGACCGATGTAACCGTCGCCGAGGAATTCGTCGCCGTCCAGTTCCGGCACGACGATGCGCTGCCAGGTGTTCGCGCCGCGCAGGCGCGTGCCGTTTGCCCAGAGCGACCATTTGTCCGGGGTGGAGGTCGGCGTGAATGTCGGTGAAGGCTCACGTGCGGATGCAGGCGGGGTCACTTCCCGCGTCGCAGTGGGGGTCGGCTTGACACTGCTGGACAGAATACCGCAGGAAAGCAAAAATATTCCTGTCACGCTCCAAGCAAGAGATTTCAAGCGCATTCCTGCCTCCTTTTGTGTCAATGTTTGGCGGCCAGGTTCTTCGCGGCCAGCCACTCCCCCTCATGCCTGGGATGACTGACCTTTATCAGTTCCCCCTCATTCACCAACTTGTTGGCCGTCCGCTCGGCGATCTCCTTCGTCCATCCGAAGAGTCTGACCACATCGCGCAATTGCGCCGCGCCGACGGAGGCGAAGTAGAGTTCGAGCAGTTTCGTTCGCGCTGCGGATTCGGGAATGGCGCGCGCCCGTTCGGGTAGATCGGGAAAGTGACGCGAGACGAGTTCGTAGACGTGGGAGTATCTCCACGCGCCCGCTTCCGCCACACCGACCGGTAAAATCTTGAAATCAGTCTGCAATTGCTCCAGCCCCTTGTTGAACTCGGATTCTTTGGCGTTGGCGAGTTTGGCGGCGCGGCGCAGTTCAATGGAATTCAGCGCGCCGTGGTCGAGCAGGGCTTCGTAGATTTGTTTCGCGGCCTGCGTGAGACGTCCCTCGCGGTAAGCGATGAGATAATCTTCCTCGGGCGCACCGTAATTTTCGGAGAGGGCGTAGAAATACGGAGCAATTTCCAATGAAATGATGGTCGCTTTGCGGCGCAGGATTTTGCCGTAGTACCAGATTTTCCTGCCGAGGGCATTGTCCTTCCAGCCCCAGGTGACGTGGCCGGGGTCGTCGTGTTCGTCCGCCACGGGGCGGTCGCCCGCGACGGCCGTCCACAGCGAGGGGAGGTCCACGCCTTTGATCGGCCAAAAATAGACGAAGCCGCGCGCGTCAACGAAGCGCCGCGCCTGGGCGGGAGTCGCAAGCGGCCTGGATGGAGGCAGGTTGAAGGTCCGTGCGCGCTGCGATTGGAGTTTTTCTAAGTCGAGTTTGGACATGGCGCGATTCTATCCCAAACAAACAAAGAACCGGGTTTCTCCAGGAAACCCGGTTCGTAAATGCCGGCATCGAATTTCTGTCAAGCGGCTGCGTTGATTTTTTCAGCCAGCCAGAGATTGACCAGCGTTTCGGTGGTCACGCCTCTTGCCTTTGCCTCACGTCCGATCGCTTCCGCCAGTTCAGGCACAAGCGCCACGGCAAAGGTTTCTTCCTGGATATCAATATCGAACGTGACCTCTTTCATCACGTCATCATAATCAGCCACGCTATGAGTATCCCAAAAGTCAATGATCTGCTCAATGCTTGCGGAAGGACCCGGGACAGGGTCACGAGTTTGTTTATTTTTTACCATAGAGTTTACGCTCCTTTTCATCCATGTCACGAGCGCTGATGACCAGGGCTTCGTTTCCCGACCCGATAAATTTTCGTCGCTTTTATTTTATCATGGTTGCGGAATGGCTCGAAGATATGCTACACTTCCCGCAAGGAGAGAGCGATGTCCATGGAGCCAACCATCCAATCGTTATACGACGCCCTCATCTTCGAAATGACCAAGGCGCTGTCCCTGCCGCAGACCGAGCGCGTCAAAGGCGTGATCCGCGCCATCTTCGGGAAAGCGGCGCGGCGGTTCGCGGAACTGGGCGCGGAATTGGACCGCGTGGTGGCCGAGGCGGGCGTCGCCGCGGCTGCGCGCTGGGCGCTGCCGCGCTTTGTCAAAGGCCACGCGGCGCGCGGGACGGAGAACATCCCAAACGACGGCCCGCTGGTGATCGCGGCCAATCATCCCGCCGCGGTCGATTCGCTGGTTATCTCGGCGCACGTGGAACGCCCCGATTACAAGATCATCATCGGCGACATCCCCTTCTTCCAAAACCTGCCGCACGTCAGCCGGCACGCCATCTTCGCGCCTCACCCGCGCGACGTTCACGGACGGATGCGCGTCATCCGCGAGTGCATCCGCCACTTGAAGGACGGCGGCGCGCTGCTCATCTTTCCGCGCGGCGGCATCGAAGCCGACCCCGAGTTCATGCCCAACGCCGACGGCGAATTCGACAAGTGGTCGCGCAGCCTCGAGATCTTCCTCGAACGCGTCCCCCAGACCCGCGTGCTGGCGACCATCGTCGGCGGCGTCATCCAGCGGACGGCGATGCGCAACCCGTTGACCTGGCTCCGCCGCGCCCGTCCCGACCGCCAGCGGCTGGCCTTCATCTTCCAGATGATGCGCCAAACCCTGAGCGGGCGCGAACTCTACGGCCTGACGCCGCGCGTCACCTTCGGCGAGATCGTTTCGGGCGAGACCCAGGCGCACGTGCTGTCCGAGATCGGCGCGGCGGCGCGTCGGACGCTTGAAAAACATACGGCCTGGCAGATGGAATCCCCTGGAATCGGGTAGAATGGGGGGGCTTAATTCGGCTGGAGGAAGTGTTTTGACGAAATTCGACCAACGCGTTTCCCTGAAAATCGCCCGCCCGCGCATTTCGAAGATCGCATCGGCGGCAATCCTGTTCGTGATCCTCTGCGTTTTGGCAGAGACATTCGCGCGCGCGCCCTTCGCGCAGGCGCGCATCCCCTACCAGGCCTACGGGACGAATCACACCCAATTGGAATTGCAACTGAACCTGCTCGACAAATTCGTCCACGAGAAGGGCGCGCCCGATTGCTTCATCTTCGGCAGTTCGCAGGCCTTCCGCGAGGTGGATACGGGCGTCTTCGAGCAGGCTTACGAAGCCGCCAGCGGCGAAAAGGTCACGTGTTACAACTTCGGCGTGACGGGCTCGCAAATCTGGACGACTTCCCTGCTCAGCCAGATCCTGATCGCGAAATACCAGCCGCGCCTGGTGATCATCGGCACCAGTTTCCTCGATTACACCGAGGGCCGCGAATACCAGATTGACGACCGCTTCAAACAGAACGACTGGCTCGAATACCAGACGGGCAAATTCACCCTCAACGGCTGGCTGACCACATATTCGTACGCCTGGCGGGCGCTCACCCTGTTCAGTTACGCCGCGCCGTCCGGTATGAGATACAGCGAAGCGCTGCGCGAGGTCAAAAAATGGGATGGGGAGATCGCGGATAGCGGTTTTGCCCTCTCGGATAAAGCCATTGACCCATCCCTGCCGATGGACACAGCCTTCGTCAACAGCATGAAACTCGAATTTGGGGACTTCGGCGTCTCGGAACGTAACCTGGCCGCGCTGGAGGAGATCATCACGCTCAGCCGGCAGGCGGGCGCGCAGATGTTGATTGCCGAGATGACCTACCATCCCGCCCTGCTCGAATTGAAGGACGGCAAGGGACGGCCGCGCGCCGACAAGGAACGCATCCAGGCCTTCATCGCCCAAGTCAACGCGCGCCTGCGTGAGATCGCCTCCCGCCACAACGTCCCCTTCCTGGATTTCGACCCCTCGGTCTCCATCCCCGAAACGGGCTGGTTCGACCTGTATCACCTGAACAGCATCGGCGCGGAACCGTTCAGCCGCTGGCTGGGCGCGCGCGCCGCGCAAGCCATCGGCCCGCTCCCGCCGATCCATCCCACCAGCGAGGACAACTAACGCATGACCATCCTCTCCCTCGAATTTCTGGGCTTCGTCCTGCTCACGCTGGTTCTCTACTACCTCCTGCCCGGCCGCTGGCAGAATCTCTTCCTGCTGGCCGCCTCCTACTATTTCTATTACACCTGGTTCCGCTATTACCCCCTTATATTGCTGGCGCTGACAGCCGCCATCTTCGGCATCGGCCACTGGCTTCACAAAGCCGCGCGCGGGAAACGCGCCATCCTCTGGCTGGGAATCCTGCTCAACATCGCGTTCATCCTGTGGTTCCTGATCGGCGGAAAAATCCTTCAGAACACCCTGGAGATCACTCCCGCCAACGCGCTGGACATCATGCCGCTGCTCGTCCTGCCCGTCGGCGCGTCGTATTATGCGCTCAACAGCATCTCCTACCTGATTGACATTCACCTGAAACTTTCCAAGCCCGCGACGAATTTTGTGGACTTCGCGCTCTACCTGGCCTGGTTCCCCAAACTGCTCAACGGCCCGCTGGAGCGCGCCCGCAAATTCCTGCCGCAACTGGCCGAAAAGCGGACGGTGGACGATGAGGCACTCGCCTCCAACCTGACCCTCATCCTGATCGGCCTCTTCCGCGCTTCCCTGCTCGGCGGCATGTTGATCCTCTACCGGCCCGCGCTGCCGCTGGGCGACCCGCTCGCGCACGGCAATCCCGTCCTGCTGTGGGCGCTGGTCACGTATGCCTTTTATCTTTACAACCAGTTCGCGGGTTACACCGACATCGTGCGCGGCGTAAGCGGGCTGTTCGGCATCCAACTCAGCCGCAACTTCAACGCGCCCTTCCTCTCGAAGGACTTCTCCGATTTCTGGACGCGCTGGCACATCAGCCTCTCGCAATGGCTGCGCGATTACATCTACATGCCCGCCAGCCGCGCCTTCCTGCGAAAGAATCCCAGCCGCACGAACGTCCCCAACCTGATCGTCCCGCCGCTCGTCACCATGCTTGTCAGCGGGTTGTGGCATGGCGCGGACTGGAACCACCTCGTCTGGGGGGCGCTGATGGGACTGTTCATCATGTTCGAAAATATCCGCACGTTGTCGCGTCCCGCGCAGGCCGAGGCGGCGATCCCGCTCTGGCGCAGGATCGGTTCACGGGTCTGGCTGGGAGCGTTGATGGGCGCGGCCACCGTCCCATTCCTGTTGAACCTGAAACTAACGCGGGTGTTCTTCATCCGCCTGTTCAACGGCTGGGACGGGCAAATGTTCGACCTGCGCCCGCTGTGGGTCATCGCCCTGTCCCTGCTGGTGGATTGGGTGCAGCACCGAAAAGGGGATGAACTCGCCTTCCGCAAGTGGCCTGCCTGGGCGCACACGCTCCTGCTGGCCTTCATCCCGCTGGCGGCCATTGTCATTGACCAGTTGCAGAGCGCGCCGCCGGTATTCGTCTACCCATAACGCGTGGAGCGGGATGGTATCCCGCCCAACCAGCGGAGTGCGGAATGCCATTCCGCTCGACATTGATCAACGAAGGAGTTTCGCTCATGGATAGAAACGAAGCATTGCAAAAAGTACGGACATTCACTTTGAAGGAACTGCTCAAAAATCCCGACTACGAATTGAAAAACGACGAGCCGCTTTTTTCCAGCGGATTAATCGATTCGTTCGCCATGGCGCAGGTGGGTGTGTTCATCGAAACCGAGTTCGACCTGTACATTCCCGACCCGGAATTGACGGTGGAAAATATGGATACCGTAGAGCAGATCGCCGACAAGATTCTGGCGGGGCTGGCGGCGCAGTAAGAGGAGCAAATGGAATATCCTTTCATCAATCCCGTAGAAATTCTGCAACAACACGCGGCAGAAACCCCCGACCGGCTCTCGCACCTGCTCCTCGGCGCAAAGGAGGAGGAAAACCAAAGCCTGACCTACAGCCAATTGGACGCGGAAGTGAAGAAGATGGCCGCCTACCTGCAAAGCGCGGCCGAACCGGGCCAGCGCGCCCTGCTGGTGTACCCCACTAGTCTCGAGTTTATCGCTGCAATGTACGGGTGCCTCTACGCCGGCATCGTCCCCATCCCCACCAACCCGCCGGGCATGAATCGCTCGGCGCAGAGGCTGGAGGCCATCGCCAAAGACGCGCGCGCCCGCCTTGTGCTGACCACGCCCGAATACCGGCAGGCGTTCCTCGCGGAGGCGGCGCAATTCCCGGATTTTGCCGCGCTGAAATGGGTCACGCGCGAGACGGTGGAGGCGGGAGGCGGCCACAGCCTGCAAATCCCGCAGATCACGCCGCAGTCCACCGCGTTCATCCAATACACATCGGGTTCGACAAACATCCCAAAAGGCGTGGTCATCAGTTATCGCAACCTGTCGTACAACGCGCACGCCATTCGCCAGGCGCGCATTTATGAATTGAACGAGGACTCGGTGGCGTTGAACTGGGCGCCGCTTTTCCACGATATGGGTTTGCTCGTCTCGGTCTTTCAGACGGTCATTGACAGGACGCCCAGCCTGATGATGAGCCCCATCATGTTCATGCAGAACCCCGTCAGTTGGCTGCGGAATATTCACAAGTATCGCGTCACGGGAAGCGGCGCGCCCAATTTCGCCTACGAACTTTGCATTCACAAAATCCCGCTGGAAAAGTGCGAGGGGCTGGACCTGTCGAGTTGGAAACTGGCCTATAACAGCGCCGAGCCCGTGCGCGCCGAAACCCAGGAAGCCTTCGCGGAGAAATACTCGCCATTCGGATTCCGCCCCGAATCGTTCACTCCCTGTTACGGACTGGCCGAGGCCACGCTCGAGGTCTCCGCCTACACGGGCGCGTCGAAGACGATCACGCTGACGATCAAGCGAAACGACTTCGAGGAAGGGAAGGTCACGCCCGCCGAACTGACGAATGAAAAGGACACCCTGACGATGGTCAGCTCGGGCGCCCCGCTGGCGGATCTTCGGGTCGTCATCGCCGATCCGAAGACGCGCAAACGCCGCGCCGAGGACGAGGTGGGCGAGGTCTGGCTTTCGGGCGGAAACATCGCCGAGGGCTACTGGAACCGCCCCGAGGAGACGAAACACACCTTCGGCGCGCGCACGTCCGATACGCACGAAGGCCCCTTCCTGCGGACGGGCGACCTGGGCTTTATGCACAATGGCCACCTCTACATCACGGGACGCCTCAAGGACCTGCTGATCGTACGCGGACGCAACTACTACCCACAGGACATCGAAATGACCGTGGAGAAGACTCACAAAGCCTTGCGGGCCGGAGGCGGCGCGGCCTTCTCGGTGACGGAAGACGGCGTGGAGCAACTGGTGGTGGTGCACGAGACGCAACGCCGCGAGATCGAAGGCGTGGATTGGAATGAGGTCATCAAGACCATCCGCGCCAATATCGCCCGCGAGCACGGCATCCGCGCCCACACGGTGGTCCTCATCCGCCGCGCCACCATCGCCAAGACCTCCAGCGGCAAGATCATGCGCTCGGAGATGAAACGGCAATATCTCGAGAACGAGTTGCAGATCGTGGCCGAGTGGCGGGCGCCTTCGTAAACGCAACCATCCGAAGCAAAATCGCTTCGGATGGTTCATTGACCGCAGCAGGGTTTTATTCGGCGGTTGAATCCTGATCGGAATCCGGGCTTTTGAGCCTGTCCGTTCGCGACTGGGGGTTGAGGCGCTTTGCCAGGTCACGCAGCTGCACGTAACTGATGGGTTTGACCAGCGTAAAGTCGGCGCGTTCGCGCAGAAATTCGGCCATGACCGCATCCGCTGTCGTGATGACAACGCGCACATTTCCCAGTTCAGGCGAAGAGCGGATCTGGTTTAGCAGGGCCTCGCCCGACACATTCGGCAGATGCAAATCCAGTATGACCACGTAGGGGACGATTTCCTTGAGACGTTCCCGGGCGACTTTCCCATCGAGCGCCACCTCCGTGGAAAATCCCGCCGCGGCCAGGGCCTCGCGAAAAATTTCGGAAAGGTCAACATCGTCTTCCACAATGAGAGCGAGCGGTTTAGTCATTTGTCCTCTTCTGGGCGTGTAAATGGCAGAAGGACGTTGAAGGTTGCGCCTTTGCCGAGCGCGCTATCGAGCGTAATTGTACCTCCCAATATCTGAACCAGGCTGCGGACAACGGCAAGTCCCAGCCCAATGCCGCCGTGCCTGCGCGTGATCACGTTGTCGGCCTGGCGGAAGGATTCAAAAATATAAGGCTGGGCTTCCGGAGGAATGCCCGGGCCCGTATCGGTTACCTCCATCCCCCAGAAAGAGGCGTCGCGGCGGTAGATGCGGACATTCACGCCTCCCTTCTCTGTAAACTTGACCGCGTTACCAACCAAATTGAGCAGGATTTGTTGCAAGCGGTGAGAGTCCCCGCGCAACGCGGCCGGCATGGCGGGATCCATTTCGACTTTGAACGCCAGCCCCTTATCTTCAAACTCCTTATCCATGATGTGCAGGGCGTCCACCAGGTCGCTGGTCTTGAATTCGGATTCGATTATCTTCATACGCCCCGCCTCCAATTGCGCCTGATCGAGCAGGTCGCTCACCACGCCGAGCAGGCGTTTACTGCTGGATTCGACTCTTTCCATAACCCCCACCTGCCGCGGATTGAGCGCGCCATAAACCGCCTCACGCATCATCTCCGCATACCCCAGAATGGCGTTCAGCGGTGTCCGAAGTTCGTGCGAGATCATTGCGACGAAGGTATTCTTCATCTGCTCCACTTCGGCCTCGCGGGTGAAATCGCGGAAAACGGCCACCGTACCGATTAAGTCGCCCAGTCCCGTCTGAACCGACGCGGCATTGACCAGCAGCGTGCGCCCTCTCCAGTGGAAGCGCACACTGGAAATTTGCTTTTGCGGCTCCTGGATCATTCCAATAATCGTCTCCCGTTCCGCTGGCAGAATGTTTCCCACCTGCAAAATCTCACCGATGGTCTTGTTCAGGATATCCAAAAGTGGAATGTCCAACAGGCGACTCAACGCGGGGTTGACGACGATGGATCTGCCGCGCGTATCGAACACAATGACGCCATCTGCAATCCCCTCGAGAATGGCCTGACTTTTACCCGCCTCCACCAACTCGCGCGCCAGCGCCGCAGACAGTTCCCGCGTCCGATCCTCGACGCGATGATCGAGTTCGACGTTCACGGCGCGCAACTCTCTCAACGCCTGTTCTAGGCTGCGCGCCGAAAGCCAGGAGACGAGCGCCAGCATGAAGAAGCCGATGATGATGGGAATATTGGGAAATATGCCTACCGAAACAGCCAGCAAGGCGACAATGACGGCGCTTAAGCTGGCGAAAATGAAACTGGAGACGGGTCGTAACAACAGACTCGAAATTGCAATCGGAATTGCAAAGACAAACAATGTGCGGCCATTGGAAACCTGTTCGGGAGTGTCGCTAAACGAAAAAGCAAGTGTAAGAACCGTAAGGAAAAGAGTGGATGCCAGAGGGCCATTCCTTCGGTTGATAAAATAAACAACGGTCATTCCCAATACGAAAACCGGGAGGATCCCAATAATGATCCAGAAACTGGCATTATCTTCAATGCCATACACGAGAGAGAATAAGACGAAAAGCATGCCTCCAACGATTGCGGAGAGAAGCACTCCCAACAATAAATAATTCAGGAGGAGGCGGCGGCGGGTATCGTCCGGGTCGCTTCCTGAGACAGAAAGTATTCGTTCAAGTAAATTGCGCATGGCTTTATCTGCTTTTGCCCATCATGATCGCGCTCAAGATTGAAGAACGAACGACAATCTCTGGGGTGTAAAGGCTTTTTCCAATCCAAAGAGGAGGGAATGGCGGCTCACTATGGTCTTTTAGCCATTCCACAGCCATCTTGATCCTGTTTTTTGAAACCTTTCCGCCGTATTCCTGCCAAATCAATAATGCCTGCAAACAATAGGCAGTTTCCTCGGCGGTCGGTATATGCCTTCCCCACGAACCGTCGTTGTTCTGCGTTTCTGTCAGCCAACCCACAGACGACTCTATCAATGAATTGGCGAATCCCGCGCATGCGACGATTGCATGCGCAGTTGGGTAATAAGGGGATAAATTCCACTTGTCGAACCAGTAAAGGTTGTTCACTTTTGTTTTCTGTAAATATCGCAGAATTTTACGGACCGGTTTCGAGTCTAATTGCACTTCGGCGCGGCGCAGGGCGCTTAACGCGTGAATATTAACGCTGTTCGAGCTATTCGCTTCGTAATGATAAGTGCGAAAATGCTCGGCCTCCTCGAAAGACAACACTGCATCAATGTCAATCGGTATGCCAAATCGGGATAAAATATCAAAGACAATCGAAGTATCGTCCCCATCGGGGATGCTGTAACTTGCCGACAAGCCGATGCCGTTATTTGGTTTCCAGTTGTCTTTTAGGAATTTTAGCAAAGGTTTTTGATTAACATCGGGGGCCGCGTCTGCGTTTGCCGCGAGCAATAAATTCCACAGGCTCCAACTCGTTTCGAAAACATCGAATGGAATTAGATCCGGCACGCCGCCGCTGGAATCCACAAATTTTCGAAGGTAGCCTAATGCGGAGGAATTGTCGGAGTTGATGTAAATTAAATAATATGCTGTTGCCGAAGGGCTGTGACCAATGGAACCATTCGATTCTTGCAGGCCGTCCAGATCCAACAAATCTTGGTTGTCTTTTCCCGCCATTTCAGCCGAGAAGGCCGCCGTGATGAAACGGTTCACTTTTTTGCCCTGCAATAACCCCAGTTTGGTCTTACGCATTTGGCTTATTCGTCCTAATATTCGTTCCCCTTGGCGCTTTATAATTCCAAGTTTTTCCGCCTCCGCGACAAGGGTTGGCACGATCATTTCAAAACCTACGGTGGCTCCATTAGGGTCGTTCTGCAATCCTTGTGTCGCGCCTTCCGTAATTCTTTCGAGCGCCCATAACCCCTTTTCGATGCGAGCGTGGTCTTCCGCCCGTCGGCCGCGATGGGTCAAGGCAATCATCGCGGCCAGCGTGCAAATTACGCGGTCATGGTAATAAAACGGTTTTTCCGTTCCCCATGAGCCATCGGATAATTGGTTTTCACAGAGCCAGTTTAATGCCCGTTTGCTCAACTCGCTATCGATATCTCCCAAGCGCGCCACCCAGGCGGTGTCGTACGCAGTGGCGGACATTTTGCCGGGGCCGAGCGATTTGAGGAGTTCGACAATCTCTTTTTGCATGGCGACTCAATGAAAAGTTATTGTTGATCCTGCGGATACCATATCCCGCCGCGCAATTCGCCCACGCCCAGCGTGTGTTCGCGATGAGCGTGATAGAAGGCGCGCATCTCGTCCCAATCTGCGCGAGTCAATTTGCTGTAATCGGGTTCGGGCGCGCGGCGGGTGTAGAGATGATCGTAGAGGATCGCGCGCAACTGTCGCTCGGTTAAATAGGGAGACGGCGCGACGGTGAAGTACAAATCCTCCTCACCACTGGCGAGCAAGGGATAATCGAATGCGGACAACTTGTCGAAGCCGACGAAAAAACTGACTGGCTCGACGTATTCCCCGTAGTACGCCTCCACCAGTTCGCGTCGAGTCGGGACTTTGGCCTGCTTCTCGTAAAATGCAACGGAGGCCGCCGCGGCCGCTTCCGCCGCGTCGGAGGCGAAAACGCCGAAGAAAAGCCGCGCCCGCTCGAAGGTCCGCGTGCGACGCGTGGCTTCGTCGAAGGCGTCAATCAGCGACTCGAATTCCGTCCCCGAAAGTTCGCGGCGATAATCCCCGTAAAAGCGGACGCGCACGCCGTAGTCTTCGTAGAATTTCAAAAATTCGGGATGATTGGCGAGGCGGACGATCCCCGCCATTCCGATTCGTCGGATGTATTCGTCGCCGCGGCGAAAGAGTTCGGAGCCAAAGACGGGCGAGAGCAGGGTGTCCACGCCGTGGTCGAAGAAGAGGCGATAGAGTTCAATGTGGCGCGTCTGCGCGATGTCCATGTAGGAGGCGATTGGGTCGCCGTTTTGCTGCGCGGCGTGTTCGAGCGCGTACCAGCGGCGTGTGCCGTTGATTGGAAAGACGCTCGCCCTGGGGCCGCAAGCGCGCACCAGCGCGGCGACTTCGTTGACGGGCAGATTCAGAAAGGTTTGAAAATCAATCACGTTTCCCCCTGCGCAGGGATGGGATGAAACGAGGCACGCGTTGCATGTAGTCCGCGTATTCAGGGAGGCTTTGCGAAAGCAATTTTTCCTCCCGCTGCGCGGCGAGTGTGAAATCCCAGACAGTATAGAGGAGCGCCAGCGCAGTTGTCAAGGCTGGATTAAGGAGCAACAGACCGAACGAAAACAAGAAGAAGGAGGTGAAAACGGGATGCCGCGCAAGGGCGTAGGGTCCGCTTTGGATGACTTCGTGGTCTATTTGAACTTCGACGCGCTCGGCGTAAAATTTTTGCAGGTGGAGCCGCGACCAGATGTGGACGGCGAAGGACGCCAGCGCGCTGATCGAGCCGAGAATCTGAAGCGCCAAGCCGATCTTCGAGGCGGTCCAAAAACCGAGACGCGGCCACAGCCACGGTTGCAGGACGATGATGACGGCCGCGGCCAGGGTCATCAAGGTATAGTCCCAGGACCAGCCTTTGCCCATCCAGCGTTGACGGTCGTAATGTAACATGAATCCATAATCAATGCCGTAGAATATTACGAGCAGGAAGAGAAGGATGAGGGAGAGAGGCAGGCTGGAAATCATGTCATCCATTTTGCGACGCGGCGAAGCATGGGGCTGCGCGCGGCGACGGCGGTGTGGTTATTGGATTCCAATTCAAAGCCGAGGCGGCGCTTCACGTCGTACGCGCCGCTTCCAAGACGAAGGACACGCGCGCCGCGCTCGATGGCTTCTTCCAACGCCGCGTAGACCAGCAGAAAATAGGCAAAGTGAACGTTCTCGGCCAGGCCGAGAGCCGTGGCAATCATCACACCGTTATCCTCCAGCAACATCCCGCAGGCGACGAGACGATCTTTCTGGCGAACCTCCTGCCAGATGCCGCCAATTTTCGCCGCGTTTTCGAGCAGGCCGCGCGCCCAGGGATTGGCGGCCGCGCCGTGTCTGCGCTCCACGTTGCGGATGAGCGCCAGCGCCTCGTCCACATTTACAATGGTTTCATGGCGGCTGAGGCGCATATCTGGCGCGCTGCGGAGGATGCGTTTGTAATGCTGGCGACCGCGTTTATCCATGCTGGCGAGATATTCATCGAAGGTGCGCCAGCGGATTTTGAGCCGCGTGCCCGGATCGGAGACGGTGACCACGTTCACGTCGGCAGGCCATTCGAGGTCGGGCGCGTCGAGGAAGTCGAAAAGCAGGTACGAGCCGCGCTGTTCCGCGAGCAGGCGCAATCCCTCGGCGAGGAAAACTTCGCGGGCCATGTTTCGCAGGGACGGGTCTTCGGGCAGGAACAACCCCGTCCAATTGGCGAGCGGCGCGCGGCAGATGAGGAGCGGCCTTTTCCGCAAGTACGCGGCGAGAGGCGCGCGCATCACGGCAGGCAGGGCCAGCGGCTCCGCGTCCACGCGCCAAAACGAGACGCGGGCCACAGGCTTGTTGTCAAAGTGCAGAAGGATATGCGTTGAATGGCAATCGGTCATGGCGGCCTCGCCGAAACGCGTCCAGCGGTAACTGGCAAAGGGGATCCCCTCTCCCATCGCCTCCCAAGCCGGCTGCCCAATCTCTTCGACGCGTCCCGCCCGCTGAATAGTGAACCCGTCTGCGCGATACATTGGGCGATTGTACCCGCTCCATGAGATTGGATGGTTTGCGAATTCTTTACAGGTTAAAAACCGACGCAGGCTTCGGGTCAGCCTGCGTCCTTACTCTGCCTGTCGGGGCGCCGAGATTTGAACTCGGGACCTCACGGACCCGAACCGTGCGCTCTACCGGGCTGAGCCACGCCCCGAATCAGTCTCTCCCTGGGGAAAGCAAGCGGCATTATACCTGTCCAATACCTGTTTGGCAAGCCTACGGATTCAGCGTGACGAGAATGCTATAAAGATATGCGATGGCATCGAAGCGCGCATCCGCCTGGCGGATGGAGAGGCGCGCCGCTACCGGTTCGGAAACTTTGTAGGGCAGGGTGGTGGCGAATGGAACGTACGTCTCACCCTTGAGATTCAGTTGGCGCACCATTAGAACCCTGCCCTGCTCGTCCTGCAATTCCAGGATGACGGGCTGGTCGTTCACCGGCCAGAACGCGCCCTCCACAGCCAAAACTCCGCCAAAGATGGACGCCTCAGGCGCAGGATTGTAAATGGCGGCGCGCTCCCAGGCTGGAAGAGGCGGGTTGACCAGGCTGGTCCCAAGCGGCAGGAGCATCAGGTGGGTGGACAGAAGCGCTTCGATGCGCCCGGCCTGATCCTTGACACTGATCTCCAGCCGCGCCAGTTCCGCGGCGCGGATCGAGAAGGGGATCTGACGGGACAGGTTTACGCCCGGCGGCGGCACATCCTCCACCCGTATCAATTCGCGCGCCAGCAGGCGTCCATCCTCGCCGGAAAGCGCCACCTGCACGAGATTCGTCTCGCCCGGCACAATGAACAAGTGCAGTTGAATCGGCGAGGCCAGCAGGGACATGGGACCGGGCGACTCGATCTGGATGCGCGCCGGCGGCGCGAGCGGAATGGAGGTGGCTGTAGGCGTGGCGGTGGGATCCGGCGTTTGTGTGGGAGGGGGAACCGTCGGCGAGGAGGTGGGACGGGGCGTCTCGGTGGAAGCGGGAGGCTGGAAGGCCGCCTCGGTCCCGGCCAGGGCGGTGGCGTTGAGAGCGGCCGCGGTCTGCGCGATTGCCGTCGGCAGGAATTCGGCGGGGATCGGCGTCGGGTAGGAGGGGCTGAATGGGGCGCATCCGCCCAAAGTCCAGAGAGAGGCGAGGAGGAGAAAACGTAAAAGCGTAAAACGTGAGTCTTTCATGGGTGGTGGTGTTTCAAGAAGAACGCCCCATTTTGGTGGGGCGCTTGGAAGGGGAGCCCAAAGTCTCCAGACTTTGGGCAAAGTTTGGAGACTTTGCACTCCAGTGTTACAGCCCGTAAATATCGGAGAATTTGGTTTCGAGATAACGCAGATAGGGCGCGGGGTCTATCTTCGATCCCGTCACTTTTTGGACGAGTTCCTGCGGTTCGTACTTGCGCCCGTGAACGTGGACGTTGGCGCGCAGCCAGCCGAGCAGGGCGTCGAACTTGCCCTTGCGGATCTGGGCGGAGAGGTCGGTGATCTCGCTGTTGATCTTCTCCCAGAGTTGCGCGGAGATGATGTTGCCGAGCGAGTAGGTGGAAAAGTAGCCGATGCCGCCGAACGACCAGTGAATATCCTGCAACACGCCCTGCGCGTCGTTGGGAGGCATGATGCCGAGGTACTCTTTCATTTTCGCGTTCCAGAGGGCGGGCAGGTCTTTGAGCGTCACCGCGCCCTCGACCATGGCGATCTCGATTTCAAGGCGCAGCATGATATGCATGTTGTAGGTGGCCTCGTCGGCTTCGACGCGGATGAGCGAAGGTTCGACCTTGTTGATACCCTTGTAGAAGGCGCGCAGTTTCACATCGCCGAGTTGCGAGGGGAAGGTCTTTTGCAGTTCGGGATAGAAGTGTTCCCAGAAGGGGAGCGAGCGGCCGACGAGATTCTCCCATAAGCGCGACTGCGATTCGTGCACACCCAGCGACGCGCCGTTGGCAAGTGGACCGCGTTCGAACGAGGAGTGGAATCCGCTTTCGTAGAGGGCGTGTCCCGTCTCGTGCATGGAGCCGAAGAGCGCGGGGTTGAGGAATTTTTCGTTGTAGCGCGTGGTGATGCGGACGTCGTTGATGCTGAACGAGGTGCAGAAGGGATGCGGGGCTTTGTCCTGGCGATTCACGTTGGGGTCGAAGCCGAAGACAGTGATGACCTTTTCGCCAAAGGCGCGCTGTTTCGCTTCGGGATATTTTTTGTGAAGGAAGGAATCGTCCACCTGTTTTTTCTCGGCGATGGCCTGCAGCAGGCGCACCTGTTTCTTGCGAAGTTCAGTGAAGATGGCCTGCACTTCTTTGGTCTTCATGCCGGGTTCGTAATCGTCGAGCAGGGTGTCGTAGGGATGATCGCTCGGCGGGAAGAAGCCGATGTAACGCTTCGTCAGGTCGAGGACTTTGGCGAGGTGCGGCTCGAAGATGGAGAAATCGGATTTCTGGCGCGCTTCCATCCAGCCTTCGTGCGCGGCAGTCGTGACCTGGGCCTGCTCCACCACGAACTCAGGCGGGACGCGCGTGGCTTTGTCGTAGTCGCGGCGCGTCACTTTAATCAGCGCGGCCTCGTCCGATTCGGGCGGGAAGGCGTCCTTGAGTTCGTCGAGCAGTTTGCCCACTTTTTCGTCGGTAAATTTTTCGTGGGCGATCTTGCCGAGGGTGCCGAGTTGATTCCCGCGCGCTTCCGCGCCGGCGCGCGGCATGTAGGTCTGCTGGTCCCAGCCGAGGACGGCCGCGGCGCGGTTCAGGTCGTGCACTTCGGCGAGGATGGCTTTCAATTCATTGAGTTTGTCTTGCATGGGAAGCTCCTTGGGGAGAGAGAGTTGAGAAAAGAGAGTAGAGAGAAGAGAGCAGTGAGCATTGATCAGTGATTGGAACGTGTGTACCTGTGTACGTGTGTACCTGTCTACCTGTGTACTTACCTACGCCACCTTCCACCGCAACTTTTTGCCCCTCAGCGCATTCAAAACCTCGTGCGCGATGTCTTCCGCCGCGCGGGATTGGGCCTCGGCAGTCTGCGCGCCGATGTGCGGAGTGGCGATGACGCGCGGGTGTTTGATGAGGTCCGTCGCGCCGGGCGGCTCGGATTCGAACACGTCCAGCGCCGCGCCCGCAATTTTACCCGATTCGAGCGCGGCGAACAGCGCGGCCTCGTCAATGATGCCTCCCCGCGCGGCGCAGACGAGGCGCGCGCCGTCCTTCATTTTGGCGAACTGGTCGGCGTCCAGCAGGCCGCGCGTTTCGGCGGTCAGCGGCAGGTGCAGGGAGATGAAATCGGAGCGCGCCAGCAGTTCGTCGCGGCCAACGGGTTCGGCCACGCGGCCGCGAATCTGCTCGGGCGTGAGGAGAGGATCGTAGCCCAGCACGTTCATTCCAAAGGCGCGGGCGCGGCGCGCCACTTCCGTCCCGATATGGCCCATGCCGAGGATGCCGAGCGTCTTGCCGTACAATTCCACGCCTTCGAGTTCCTTCTTGAGCCACTGGCCCTGTTTCATGTATGAGTCAGCGCGGGGAATCTCGCGCGCCAGGGCGAGGAGCAGGCCGAAGGTCAACTCGGCGACCGCCAACGTAGTCGAGACGGGCGCGTTGACGACGGCCACGCCGCGAAATTTTGCCGCGGCCAGGTCAATGTTGTCCACGCCCACGCCGGCGCGTCCGACCACCTTCAAGCGGGTCGCGGCTTCGAGGAGCGTCGCGGTCACTTTCGTCCGCCCGCGCACGATGAGCGCGTCGTAGTCGGCGATGATGCTGGCGAGTTCGTCCGCGGCGATGCCGGTGCGGTCGTCCACGATGCAGGAATGCAAAACGGCCTGGGCGGACGCGTCGAGGCCGTCGGTGATGAGGATGTGAAATGGGGGCATGGGGGTATTATAAAGGATAATATCAACTCGCCCACGTCGCGCCCAAGCGCATTCGTTACAAAAGACACTTGTTTTTCGCCTGGATATGCCTATAATGAGATTGCAGACTGTATCGCGGTTTGCAAAAAATATTCCTTGTTATGCCGACCCAAAAAGACTGAGAACCGGGGAGGCGAATTTCCGCGAAAACACGCCATCGGCAATGGGAGGAGTTGCCGGGTTGCTTCTCGAACGGTCCGCGTTTGTGGGTCGGTGAAGGGAGAGGCTCAATGAACGTAGATGAATTGTTGGCGAAAGCAAAGAAACCTTCCGCCGACGCCATGTTGTTGCATCCGTTCTATCGGGGGAAAGTGGAAACGGCATTGAAATGCGCCGTCCGTTCCTTCAACGACTTTGCAATCTGGTACACGCCCGGCGTCGCCGCACCCTGCAAGGCGATCCAGGCCGACCCGGAACTGGTGTACGAATACACCAACAAATGGAACACCGTCATCGTTGTGAGCGACGGCACGCGCGTGCTCGGGCTGGGAGATATCGGCCCGAAGGCCGGACTGCCTGTCATGGAGGGCAAGGCGCTGCTCTACAAGTATCTCGGCGGCGTGGACGGCATCGCCATCATGCTCAACACCAAGGATCCCGATGCGATCATCAACACAGTGCTGATGCTCCAGCCGGGCTTTGGGGGAGTCAACCTGGAGGACATCTCCCAGCCGAAGTGTTTCTACATTCTCGACACACTGCGTGAGAAAGCGGAGATCCCGGTCTGGCATGACGATCAGCAGGGTACCGCCACCGTCACGTTGGCCGGGCTGATGAACGCGCTCAAGGTGGTCGGTAAGAGAAAGGAAGAGGTGAGGATCGCCTTCGTCGGGTGCGGCGCGTCGAACGTCGCCATCTCGCGGCTGGTGTTTGGCTGGGGCGTCAATCCTGCCAACTGCTGCATGGTGGACACGAAAGGCATCCTCGGCAAGCACCGCAAAGATATCGAAATGCGAAAAGCCGAATTTAAGGATAAGTGGAAATTGTGCAACATCACTAATGCCGAAGGCCGCGAGGGCGACATCCCCGAGGCGATGAGGAGCGCGGACGTTACGATCGCCCTTTCCAAATCCGGGCCGGGCGTGATCCTGCCGGAGTGGATCAGGACAATGGCAAAGGACGCGATCGTCTTCGCATGCGCCAACCCGGTGCCGGAGATCTGGCCCTGGGAGGCGAAAGAGGCGGGCGCGCTCATCGTGGCGACCGGGCGCTCGGACTTCCCGAATCAGGTCAACAACTCGCTTGGCTTCCCCGGCATCTTCCGCGGCACGCTCGACGTGCGGGCGCGTACGATCACCGACGAGATGTGCTACGCCGCGGCGGATGCGCTTGCCAGCCACGTGGGCGATAACCTTTCAACGGACCACATTCTACCCAACATGGACGATTGGGAGGTCTTCCCGCGCGAGGCGGCCGCCGTAGCCATGAAAGCCCAGGAGCAGGGGCTGACGCGCATCGAGACGACCTACGAGCAGGAACTGGAGAATGCCAAGCGCATCATCAAACGTTCGCGCGACCTGACTCACATGATGATGGAAAAGGGTTTCATCGCAGAAGCGCCGCTGGACGAGGATAAGCGCCCTGTTGATACCGAAACGCTCGAATCCGCCTTCTGAACCGGAGAGGAGATGATCTCATGTACGACTTGATCGTTATTGGAGGCGGCCCCGCCGGGTTGACCGCCACCGTCTACGCCCTTCGCAAAAGGTTGAATGTCCTGCTTCTCACCAGGGATCTCGGCGGCAAGACCAACTTCCACCTGGCGCTGCCCTGGATCGAAGATTACCACGTCATTCGCGGATTGGAGATCGTCAACAAGTTCCGTAATGAACTCGAATACCTGGAATTCGCCCGCCAGATGGATACCGCCGAGAAAATAGAAAGGAGGGACGATCACTTCCTGGTCAGGACCAGGGACGGAAGCATCCTGGAATCGAGGGCCGTAATCCTCGCCACCGGCGCGCTCCAGGTCCGCATGGATGTGCCGGGCGAAAAAGAATTCACCATGAAGGGTCTGTGTTATTCCGCCTTGAGTTACGCGCCGCTTTTCATTGACAGGACCGCCATCGTCATCGGCGACGAGGAACTGGCCCTGCGTTCCGCCGCGGAACTGGCAACGGTTGCAAAACATGTCTACCTGGTTTGCGCCGGTGACCGCGTGTTGGATTCGCCGTTATGGATGAAGGCGCAGACCGCCATGAACGTCACCATCCTGAACGGTCATCAGGTGGTCGAAGTCAGGGGCGATCAATTCGCCCGCGTGCTGGTGACCAGGGACCCGTCCGGCAAGATCGCCGAATACGAGGCGGATGGCATGTTCGTGGAAAAAGCGCTCGCGCCGCAGTCCGACATGGTCAAAGGTCTCGTCGAGTTGGACGAACGCGGGCGGGTCATCGTGGACTGCGCCAATTGCACCAATTTGCCAGGCTTGTTCGCCGCCGGAGACGTCACCAACAGTTACGCCGAACAGGTGCTGATCGCGGTCGGTGAAGGCGCGAAGGCGGCTTTGAGCGCGTACGAATACCTGCTGCCCATGCTGGCGATCACGCCGGCCCATTGAACGAGAACAGAAGTTTAAGAAAGGCTGAAGTGGATTACGAAGAGGCATGAATGACTTGAAAATCACGCGCCGATTTTTCATTGCAAAAATGACCGCCCTCCTGCTCGCGGCTTGTGTTCCACGCGAGCCGCCTGCCCCGCTTCCTGCATCCCCAACCGGCTCCCCCACTCTCCTCCCAACCTTCGCGGCCGCTGACGAGGACGACTTCGCCAAAGCGCGGCTCGATCTCGTCCGCTATCACATCGAGGGGGCGGGCATCAAGAACGAAGACGTGCTTCGGGCTATGCGAACCGTGCCGCGTCACAAGTTCGTCCTGACGCGATACCTGGATCAGGCCTACGAGGATCACGCCCTCCCCATCGGCTACGGCCAAACCATCTCACAGCCCTACGTAGTGGCGTGGATGACCGAACTGCTCGATCTGCAGCCCGGCGAAAAAGTGCTGGAGATTGGCACGGGTTCGGGCTACCAGGCGGCCATTCTGGCCGAACTGGGTTACGTGGAGGTGTACACCATCGAGATCGTCCCCGAACTGGCCGAGAGCGCCGCGGCGCGCTTGCAGGAATTGGGCTATACCGAAGTCCACGCCAAACAGGGGGACGGGTACTACGGCTGGGCGGAGCACGCGCCCTTCGATGCCATCATCGTCACCGCCGCGCCCGATCACCTGCCCGCGCCGCTGGCCGACCAGTTGGCCGAGGGCGGACGGCTCGTCATCCCCATCGGGCCGCCGGGCTGGTGGCAGTCGCTGTGGAAATTCGTGAAAATCGGGGGGGACTTGAAAGCCTACAACATGGGCGGCGTCGGTTTCGTCCCGTTCACCGGCCTCGGCGTGGAGGAACACCAGGGCGAACCACCCGTGCCGTGATCCACGCGCCTGCGTAACACAGCGCGCCGAGCCGGAGAACCCAACCGAACCCAAACGATAAAGCCAGCAGCGCGGACAGGATGGACGCGACAACGGACGCCGCGCCGTTCACTGCCCAGACCCACGCCACGCTCCCGCCCTGCGCCTCCTCCCCTGAACGTTCGGCCTGCTCCCCCTCCTCCGACAACATTCCACTCCCCGACGTTTCCCCCTCTTGACCTTCGAGCCGCTCCCCCTCCCCCCGCAGTATCCCGCCCTCCGGCGCTTCTCCCTCTTGACCTTCGAGCCGCTCCCCCTCCCCCCGCAACATCCCGCCCCCCGACGCCCCCTCTTTCATCAAGCGGATTCCTGCCGGGAATGGGATGCCCATCAGAAAGCCGAATGGCGAAAGGACGATGAAGGTCAGTCCCAGCCGGGCGGTCAGAGGCAGGCCGAGGGTCCAGGCGAAGAGGCGGGGAAGCAGGAGGGGCGCGGCAAGAATTAGGATCACGAGAATCGCAAGCGAGGGCCGGAGCGGGAGGCGGTCACTGAGTCTGCTTCCCAATCCAGAGAAAAAGAGCAGGGAGAACAAGACGGCGGTGAAGGCGTAGGCGGGGTTGCCGAGGTAGAGGATGAAACGCTGGAGGAGGGGAATTTCCACGAGGAGGAATGCGAAGCCGAGGAAGCCGAAGTACAGCAGGTGGCGGAGGGGGAAGGTGTTTCGTGTTGCGTATTGTGTGGCAGGTGTTGGGTGTTGCGTGTTGCGGGCTGCGTCTGGGAGATTGCTTCGTCGGGAAGTACGCCCTCCTCGCAATGACGGACCAATCCTTAACGCAACCGGCAAAAGGATAAGCGCGGCGGCGAGGAGGATGGCGAGGATGAGCAGCGCCACAATGACGAAATAGCCCGCGCCGCCAAAGGGCTGCCAGGCTCGGCCGAATTCGGCGATGACCTGCGGCGCCTGCGTCCATTTGAAGTAATGCCCGAAGAAGGGATGATCGTCCGTGGGCGGGCGGACATCGTATTCATAATTTTCGTAGAAACTTTCGCGTGGACTCGAATCGAGGAAATCAAGATAGGTCTGGTAATACTTCGATTCTGGCAGGATGTTGAATTGGTTGGTCTCAGCGGGTCGAACATCGGGCGCGTAGGTGAGGTCGAAGGCGCGCCCGGCGAGCAAAGCGCGGATGGAGGTCAATTCGCCGGGGGTGAACGCGCTGTTTTTGACGAGGACGGTGGCGGTGTTGAAGCCGCGAAAGGCGACGATCTGCGCGCGCGGATCGGCATTGATTTTTTCCAAAGCCGTCACTGCCAGCGCAAAGAGACGCAGGTCTTCGCTTGGAGGGTCTTGCAGCCAGCGGGTGGCGGTCAGCAGGCCATCGGGATGGAGATACGCCAGCGCGTCGTCGAATGATTCGACGGTGTAGCGATAATCTTCGCCCAGCGTGTACGCCCCGGAGCGGACGGGGTGATAGGAAGAGGCCAGCGAAAGAACGATCACATCATATTTCGATTGCGCGCGGCGGAGGAAACTACGCTCGGATTCCACGTGAACCTGCACGCGCGGGTCGTTGTAAACAGGCGCGGCACTGACGATGAGGGGATTGATCTCGACGGCGGTCACCTGCCCTGATGTCAGCGCGAGGGCAGTGAAAACGTCGAGGCCGCCGCGCGGCTCGAGGATCAGCGCGCCGGCCCGAGGTCGAAGATGAAACGCCAGCGCGGAGGGGAGATAAGAGACAAAGGCGGAGTCCGCTTCGGGAGGGAGAATCGGGCTGAGATCGTCGCCATCCACAAGCAGGCCATCCAGCGAGGGGAGCGGTTCGAGATGGCGATAACTGAGTCCGGGCAGGGAATGAATCGCGTTGCTCTGCACGACATCCAGTCGCGAGAAGGCGTTCCACTCGCGATGGATCACGCGCGCGCCGGGATATTGCAGGGCGTACGAGAGGCTTTTGTAGGGCGAGAGGCGCAGGTCGAGGAAGGCGAAGGAGGGGCTGCCGGTGAGTCGCAGGGCGAGATCAAGGAGGAAGAAAAGGAATAATGCTGATGTGGCAACCACTGTTAGCGCGTCATTGCGAGGGCGGTTGTCCCGAAGCAATCCCCTGGTTCCAGCGAGGAGACTGCTTCGCCCTGCGGGCTCGCAGTAACGTACCGATGATATTATGCCGGCCAGCGAAGCCAGCGCGGCGCTCAGAGTCACCATCCCCTCGCCGCCGAGGAAGGGAGGGAGGAGCAACGCCAGGAGGCATCCCGCCGCCGAACCGAGCAGGTTGACCGCGTACGTCGTCCCGGCGGATTGCGGGAACGCGCTCAACAAAAAGCCAAGCGCCATGCCGCTGAAGAAGAACGGCGCGGCGAGGGCGATGTAATGAAGGACGAGAATCCACACCTGGCGGCTGTCCCAGGCGATGCTGAAAGAGTCGAAGGGCAGATGGTTGGTCAGCAGATAGGCGATCAGAATGCTGATGCCCATTGCGAATCCCAATTGGCTCAAGCGGTGTCTTGGATTTGCTTTTCGAAGCGCGGGGAAGATGGTCAATGCCGTGCCGCTGGCGCCAAATCCCAGCAGGGCAATGCTGACGATCATGAAGGCGAAGTGATAGAACTGCGCCACCGAAAAGAGGCGCGTCAAGTTGATCTCGAAAGCGAGGGTCGCGGCAGAAAGGAGAAAGAGGCTGAGCCAGATGTTTCGTGTGATGTCAAGCCTCCAGCATTACGATCCGCCTGTCAAACTCATTCTCCCGCTCTTGCACACAGGCTTTGTAGAGATCGTAGCGGCCCGGGAGCGCGGGCGGTATTTTCAACTTCAACTCCGCTCCATCTGCTTGAGTACCCGAAGCGCATCAAGGGTGACCCACTTGCTCGGCCGATTCCGTTTCTCAATCGGCCAGGTACGGGAGACAGAACCGCACAACCATCGTCCCTGCTCATCCTGGCGATTTAGTATCAATTTGAGCAAAGGCGCAAACCGCGCGTCCCGGGCGTAGCCATGAGCGGTAAGCGCCTTTAGCGCGCTGAGCAGGTCCCATGCGCGAGGCACGCCGAAAGTAAGCCAGCGCCTGTGCTCGCCTTCGAAATCATACTTGGCGTCCAGCAACAGATTAGCCAGGCGCTTCACCACTCGTTCAGACTGCGCTGATCGCATATCGGCAGGCAGCACATTCAAGCCATTGAGCGCCGCGATTGCGCCCCATAGACAATCCCGATGCTGATAGCGTCCGCAATCGAGCGCATCGTCAGTGGACATGTCTTCGATGAGAAAAGCGAAGGCGGCCCGCACACGCGGGTCGTCGCCAAGGCCGAAATAAATCAGAAAGGGAAGATGCTCACCCGTGGTGCAGGGGAAGATTCCGCTGCGGAGTTTCCCGGTCATCGAAAAGCCGCCGCTCTCATGCTGGCAGAATTTCAGGAAGGAGTCGCACCCGGCGGCGGTGCGTTTGTCGGGAGGTGCGCCCAGCATGTGCAGCAAGGTGAGCGCCGCCACGGCCCCCTGCGCGGTGTAAGGTTTGGTTTCATCCTCGCCCCAATAACCTTCGGGGCGCTGAAGAGCGGATAACTTTTTCGCCAGCGGCTGTTGGACGGCGGCGGCTCTGGCTTCCTGCACTTCAGCGTCACTGACAGGCCGGTCGAGAATATCGGTTAGCGTCCAGTAGCGGACGGATGGGTCTTCGGGATCGAGCAGCCAGGGAAGCGGATCGCCGTTCAGTTGATTGCGCCAGTTTTGCATTGCGAACCTTTCACTTTTCCTGCAAGTCGGGCTGCGTATCGAGGCGATGCGCGGCGATCTTGTCAGGGAATCCATTTTCTGCCCACCGGCATCAAACCCAGCGGCTGCTCATTTGCATCCAGGCGCAGAACTTCCCTCACCTCCTCATCGCGAAACGCGCCGATGAACACCGTGCCGAGGCCGAGGGATGCCGCTTGAAGATAAACATTTTCCGAAGCGGCGCCGACTTCGATATGAACGTATTGCACGCCGCGTTCCCCATATTTGACCTTGGTCCGCTCGTACACCGCCGCGATGACGATCACCGCCGGGGCATCCAGAACGGGGGACTGGTCGAGGGCGGCGCGGCTCAATTCGCGGCGAAGGTCGCCTTCGAGAACGAGGCGCAAGGTGTGTCCGTCAGGTTCGTAATGATAGAGGCCGGGCTCGAGACCGGTCACTTCCCCCGCCAGCAGGTAAATCTCCAATGGATAGAGCGCCCCCGCCGATGGCGCAGTCCGCAAGCCGCCGGGATGGGTGATTCCCTGCGCGGCCCACAGCAATTGGGAGACCTCCGCCAGCGTCAGCGGTTCGTCGCGATATTCGCGTACCGACCTGCGCTCCAGAAAAGCCTGTTCCACAGACACACCGCCCTCGCAGGCAGGGGCAGGCAGGGCAATCGAGTCGCCGGAGATCGGCTGGGGAATGTTTTTCACGCTTTCACATCCCGCGAGCAGGAGGAGACCCGCAAGCAGGGCTGGGACGGCAAACGACTTGCGCATAAGCCCTCCCGAAGTCAGGCATTTTGGATGAACCCGCGCCCCTACATCTGCGGCAGGCTGCGCCGCAAAACGTTATACATCGGGATACCTTTCGCCGCGCCTTCCACCACGCAGGTCAGCGGGTTGTCCACCAGGTAGGCCGGAACGCCGAGCGACTTCGTCAACAGTTTGTCCACGCCGCGCAGGAGCGCGCCGCCGCCGCAGATGGCCACGCCGCGATCAATAATGTCCGAGACCAGTTCGGGCGGGGTCTTTTCGAGGACGCGGCGGCAAGACTCGACGATCTGCTTGAGCGGCTCCTGCAAGGCTTCGGCGATCTCGCCTGTGGATAACGTGATCGGACGCGGCAGGCCGGTGACCTGGTCCTGTCCCTGCACTTCCATGCTTTGTTCCACATCCTGGGGAACCGCCGCGCCGATCCTGACCTTCAGTTGTTCCGCCGTCACCTGGCCGATGACTACCCCGTACTTGCGGCGCACGTAGGTGACGATGGCTTCGTCCAGTTCCAGCCCGCCGACGCGCAAGGTGTCTGCGGAGACGATGCTGTACATCGCCAGCACCGCGGCTTCGGTGCAGCCCCCGCCGAGGCAGATCACCATGTTCCCCGAAGGCGAACTGATCGGCAGGTCAATGCCGAGCGCGGCGGCCAGAGATTGCTGGATCAAATATGCCTCGTGCGCGCCCGCCTCCATGACGGCCTCGTAAACAGCGCGGCGTTCCACGCTGGTCACCCCGTAAGGTACGGAGACCATGACGCGCGGACGAACGAAACGCAACGACCCGCTCACGCGCCGGATAAGATGAGAAAGCAGGGTTTGTGTGACTTCGTAATCGGCAATGACCCCGTTCTTGAGCGGGCGGGCGACCTCGATGGACTCCGGCACGCGCCCGATCATGTCGCGCGCCTCGTGACCGTAGGCCACCATCTTTTCGGTCATGCGGTCCGGGTCAATCTCGATGGCGACGATGGTCGGCTCTTCGAGCATCACCTGGCTCACGTCCGCAAGACGCGTGAACATCGTGCCAAGATCCACGCCGAGGTCTTTTGAGAACAATGCCACGGATTAACCTTCTCCTGAAACAGGCTGGCGGGAGGTCTTTCGATAGCGGCGCACCGACTCAAGCCGAAGGTTGGAGCGGCGCAGCGCGGCTTCGATGGCGAGGTAGGTGTCGGTATCCGGCGGCACGCCATTGGCAAGCGCCTCCTGGGCGCGCTGGCGGGCCTGCTCGGCGCGCGCCACATCAATTTCTTCGATATTCTCGGCCGCGTCCGCCAGCACGGTGACGATATCGGGCTGAACCTCGGCCACTCCGCCCGCCACAGTGAAAAGTTCCTCCCTGCCCTGCTTGCGGACCTTGATGACGCCGAATTTCAGCGTGGTGAGAAGCGGCGCGTGATGAGGCAGGATGCCCATCTCGCCCGCCGCGCCGGGCAGGACGACGATGTCCACATCGTCCTCGTACACCATGCGATCCTGCGAAACGATTTCACAACGGATTGTCATAAGTTCTCCAGTGTCAGGTGTCAGGCGTCAGGTTGTTTCCAGACGCCTGACACCGAAACACTTGACACCTTGCTACGCCGCTTTCATCAATTTCTCGGCGTTGGCGCGCACGTCTTCGATGGTGCCGGCCATCATGAAGGCCTGTTCGGGGAGATCGTCGCATTTGCCGTCGAGGATCTCGCGGAAGCCGCGCACGGTTTCTTTGAGGGGGACATAGCGGCCCGGAATACCGGTGAAACGCTCGGCCACGAAGAAGGGCTGGGAGAAGAAGCGTTCGATCTTGCGGGCGCGCGAGACGATGAGTTTATCGTCCTCCGAGAGTTCGTCAATGCCGAGGATGGCGATGATGTCCTGCAGGTCCTTGTAGCGCTGCAGGACGCGCTGCGTCTCGCGGGCGACAAAGTAGTGTTCCTCGCCCACGATGTTGGGGTCCAGGATGCGGGAGGTCGAGGCGAGCGGGTCCACGGCGGGGTAGATGCCCTTTTCCACGATGGAGCGTTCGAGGGCGATGGTGGCGTCGAGGTGGGTGAAGGTCGCCACCGGCGCGGGATCCGAGTAGTCGTCGGCGGGGACGTAGACGGCCTGCATCGAGGTGATCGAACCCGTGCGGGTCGAGGTGATGCGTTCCTGGAGCTCGCCCATTTCGGTGGCGAGAGTCGGCTGGTAGCCCACAGCCGAGGGCATACGCCCGAGCAGCGCCGACACCTCGGAACCCGACATGGAGAAGCGGAAGATGTTGTCAATGAAAAGCAGCACATCCCTGCCCTGGTCGCGGAAGTATTCGGCCATCGAAAGCGCCGTCAACCCCACGCGCAGGCGCACACCCGAAGGCTCGTTCATCTGGCCGTAGACCATGACCGTGTCCTTCATCACGCCCGACTCGATCATTTCGCGATAGAGTTGCGTGCCTTCGCGGGTGCGTTCGCCCACGCCCGCGAACACCGAGTTGCCTTCGTGTTCGGTCGCGACCGAGCGGATGAGTTCCATGATGATGACGGTCTTGCCCGTCCCCGCGCCGCCGAAGATGCCGGTCTTGCCGCCCTTGGTGAACGGGGCGATCAGGTCAATGACTTTCACGCCGGTCTCGAACACTTCCACGCGGGTGGACTGTTCGGCAAACGGCGGGGCGGGTCGGTGGATGGGATAGCGGGTGGCGGCTTCGACGGGGCCTTTCTCGTCCACGGGGCGGCCCAGAACGTTGAAGATGCGTCCCAGCGTGGCGGGACCGACGGGGACGAGGATCGGCGAGCCGGTTGCAACGGCGGGAACGCCGCGCTGGAGTCCGTCGGTGCTGTCCATCGAAACGGTTCGCACCCAGCTATCGCCGAGATTTTTCTGCACTTCCAAAACGAGCGGTTCCTTCCCTTCGCGCTCGACTGTGATCGCTTCGAAGAGTTCGGGGGTGCGGCCTTCGGGGAATTCCACGTCCACCACGCCGCCGAGAATTTGCGCTACGCGCCCGATCGCTTTTGCCATGAGTGATCTGCCTCCAGTTAAGATTGTGCCAGCGCGTTGGCGCCGCCCACAATATCCAGAATATCGTTGGTGATCGCCTGCTGGCGCACCTTGTTGTAATCCAGTTTGAGTTGTTCCGCCAGTTCGAGCGCGCTGTCGGTGGCGTTGCGCATGGCCACCATGCGCGCGGCGTGCTCGCTGGCCTGCGATTCCAGCACGGCCTGGTAAACCTGCAAGGCGGTGAAACGCGGGATGATCTCGTCCAGGATCTCGCTCTCGCCCGGCTCGTAGATGTAGGCCGCGGCGGGTCCGGTGCGATGCTCGAACTCTTCCACGCGCTCGCCGCCGTCCACCTCCAGCGGAAGCAGGCGCTTCATCACCGTCTCCTGCCGCACCATGCTGATAAAGTCGGTGTAAACGAGATAGACCTCGTCGGCGCGGCCTTCGAGAAACTCATTCACCACCATGCGCCCAATGGCCGAAACGTTCGCAAAAGAGGGCGCGGCGGGCAGGTGACTGAAATCGGCGGCGACGTTT
>DAOUMJ010000138.1:0-16791 GCA_034411715.1 Anaerolineales bacterium | reverse complement strand
CACGGTCCTGCCTGGGTTGTACGCGGCGGGCGAGTGCGCGTGCGTGTCCGTCCACGGGGCGAACCGCCTCGGGACGAATTCCCTGCTCGACCTGGTTGTGTTCGGCAAGTACGCGGGGCTCAAGGCCGCGGAGTACGCGAACCAGGCCGAATTTGGGAAACTGCCCCTCGAAGCGGAGGCCGGCGCGAGGTCCGAATTCGAGGCGCTGCGCAACGGGTCGGGAAAAGAAAATGCGTTCGACATCTCCGTCGAGATGAAGAAGGTCATGTTCGACGACGTCGGCATTTATCGCAACGAAAAAGGGATGCGAATCGCAATCGAGAAAATCCGCGAGTTGAAGGAACGCTACAAGGAAGTCAAAGTGACGGACACGGGCAAAATTTTCAACACCGAAATGTTGAACGCCTGGGAACTGGGCTGTATGCTCGACGCGGCCGAAGTGACGGCGGAGTGCGCGCTGAACCGACAGGAATCGCGCGGCGGACATTCGCGCGAGGACTTCCCCGACCGCGACGACGCGAACTGGTTGAAGCACACGCTCGCATGGAGAAAGGACGGCAGGATCGTGATTGATTACAAGCCCGTGACGATCACGAAGTATCAGCCGAAGGCGCGCGTTTATTAGTAAGGCGACGAGAATCGGTACACGGATTTCACAGATTTGACGGACGAACACGGAAAATTTAAAAAAATCCGCGAGAATCCGTACCTTCCGTGTAATCCGTGTACAAAATCGCAGGAGACATTCATGGAAGTCACGCTTAAAATTTTCCGCTACAACCCCGAAGTGGACAAGACCTTCCACTACGAAACGTACAGTCTCGAAGCCGACGAGACCGACCGCGTGCTCGACCTGCTCGAAAAGGTGAAGGGTTACAACGACGGCACGCTCTCGTTCCGACGGTCGTGCGCCCACGGAATTTGCGGCTCGGACGCGCTGCGCATCAACGGGCGCAACATGCTGGCGTGCAAGGCTCTCGTCCGCGATGTGGGCGACCGAATCACCGTCGAACCCATTCTCGGCTTGAAGGTCGTCAAGGACTTGATCGTGGACATGGAACCGTTCTTCGATAACTACAAGAAGGTCCTGCCCTGGTTCATCAACGACTCGCCCCTGCCCGCGGACGGGAAGGAGCGCCTGCAAAGCCCCGAGCAGCGCGCCCGCTTCGACGACACTACCAAGTGTATTCTATGCGCCTGCTGCACCACCTCCTGCCCCTCGTTCTGGGCCAGCGACGATTATCTCGGTCCCGCCGCGCTGGTGACGGCCCACCGTTTCATCTTCGACAGCCGCGACGAGGCCGCCGCGGAACGCATGGAAATCGTCAGCGCGACTTCGGGCGTGGCGCGCTGTCACACCGCGTTCAACTGCACGCTGGCCTGTCCGCGCGAGATTCAGATCACGAAGGCGATTGGGGAGTTGAAAATGGCGACGATTACGGGGAAGGTGGAGTGATCAGTTTTCAGTTTATTTCCGTGCGGCGTTCAAGAGACGAGGAGATCGAACTCTATGAAAACGAAAGCAACTAGTTTCGATAGCAAATTCGATGATGGTAAGAGCATCATTGAGCATCTTGACCTGTCCAAAGCGCGGCGTCCCGCCGAGGAACAAAAGCGGATCAACATGGAAATGCCCGTTTGGATGCTCGCAAAATTGGACCGCGAAGCGAAGCGGTTGGGCGTAACGCGCCAATCCGTTATCAAAATCTGGCTGGCGGAACGGTTGCTGGCGAAGCAGTGAGCGCTTTTCCCCATGACCAGTTTTCATACAGACCGCGTCGGTGAGGCGCGGCTTGCTGTTTGGTTGTATACGGTAGCACGATTCCGCGAACTCCCGACCAGGCCACCAGGAAGGACCGATCTTGTGGCGTATGATTTTGTTTTGCTTGTTCCTGTATACATTGATAATGTGCATAGTCCTCGCGTGGCGCGGGATAATAGCTTAGGAATCGATGTTGATGCCCAATACAGGTCAATGCTCGATCAAGTTTGCAGGGCCTATACTGCAAGGTGGCATCTTTGAGTATTCATATGCTTTTCAAAAAGGCATCCGACTAATGGTCTTTGCCTTGTTTTAAAACCCAAACCGCGTCCCCCCGCCCCTAACGAAAGCAATTGAGATTTGAACACGAGCCGCGTCCGCGAGGTGCGGCCTGTTCCTTTGAAAATGCAATTTTCTCGAAGGTCACATGCAACCCTGGAAAACCCTCTCCCGCAAGATCATCCTCGAACAGCGTCCCTGGCTGGCGGTGGAGCGTCACAGCGGAACGGACGCGTCATCCCCGATTGGCCGTGGATCGTCACGCCCGATTACATCAACGTGGTGGTGACGGAGGAGGGGCGTTTTACCTCAAAATATCCGCCAGCGCATCCATCACCGCGTCAAACTCAATGCCATTTGCGTACGAATTCTCTTGACGGTAAAGTTCCCAACGCCGACGCATGGTCGCGTCTGTTTGAATTGTCGTGAGTATTTTCTCTTTGTCCCGTAATGCCGCCAGCGACATTCTGCTTTCGACGGTGGCTTGTAATGCGGCTTTAAAAATGTTCCCGTCGAAGGCATGTCGCTGCGTTTTTGCGATAAGGTAGACATCGTAGAAATCCCTTAATCGCGTGTTGAGCGCGCTTCGGCGCAAAATGGTCTCGACTTTTTCCGCCAGAATCGTTTCAAGGTTATATGCCCAAACTTCGATTATTTTGTCTTCAAAGTTGGAATGAAAAGCGTACCGAACGGCTGCGGGAGTCATAACGTCGCCAGCCGTGACGTCTATTTTCAGCGGGGTACCGATTGTTTCGTATTTGGCGATAATGGCCGCCCGATAACCGCCGTATTCGTCGTCGCCTCGAATTGGCGCGATGGAGTTCGGCGTAAAGGTCGTATCGTCGTCCAATGGAATGGCGCAAATATCCGTCAAGGCGGCGCGGAGCGACGCTTCGGAAAGCGGGTATCCCTGTAGCGTCGCGTCCATATCCATCGTGGTTCGGTGGTCAATCCCGACCCATGCGGCAATGAGCATTCCGCCTTTGAGAACGAACTTGTCTTTGTATTTTGAAACCGAGATTCTTTCCAACAGGCGTTCCAGCATGAAATTCTGCAAAACGGCCTGGGCGGGCACGCCATTCTTCGCCGCCACATTTTTTATTCTGGCTTTGAACCGCATCGCCTTGCTCATAAGAGTACCTCGATGGTTTCCCGAATAATTTTTTGAACGCGGAACGATCTGGCGTAGTCGAAGAGCAACTCGATATTCTTTTCTTTCCTTCCAACGTAGCGTTTCAGCGCTTCGCCGAAAAATTGCGCGTCCATTTGATTCCGGCTCCGCGCGATGTCGCAGATGGTCCGTTCCAGCCCCGTAACCCTGATGGCGTTGCCGTGCGGCGATTGCATCGTAACGAGGCCCAAATCGAACAGGTTACGATGGACGTAAAAAATCTTATGTCCGCTTCGATTCAATGCTTCCGAATGATAGCCGCTCGGCGCGGAAAGCGAATACCTCAACGGGCTCCTGTCTGTCAAATCGTGAAGATAGAGCGCGGTCTCGTGCGAGTAGACGCACGACTTGTATTTCGACTGAAGAATGAACATCTCGTCTTCGACGACTGAGGGCGTTTTATAAACGCCTCGCGAAATTCGTTCGATTTCCTTGTTTTGTTCCAAAATGGAAAGGTAGATTCTGGGAATTGAAAATTTTGCCAGGTCGGACGCGAAGAGAATTCCGCGCCGGTCAGCCAGGAGTTTTCTTATTTTTTCCAGGTAAGGCGAGTCGGGTTTTACATCCATACTCATATTATACTCGATATAAGTATCATTGTATTTGATACAATCCTCCCCCAGGAGCCCCTCATGCAACCCTGAAAAACCCTCTCCCGCAAGATCATCCTCGAACAGCGTCCCTGGCTGGTGGTTGAGCGTCACAGCGTCGGACTGCCGAACGGACGCGTCATCCCCGATTGGCCGTGGATCGTTACGCCCGATTACGTCAATGTGGTGGCGGTGGCGGAGGAAGGACGGTTCATCTTCAAAACCGGACCGCGTTTCCCTGAACGCGGTCTGGTTTGGTTGGAGTAAAATGACGGCGGGAGGCAGGCATGGCAGACAAATACATTCTCGCGATTGACTTGGGAACCTCGGGGCCGAAAGTAGC
Source organism: Anaerolineales bacterium (assembly GCA_034411715.1). GTDB lineage: Bacteria > Chloroflexota > Anaerolineae > Anaerolineales > Villigracilaceae > Denitrolinea. The sequence goes on along the minus strand of DAOUMJ010000138.1, from coordinate 12,646 downwards.
CTTGTTTTCCACACAGGGGGAATTGCTCGGCAGTGAGTTCGAGGAAGTGCGTCTCCTGCTCTTCGACGATGGCGGGGCGGAACAAGTCCCGGACGAATGGTGGACAGCGATAGACAAAGCCGCGAAGCGACTCCTCGCCCGCGGCCTCGTCCCGCCCGAAGATATCGTCGCCATCTCCTCCACCGGCCAATGGTCCGGCACGGTGGCGGTGGACGCGGACGGGAACGCTATCGGGGATGCAATCATCTGGATGGATTCGCGCGGCGCGCCGTACGTCGCCCAGGCCGCGGGCGGCCTTCTCAACGTTCAGGGCTACGCGCCGGGCAAACTCATCAAGTGGATTCGCCTCACCGCCGGCGCGCCGGCCGTCTCGGGCAAAGACCCCATCGCCCACATCCTCTTTCTCAAACACACCCGCCCCGAAATCTATCGAAGCGCGCACAAGTTCCTCGAGCCGATTGATTACCTCGGCCTGCGCCTGACCGGGCGCATCGCCGCTTCATTCGACTCGATCACGCTTCATTGGCTGACCGACAATCGCGACGTCACGCGCGTGACCTACGATGACGGACTCCTCCGCCTCGCCGGGCTCGACCGCTCGAAACTTCCCGACCTTCAAGCGGCCAACTCGATCCTCGGCCCTCTCCACACCGACGCGGCGCGCGCCTGGGGCCTGCGCGAGGACGTTCGAGTGATTATCGGCGCGCCCGATATTCACACCGCGCAGGTTGGTTCAGGCGCGGTGCGTGACTTCGAGTCGCACGTTTACATCGGCACCTCCTCCTGGCTGACCTGCCACGTCCCGTTCAAGAAGACCGACCTGTTCCACGGCCTCGCCTCGCTCCCCTCCGCGATTCCTGGCCGCTACCTGCTGACCGACGCGCAGGAATGCGCGGGCGTCTGCCTGCAATTTCTGCGCGACAACGTCCTGTTTCACAAGGACCAACTCCCCACCGGCGAAAAACCCCAAAACGCCTATCGCCTCTTCGACGAGATCGCCGCGCGGACTCCGGCCGGGAGCGGACGCGTCCTCTTCCTGCCCTGGCTCTACGGCGAGCGCGCCCCCGTGGACGACCGTTACGCGCGCGGCGGATTCTTCAACCTGTCGCTATCGTCCACGCGCGAGGAGATGGTGCGCGCCGTCTTCGAGGGCGTGGCCTTCAACTCGCGCTGGCTCTTGCAATACGTGGAGCGGTTCAACGGCCGACGCGCCGAGGCGGTGAACATGGTCGGCGGCGGCGCCAAGTCCGACGTATGGTGCCAGATCCACGCCGACGTGTTCGATCGTCCCATCCGCCAGATGAAGGACCCCATCGAAGTCAACGTGCGCGGCGCGGCCCTGCTGGCCTCCGCGGCATTGGGCTACCTCCGTTACGAAGAGATCGGCGCGCGTGTGCCTGTCGAGAACACGTATCAGCCGCAGCCGGAGAATCGAAAGATTTACGACGAGATGTTCAAAGAGTTCGTCGCGATCTACGAAAGCAATAAGAAGATTTTCGCGCGATTGAATCGCGTTGGATAATGCGGAGTGCAAAGTCTCCAGACTTTGCGTTTCCCGATCCATCCAAAGTCTGGAGACTTTGGAGTCCATGTCGCACTGGAGCCACCCATGTCCCTCAAAGACCTCTTTTTCAAACAAGCCGAAAAGACCCTCAAAGCCCTGCCCGGCGTGAGCCGGCGAATCGAAAAAGAATACGACGGCATGATGGGGGAACTCGAAAGTTCGGTCAAACCATACAAGGACAAATTCCCCGCCTTCGCGCGCCTTCCTGAAATAGGACGCGCCCGCGCGGACATCCTCCACGACATGCAAGCCATGCGCGACCGCGAGGAGGAAACCTGGAAGGACGGTTTCGTTTCGGGCGCGGTCTATCACGGGGACGAGGAACACATCGAGTTTTTGAACCAAGTCTACGCATTGAATTCGCAGAGCAATCCCCTCCACGCGGACGTGTGGCCTTCCACCACCAAATTCGAGGCCGAGATCGTGGCGATGACCGCATCCATGCTCGGCGGCGAGGGACAGGACGTTCGCGGCACGGTCACATCGGGCGGGACGGAGAGCATCCTGCTCGCCATGAAGACCTATCGCGATTGGGCGCGCGAGATGAAGGGCATCGCCAAACCGGAGATGATCGTCCCCGTCACCGCGCACGCCGCGTTCGACAAGGCCAGCCAGTATTTCAACATCAAGACCGTCCACATTCCGATTGACGCGAATTTCCGCGCCGATGTGTCTGCCGCGAGAAAAGCGATCAACAAAAACACCATTGTCATCGTCGGCTCGGCGCCATCGTTTCCGCACGGCGCGATTGACCCGATTGAGGAGTTGTCCGATTTGGCGCGCGAACGCGGCGTCGGCTTCCACGTGGACGCCTGCCTCGGTGGATTCGTCCTGCCGTGGGCCGAGCGGCTTGGCTATTCTGTCCCGCCGTTCGATTTCCGTTTGCCGGGCGTCACTTCGATGTCGGCGGATACGCACAAGTACGGCTACGCGGCGAAAGGCACGTCGGTCGTTTTGTATCGCGGCCTCGACTTGTTGCATCGCCAGTACTACGCCGCCTCCGATTGGCCGGGCGGACTGTATTTCTCGCCCACCTTTGCGGGGAGTCGCCCCGGCGCGCTCTCGGCCGCGTGCTGGGCCGCGCTGACCTCCATCGGCGCGCGGGGCTACCTCGACGCGACGAAGCGGATTTTGGAGACCGCCGTGAAGGTCAAGGAAGGAATCGGGCAAATCTCCGAACTGCGCGTGTTGGGTGATCCGCTTTTCGTCATCGCCTTCGCGTCCGATTCAATTGACATCTACAAAGTCCTCGATTTCATGTCCCATAAAAAGTGGAGCCTGAACGGACTGCACAAACCCGCCTGCGTCCACCTGTGCGTCACGCTGCGACACATCCAGCCCGGCGTCGCCGAACGCTTCCTCGCCGACCTGCGCGAGGCGGTGGAACATGTGAAGGCGCACCCCGAAGAGAAGGGGACGATGGCCCCGGTCTACGGCATGGCCGCGACCATTCCGATGCGCGGGCTGGTGAGCGACATGTTGAAGAAATATCTGGATTTGATCTTCAAAGTGTGACGACGGATTCGGTTTCCAAAATCAGCCAACATTTGGACAGGAATTTTTTCTGCAAATTGACCTCATACCCTTTCGCGCCCAGCGATTCGGCCGCGGCGATGAACCATTGCCGCGGCCCAAACACCTTCGCGGCGGAGGTCTGCACGGCGGAGCGTTTCCAGGCTTCGAAGAAATCGTGGATCGGCTCGCCCTCGACGACGTGATGGATGTGGTTCTTCGGCAGGACGGTTTGAAATTCGCCGACATCGAATCCCAGGCGGAAGTTGGTGCTGAAGACCAGCGCTTCCATTTTCCAGGAACCGGTCTCCGTTTTTCGCGCCAGGTTCGCCGCCCAGACCTGGCCAAAGGGTGTGGACGTGCCTTCGATCATCAGCCCGCCTGGGAGAACGCAGTCTGCAAGACGCGCGTAAGCGGGGAGGAAATCCTTCTCTTCGTATTGACGCAGAACGTTGAAGGCGCGGATCAGCCGCACATGTTCCCCCTCTTTCAGCGGCAAATTGAATCCGCCGAGGCGGAAGAAGGTTTGGGCGTCGGCGAAGGGCAGGGCGGCCTCGACGCGTTCCGGGTCAATTTCCGCGCCGAGGACGCGGAGGTTGGGATTCAGGCGGCGGAAGCGCGTCGCGCTTTCGAGGGTGGTGCGCGGGTCGAAGCCGTAGCCGAGATCAACGAACAGGGAATCGGCGAACCGGCCGTCGGTCCGCGTGAGAAGCGAAGGTTCGTAGAGCAGGATGAAGTTGTCGGCGCGGCGCAGCCGGTTGGAGGCGGTCTTGCCGCGCGTGGGTTGTCCCTCCGGTTTCGAGGAGCGTGCGGGTTTCATGGAGGAGAGGCGGGACTCCGGGCATCGTTCCGGAGTCCCGCAACGGTCAGGGTTTGAATTCGATGGTGTTGCTCACACACCGCCCGCCCTGGTTGTTCTTTGTGCAAAGCGTGACCGTGACGCGTATGCGGTGGTTGTTTGGGTTGTAGGCGAAGGCGGGGCCGCTGAGCACGTAACTTTTGCCGGGGTTGAGGCTGGCGATGGCGCTGGAACTGAGGCACCCCCCCAGGTCGGTGAAGCCATTGTCGGAGGCGGTGAGGGTTGTGGCGGTGTTGATGTCCTTCACTGCGATGGCGTAGGACAAGAAGGCGACGGGGCCGGTGTTCTTCAATTTGACTTCCACCCACCAGCCGACGCAACTGTCGAGTCCGGCGAAGGTCATGTCGAAACTGGGCGGCAGGGTGGGGGTGGGCGGCGGGGTGAAGACCGGCAGGACGGCGGTGTTGCCGACCACGGTGGCATATTCCCCGGTCACCCAGCAAAAGGTGGAATTGGGCAGGCGGATGTACCAGTAGGTGCCGTCCGCGTTTTTGCCGTGGACTTCCGCCGTCTGCCCGACGAGCAGACCGCCGACCGGCGGTTCGTAGACCTTGCCGGGGCCGACGCGGCAATTCGTGTTCACGCTGACGCTGATGAGGGGAATGGAGGGGGTGGAGGTGAACTCCGGCGTGGGCGAAAGGGTGGGGAGGGGCGTGGGCGTATCCGGCGCGGGCGACAGGGCGAGGGTGGGCGCCAGGGTCCGGTTGACGGCGGCGGCCACGGTTTGGGCGGCGGCGGTGAAGGCCGCGCCGGGGTCGGCGGCAGGCGTGGCGGTCGGCAGGTTGCAGGCCAAAACGAGCAGGATCGAACTGCCGAGGAAAAGGATGCGGCGTTTGCTGGATGACATTCTTCCTCCGTGGGTAAAGCGGCGAATCGCTTTCAGTATACCCATGCGGCGGAAAAATGCAAGCAACAGGATTCCCGAATGTGCGAAAGATCGCCTGCCCTTCTTATTCCACGCGCTGCCTCTTCAACCACTCCTCCACCGATCGGCGCGTGTACGTATCCAGTTCCATCGTCAAGGCGCGTTGCGGTTCGACCCAAACGTGCGCCTGCGCCTCGTCGTTGAGGCGCACGTCTTCGCTGTCGGTTTTGCAGGCAAAGTCGAAGAAGATGAAGTGGCGTTTCTTCCAAAAGGCGGGGTCATAGATGAATTGCTGGAAGTTGATGAACTCGATGCTGTGGACATCCAGCCCCGTCTCCTCCTTCGCCTCGCGGGCCACGGCCTCCTCCAGCCGCTCGCCCAACTCCACGTGCCCGCCGGGGACGACGTAGACGCCCGTCCATTTGTGGCTTTGCAGGAGGAGCAGTTCGCCTCTGCGGTTGAAGATGAACGCGCCCACGGTGGGTTCGGGGAAGGTTTGGCCGGACATGAGTCTCCTATCCAAATCCCGCGATCAGAATAATCCCCGCGAAGATCACCGCCGCGCCGAGCAGGCGGTATCCGCCCATCTTTTCGCCGAGGAATCTCCACCCGAAGAACGCGCCGATCACTACGCTGACCTCGCGAATCGCCTCCGAGTAATTCAAGGGGGCGAAGGAGTAGGCAAAGAGCGCGGTGGTGTACGCAACGACTCCCAGCGCGCTGCCGAAAACCAGCCTCCAGCGCTGCTCGCGCCAGGCCCGGGTGAAGGAAGCCCATCCGAAGCGGCGGACCATCATGGGCGTCGTCAGAAGCGGCACGCCCGCAAACATGGCTAAGGCGTAGGGCAACGCGGAGTCGGGGCGGGCTTTGACGGCCGTCCCATCTACGATGGTATACAGCGAGATGATGAGCGCCACGCCCAGCGCGAGAAAAATCCCCTTCAAGTGTGGTTGACCTTCGTAGTTGTTGAGCAGGCTGGTCGAGCCGATGATGACCATGCCAAGCACGATCAGTAGAATGCCGACGAGTCCGCCCATGGTGGGAATCTCGCTGAGGATGATCGCCGCCCAGATCACCACCAGGGCGGGCGCGGCGCCGCGCGCGATGGGATAGATGAGCGAGAAGTCGTGGTCGGTGTAAGCGTACATCAACAGGAGAAAATACAGCACCTCGAGAATCGCGCTGGCGATGGCAAATGCCCATAAGGCGCGCGGCGGCAGGCCGGTGAAAAAGAGGGCGAGGAAGGCCGCCGCGCCGCCGAGAAGAACCTGCCAGTTCATGGCGACGTATTTGAGTTCGGACTGCTTGAGAATCAAATTCCACAGCGCGTGCATGAGGGCGGAGGCGAGGAGGAGGACGACGGCGAGGAGGGGCATGGGTTATCTCGAACGGCCGCCTGAATATTCACTCGTAGATCACCGCCCACTTATCGTCCTCTTCGGAACGCCAGATCTCGGTTCCTTCGCCGGGCAGGGAATTCCAGTAGGAGGGATTCCAGATGCCGAGGCCGCTCTCTCCACATTCCGCCTGGACGAATTCCTCGGGGGTGGAATCGGGCAGGGGGCAGGCGGCGGCGGTCCCGCCGCCCCCGACGGGCGGCGAGCCACCGCCGATCAGCGAGTTGGGCAGGCCGGGCGTGGGGTAGCAGCCGAAGATCCACAATCCGTAACCGTCCGCGTAACGGCAGATGGAGGAATCCAGCGATTTGACAACACCATAGGTGACCGCGTCCAGCACGGCGTTGTTCGAGCCGCGCAGCAGACGGACGGTGTCGCCGGAATCGTCCAGCAGGATGCCCGTCTGCGAACCGTAGAAGACGGCTTTTTCGCCCGGCTTGAGCGTGCGGCTCGGCAGGGTGAAGGCGTTGGAAACGAGCTGACCGCTGGAATTCAGTTCGTAATCGTCCAATTTATAGGCGCCCAGGTTCACGTCCACCGTGCCGGCGTTCATCACCTCGATGAACTCGTCGGCGACATCCACCTTGCCGTCGTTGTTCCAGTCCGTGCCGGGGCGCGGTAGGATTTCGTTGAGGACGAGGATGGGGCCGGCCTTTGGAAGAGGCGTGGCGGTGCGAATGGGAGTGGCGGCGACGGGAGGAGTGGGATTGACCCGATAGGCCCAGTTTGGATGACGAGGCGTGCCGTTGATACGATTGGCATTTGGATCCCTGCCATTCCAGTTGCGATTATGTCCATAACGAGGAGTGTCGCCCGTATGATATAGCCAATTGGTATCGGCGTCGCTATTCAATTCCTTCCGTTCCATACTGCCGTAATTCGACGGCGCGCTGCAAAAGGTCGGCCAGCAGCCCCCGTTTCCATTCACATAATCCGCCACTTTTTTCTTGCTGTTGATGTTACACTCGCCGTTGGCCACATTCAATGGGGTACACAACAGAAGGGTTTCGCCGGAATTGCTCATCGAAGTCCAGGTAGTGAAAAAGTCGGCATTCACGCCTTTGACTGTATCGTCGTCCTTATACTCGATCAGGAAATATGAAAACGGCTCAATGTCACAATCCTGCGGATTCGGACATTTCAATTCGATCGACGGGTATCCATCCCCGGCCTTGATCCACCAACCGTATACACTGACAGTGTCCGGAGTGTTATTGAACAGTTCAATCCACTCATCGGCTGTGGTGGAAGCGGACGTGCCAGCCCATGCCACCTCGGTAATGACAATCGTCTTGACCACGCCGAGGGCATACGTAACCTCGTCGTCCCAATCGCCTTTTCTATTGCTGGCCAGATTGTCGTTTCCCACAAAATCCGTCACGCGATTGGCGGCGATGGAGGGGATGACGGTCCCGCTTCCAAGGATCTTCGTCGCCGACACCGTGAACGTCCGGTTATCTCCCAAATTGGCGATGCTCCACGTAATTCCCGCCGCTGTTCCGATTTCGGTAATATCGGATGGGGTAAACAATTCGGGAAGAATGGGTTCGGAAAATTCGACCGTGAAATTAATCGGCAGCAGGCTCGCCGGGTCCACCTGGCCTGCCGCTTGATTGATGGAGTTGATGCGCGGCGGTTGATTGTCCTGCAATGTGACTTTTCGATCATTCCCCGTGCTTTCTTCGCTGTTCGTATTGCCTGCCAGGTCCTTCACTGTTCCTGCGGCAATAAGTGGTTCGATGGTTCCATTTCCTCTCGCCATTGCGGACAGCCTGAAAATTCTCGGGTCGCTCGAGGGAGTAATGCTCCAGGTGACAAAGGGCGCAGTTCCCTGCTGGGTGACATCCGAGCCGGTAAACGAGGCGGCGTCAATCTCTTCGGAAAATTCAACCCTGAAATTGACTGGTTGTGTATTAGCCGGGTCCGCCTGCCCGGAAGCCTGGTTGATTTTAACGGTTGGGGGAGCGTTGTCCACAATATAGATTTCATTGACGGGAGGATCGGTTGCAGGCAAGGGCTTTCCGGCGTAGTCCTTAATTTCGAGCGAATTGCTGAATTTCAACCTCACCGTTCCATTGAAAATTGCAAGATTGCCGCCAGAAACTGTCACATTATATTCACTGCTGCTAACGGCGCTTACATTGGTTATCGCGGCTGTGGTTGTCGAAGAAAGGGCAAAGTCAGAAGTATCCACGCCTGTTACGCCCTCACTAAATGTAACCCGGAAGACAAGCGTATCTGCCTTGGTATGCTCGGAAAGTGGATTACGCCGCTCGAATGAAAGGGTGGAGGGAGGCTTGCCATTGTCAATAATAATGGCGCTGTTTGCTCCAAGCGAATGAAGTTCGCCCGGCTTCGGCAGGATCAAGACGGCCTTTCCGATGGCCCCGGTAATCGAACCGCCGTTCAGGGATAAGGCGCGGGCCGAAACGTAGTCCAAATGGTTGGAGGTATCTCCTGCCTTTACGGTATATCGAAATATCAGGGATTTCGATCCGCTGCCCGATACATAGATTGCATCCCTATCCGTTTCGCCAGTTTCGAGCCTCAGTTTGGGACGCCCGGTGACATTCACCTTGGCGCTGAACGTCACTTTTATGTTTATCTTATCGTTGGTGGTATATGTCCCATTCGGTGTTGTCGCTAGGACTTTTTTCACCACAAGACACGCCAGCGGCGGGGACGATAAATTCTGCGGATTGCTGGCTGTCGAGTTTAGGACAAAATCCGCCGCATTATTATCGGTATCGTTGCAGTTGCCGGCGCTGCCGGCGGTCTTGCGCTCGTAACTTCGATCTGCGTTTGTCGTCAATGGCGACAGAAAAGCAGGCGAGGAAGGTTTGAATTCCTTGTAGAGTGTGTCTGCGCACATTCCCACCTGGTCCACGATTTGATTTGAATCATCCACTAAAGCAATTCCGCCATCGTCAGCCAAGGCCTTAGATGACGAATATGACCCGTCAACCGGCCCCGTATAACCAGTTTGATTTCCAATCAAGTAATATTGACCGGGCTGAATCTCTGTTCCACCAAGAATAGTCACAAGTTCTGTTGTCGTCCCGCCACAGCCGCTTGACTTTTTGATTTTCCATCCCCCTATTAGGACCTTATCACCCGTCGCATTATATATTTCAATAAATTCATCATCAGATCCGTTCGGTCCTCTGGTCCTAAATTCGCTGATTACGACATGCAATGTATCTGGAAGATGCAAAAGGGACGCATTTATCGAATGTTCTTCGCCAATGGGCGGATTGCGCATTGCCCTCACATCCCCCCCTCTCCTCGCCAGCGCCCCTCCCGCCGCGCCGAAGAACAGCCCGGCCAGCAGGAGCAGGGACAGGAAAAAGCGCGGGGAGGAGGCGTTGGGTCGCATGAAAGGATTGTACCCGGAAAACAAAAACCCTCGGAAGCCTCTTCAGAGTCATCCGTCCTTTGGCGAAAAAGAGGGGCAGCCGGGGGCTACGAACCGCCGACAGGCGGGCGCGGATCGATCACCAGTTTGATGGCCGTGCGGACCTTGTCTTCGATTTCCACGTCCACAAACTCCGGCACGCAGACCACTTCGATTCCGTCGTTCTTCAGATAACCGGTCGCCAGCGCCAGCGCCTTCACGGCCTGGTTCACCGCGCCGGCCCCAATGGCCTGCACTTCCGCGTGTTTATGTTCGCGGATCACCCCCGCAATCGCACCGGCCACGGCAGAGGTACGGGAGTTCGCAGAAACCTTGATCATATCCATGGGAGCCTCCCAGCATCGAAGAAAGGGGCGATGCTTTCATAGTCTTATTGTACAGAGTTTTCCCAATCCATACAAGCGGATATTTGGGGGATCATCCCTTCGGCGGCGGGGCGTCCTTGTCGTAGACGAAGACCTGCACGTCGAGATTCTCTTTCAGCAGGTCCATCACGGGCTGGAAGGCCGTGTCCTTGATGGCCTGAATGTCGCCGGCGGGCGCCAGGACGGTGAGACGCGCCTCCTCGTCCGAGATTTTGGCGACCTTCACCTCCGCGCTTCCGCTGGCGCGTTTAACGATGGCGGTTACGTTTTGGATGGCGTCGTCGAGAGTCATATTTGTTATTTCACGAAATAGATAATCGAAATGATAACGCCAATCGTCACCACCGTCCACCGCAGCGTGGACGGTTTGATTCGCCCGGCGAGTTTCCCGCCCAGCGTCCCGCCGAGCAGCGCGCCGACGGCCATCACAGCCGCCAGCGGCCAGACCACCTTCCCCGAAAAGACGAAGAAGATCGCCGCGGCCACGTTGACCGCGAAGGCGACGGCCTGTTTGAGGGCGTTGAGGCGCGTCAGCGAATCATCCATGCTGAGGCCGAGGGCCGAGAGGACGATGACGCTCAGTCCCGCGCCGAAGTAACCGCCGTAGACCGACGCCAGCCCGACCGGGAGCCAGGACCAGGCCTCGGGTCCGCGCGACCCCGCGCGGGCGCGGTCGAGCCGACGCGTCAACCACGCCCGCACCGGGTCCTGGATGGCGAGCAGTCCCGATGCCAGCAGGATCAGCCAGGGGACGAGATCGGTGAAGAGTTTTTCGCCGGTCTGCAACAGCAGCCAGCCGCCCAGGACCCCGCCGACAATGGCCGCGGGCAGGACGAGCCACAGTCGTTTGCCCTGTCCCTGCAAGTCGTTTTTCTGCGCCAGCGTGCCGCCCAGGTAGCCGGGCGAGAGCGCCACGGTGTTGGTGACGTTTGCGGAAACGGGGGAAACGCCCAGAGCGATCAGCGCCGGGAAGGTGATGAGCGTGCCGCCGCCCGCCAGGGCGTTGATGGCGCCCGCGGCCACGGCGGCCAGCGCGGCGAGGAGGAATTGCAAAAAAGTGGGCATGAGGATTCCTTTGTGCCGTAGATTTGGGCAAGTATAGCATTATTGGCGGGCTGGCTCCTCCGCCAACCCGATATCTACCGCGTCTTCGCCGCGTGCGACGTGGACAATCCCGCCTCGGCGAAGGTGATGGAGAAGGCGGGGATGAAATACGAGGGTCTGTTGCGGAGGTATATGGTTCATCCCAATGTCAGCGAGAAGCCGAGGGATTGTTTGATGTATGGGAGGGTGAGATAATCGTGGTGCGTATTGCGTATTGCGTGGTGCATGGTGCATGGTGCGTGGTGCGTATTGCGTGTTGCGTGTTCCGTCATTCCCCTACGGGGACGATGTGCGAGGAGGGCGTTCTTCCCGACGAAGCAATCCCCGCGTCGTGGAGGAGATTGCTTCGCCGCTTCGCGGCTCGCAATGACGGACAACAGGAAAGGATTTCAAATGTTGATTCGCATTTCTTCCAATGGGCAATTCACGATTCCAAAATCCATTCGCGATTTGTTGCAACTCAAAACTGGCGACCAATTTCAAGCGCGCGTTCAAAATGGCAAGATTATCCTTGAACCCGTCACGAAGGGACTTGCCCAAAAACTGCACAGAAAATACAAAGGCCACGACATGCCGACCGCGCTGGAAGAAGAACATCGTCGCGAGGTTGCAAGTGAGGATGAGTTTGAATCCATTCTTGAAAAGGCTCGCGGACAGGCGAAAAAGGCAGGGCTGAAACGAATGAATGTTTTCAAAGTGGTTGCGAAAGCACGCGGCAGAAAATGAAAAGTAGATTTGCCATCTGCGTTGACAACGCCGACTACGAAGCCTCCCTCATCACGAGAAAAATCTACGAAGTCATCCCCGATCCACAAGCGGAAAAAGACGACTTCATCCGCGTGATTGACGAGAGCGGTGAAGACTATCTCTACCACGTCAGCCACTTTGTTTTCATCCACCTGCCTGCCGAGGTGGAAAAAGCCTTGATTGCGGCGTAAATAACAACCTTTTGGCAAGACAATAGTGGTCGGAGATGATCTGTGGTGATTACCCCTTTTAAACAAAACTGAAATTGCGGGAAAAATTGAACGGTTGTTTTTCGCATAACAATCAGATAGACATGGACAAGTGAGGTAAAATATCGGTATGACAAACTATAAATCCATCCACTTTACAGTTGATTTTGAACCTGAGGAAAAGGTTCTGGATGTTGTTAATGATTACTTGGCAAAACAGCCTGAACCGCGCCCGTTTGTGGAGCCCAATGCGGCAGGCTATGTTTTTCGTTCCCATACCTTGGAAGATTAACAAGTGGTTCCCAATATAGAAGGGATTGACATTCATGGGCAAATCTTTCTATGTTCATGGCAATAACATCATCCAGAAAATGGCCAAACCGAACTATCCGAAAATTTTAGATGAGGTTTACGAACATTACCTCCATTGGAGAGAAGCATCCGAAAGCTTAAATTCCGAAAACGATTCCCATCTAAAACAAAAAGTGGCCTTGCTAAACGAGTATAAGAATCTCGATAGTTGTATTTTAGCGTTTTCGGCCAAAATGTGATACTTTTGCTGGCATCCTGTTCAATCGGAGAAGACCAGATGCAACTACCCATCATTGC
>DAOUMJ010000137.1:0-6404 GCA_034411715.1 Anaerolineales bacterium | reverse complement strand
GGGTGGGGGAGGGTGTCAGGTGCGAGGTGTCAGGTGTCAGGTGCGAGGTGTCAAGTGTCAAGTGCGAGGTGTCAGGTGTCAGGTGAGTGGGGGTGAGGGCTGACGCGGGCAGGCAGGACGCCAGCGCGAAGCAGACAACGAGCGCGGCGAAAGTCGTCTTTTTCATGTTGGCCTCCTAAAAATGAACGCGGCGCAAAGAAGGGACGCCGCAGATTATACCCTGTGACGGCGCGGCAAAAACTCACCGCGCTGCCGCCCTCCCGAAGGACGACTTGTTCTACTGTATAATTCGCTCGATGCCCAAACCCTCCTTTCGCCCCTACATCCTTCCCATGCTCGTCCTCCTCGTCCTCGGCTGGGGCGGCTTGTACGCAATTTTCATTTACACCCTCCCCACCGTCTGGCCGCGCTGGGGGTTTTTCGCGCTGTGGGTCGTCGCCCTCACCGCCGCCGCCTTTCCCATCGTCTACTTTATTACCACACGCTTCTCCTCTGAAAACCTCGATCCGCAGGTGATGGTGCGCCGCGCCCTGTGGGTGGGCGTTTATGGCGCCACGCTGGCCTGGCTGCAACTGGCGCGCCTCGTCAACGTCTACGTCGTCCTCGGCCTGGGCTTCGGGCTGGCCGCGATCGAGTGGCTGTTGCGACTTCGCGAACGCGCCCGCTGGCGCGTCCCGGAAATTGACGATGACGAAGAACCTGCGTGACCTGCCCTCGGTGGAACAACTCCTCCAGACGCCGCGCGTCGTGGATTTGACGACTCGCTGCGGGCGTCCCCTCGTCCTCGACGCGCTGCGCCTCTCCCTGAACGAGGCGCGGGCCGCGGCCAAATCGGGCGTTGACCTGCCCCCGCGCGACTCCCTCCTCGCCCGCGCCGAAGCGATTCTTTCCGAGTGGACGCGCCCCTCGCTCCAGCCCGTCATCAACGCCACGGGCGTCATCCTCCATACCAACCTCGGACGCGCCCCTCTCAGCCGCGCCGCCCTCGAAGCCATGACCGCCGCCGCGCAGGGCTACTCCAACCTCGAATATGATCTCTCCACGGGCAAACGCGGCTCGCGGACAGTCCACGCCGAAGCGTTGTTGCAAAAACTGACCGGCGCGGAGTCTGCGCTGGCGGTCAACAACAACGCGGGCGCGGTCCTGCTCGTCCTGTCTGCGCTGGCGAAAGGGAAGCGCGTCGTCATCTCGCGTTCGCAACTGGTGGAGATCGGCGGCTCCTTCCGCGTCCCCGATGTGATGAAGCAATCGGGCGCGAAACTTGCCGAAGTGGGCGCGACCAACAAAGTCCATCTGCGCGATTACAGGGAGGCCCTCACCGAAGGCGCGGCGATGATATTGCGCGCTCACCGTTCCAACTTCAAGATCATCGGCTTCACCGAAGAACCCCCGCTCGAAAAGATCGTTCACCTGGCGCGCGAATTCGGCGTTCCCTTCGTGGACGATCTCGGCTCGGGCGCGCTGCTCGATACCGCCAAATTCGGCCTCGGCCACGAACCGACCGTGCAAGAGTCTCTTGCGGCGGGGGCGGATATTGTTTGCTTTTCGGGAGATAAATTGCTCGGAGGCCCCCAGGCGGGAATCATCGTCGGTAAAAAGGACTTGCTCGACAAGATCAAAAAACATCCCCTTGCGCGCGCCGTCCGCGCCGATAAACTCTGCCTCGCCGCGTTGACCGCGACCCTGCTCCACTACCTCAGGGACGAAGCGACGCGCGAGATCCCCGTCTGGCAGATGATCTCGATGTCGGCGCGGCAGGCCAAGGTCAGGGCGGAGGCGTGGAGGGAGAGACTCGGGCGGGGCGAGGTCGCCGCGTCCGAATCCACCGTCGGCGGCGGCAGTCTCCCCGATGAGTCCCTGCCGACGTTTGTCCTGTCGCTGTCGGTCAAAAATCCAGATAAATTTTTGAAACGCCTGCGCGCATCCAGTCCGCCCATCATCGCCCGCACCGAAAACGATAAAATCCTCCTCGACCCGCGCACAGTATTGGAAGAGCAGGATGATGCCTTGGCGAAAGTCTTAACGCGAATGACGCGTGAGATATAGGAATCCGCAAGTTCTACTTGCGGAAAATCACCCAATCTCGAAGTAGAACTTCGAGATTCCATTAGGAAAAACATGAAATCCAACCTCGACGCCCTCATGCAAGCCCGCAATCTCGACGCCATCATTGTTTTTGGCAACGCCGAACACAACCCGCCCATGTACTACCTGACCGGCGGCGGACACGTGAGCCACGCCGCCGTCGTCAAAAAACGCGGGGAGGAGGCCGCCTACTTCCACAACGACATGGAGCGCGACGAGGCCGCCAAAAGTGGATTGAAGTTGATGCCCTACAGCAAGTACGATTACGAGGCGTTGTTGAAACAGGCAGGAGGAGACCTTCTGCTGACGAGCGCGCTGCGTTACCAACTGATGTTCGAGGAGTTGGAACTGACCAATGGGCGCGTGGGTCTCTACGGCTTTTATGATTTGAGCGCGATCTTCGGAATGTTGTCGCATCTGAAAAACCTGCTTCCCGAAATCGAGTTCGTGGGCGAGCCGCGCGAAGATTCCATCTTCATGCGCGCCATGGAGACCAAGGATGAGGGCGAAGTGGCGCGCATCCGCAAAATGGGCAAGGTGACGACAACCGTTGTCGGTATGGTGCGCGATTACCTGACAAGTTGCAACGTGCGCGCGGACGAAGTGTTGCTCAAGGAAGATGGCTCGCCGCTAACCGTGGCCGATGTCCATTCCAAAATCCGTTTGTGGGTGGCCGAGCAGGGCGCGGAATTGCCCTCCGGCTTCATCTTTGCCATCGGACGCGACGCGGGCGTGCCTCATTCCTCTGGCAACCCCGCCGACCTGATGAAACTCGGCCAGACCATCGTCTTCGACATTTATCCCGCCGAAGCGGGCGGCGGCTACTACTATGATTTCACCCGCACCTGGAGTCTGGGCTACGCCGCGCCCGAAGCGCAGGAACTGTTCGATCAGGTGAAGCGCATTTACGACAAGTTGATGGACAACTTCGACTTGAACACGCCCTTCAAGCATTATCACAGGATGGCCTGTGAATATTTCGAATCCAACGGCCACCAGTCTCCGCTCAACACCAAAGCGCCCGTCGAAGGATACGTCCACAGCCTGGGACACGGCGTCGGCCTGAACATCCACGAGAGGCCGTTCAGCAGCCTGACATCGAGCGACGACCAGCGTCTCGCGCCGGGCGTGATCATCACCGCTGAACCTGGTCTTTACTATCCCGAAAAAGGCATGGGCGTCCGCATCGAGGATACGCTGTGGGTTCGCCCCGATGGTAAGATTGAGATCCTCGCCGAGTATCCGTATGATTTTGTGTTGGAGATGAAGAAGTAGTTCGTATTGCGTACTGCGTAACGCGTATTGCGTAATGAACGACAAAGAAACCTCCATGAAAATTCGCCGCATCATCGCATGGCTTTGTAGTAACGACTTCAGTCGTTCTTTAACCAGACGACTAAAGTCGTTACTACGCGGCTCGCCCAGCCTTGATACAATGTTCGCATCTGAGGATGTATTAAGCCGCGATTGGAATTCCCCCGAAGAAGACGCAGCCTGGGCGCATTTGTAACCAATTACTGATCAGATAGTCTCCCGCTCAAGAGCAGTTGGCAGGGATTAACCGCAGAGTTCGCGGAGACCGCCGAGAATTGCAGGAAAACAAAGGGAAACTCTGCGCTCTCTGCGTTCTCAGCGGTTTGAATCCACGATCTGCGCTCAACAGGGAGACTACCACTGATCACTGATCACCGAAAACCGATGACTGACCTCAAACCTGCTCGAATTCTCTCCATCGAAACCTCCTGCGATGAAACCGCCGCGGCCGTTGTCGAAAACGGACGCGCCCTCGTTTCCTCCGTCGTGGCCTCGCAGATGGAACTCCACGCGCGCTACGGCGGCGTCTATCCCGAAGTGGCTTCGCGCCAGCACGTGCTGTCCATCGTCCCCGTCGTCGAGCAGGCTCTCGCGCAGGCGCACATCACCCTCGCAGACGTGGACGCGATTGCCGTCACGCGCGGCCCCGGGCTGGCGGGGTCGCTCGTCGTTGGTGTGAACGCGGCCAAAGGTCTCGCGCTCGGCGCGGGGATTCCGCTCGTCGGCGTGAACCATCTCGAAGGGCACATCTACTCGGCCTGGGTGTACGACGCGGGCGAAACGTCCCCTCCGCCCGAACCGCAATTTCCGCTGCTGGCGCTGCTCGTCTCCGGCGGACACACCGAACTGAATCTGATGACCGATCACCTGACCTACCAACGCCTCGGCGCCACCCTCGACGACGCGGCGGGCGAGGCCTTCGACAAGGTGGCGCGCCTGCTGGGGCTCGCCTACCCAGGCGGACCGTCCATCCAGAAGGCCGCGGAGGAGGGCGCCCCGAACCGATTCAAGTTCCCGCGCGCCCGCCTCGAAGGGACGTGGGATTTCTCGTTCAGCGGCCTGAAGACCGCAGTCCTGTATGAAACGAGGGAAATCGAAAAATCGGGCAGGCCGCTCCCTGTGGCGGATTTGGCCGCGAGTTTCCAGGCCGCGGTGGTGGACGCGCTGGTCGGCAAGACGCTGGCCGCGGCGCGCGAATTTGGCGCGAAGGAAATTCTGGTGGCGGGCGGCGTCTCGGCCAACCGTCCGCTGCGCGAGGCCTTCCGCGCCCAGTCCGAGTTTCCCGTCCACATCCCGCGCCTGTTGCTCTGCACCGACAACGCGGCGATGATCGGCGCGGCGGGATATTTCCGCTACGCGCTGGGACACGTCAGCGAGTTGGATTTGGATGTCCAGCCGACGTGGCCGCTGTCGTAAGCGGGAGGCGGCCCTGCCGAGAAGAAGGAGGAAGTAATGAAACGAAAACTTGTCGGCTTCCTTTCTGTTTTGTTCCTGGTGGCTTTATCGGCTTGTGGGAGTTTTGCGCCTGTGCCTGCCCTCACTCCCACCCACCTGACACCTGACACCTCGCACCCTTCGACTACGCTCAGGGCAAGCCTGACACCCTCCCTCACCCCCCTCCCGCCCACCGAAACCCCCGCGCCGACGGCGACCATCGCGCCCGAAATCGCCATTGAACAAGCCTACAGGCAGACCCTCACCCCCGAACAACTGGCACTCTTCGACCAGTCCAGCGACCTGACCCATGAGGGCCTGGCCAGAAGTTTTCTGGAAAACGACCTTTCCCACTACCTGGCCTATTTCGACCGCGACGGCGAAGTCGCCTACGTCTGGAACCCAGAGCAGATGAAGACCAACCCGGCCTTGAAGATAGACAACAACCTGCTCATCAACGAAGCCAGCGCCAGCCACATCGTTTGGAATCCCGAACTCGACCGCGAACAAGCCAAAAAGACACTTTCGGATTATTTCAAATACGCGCGCGCCCGCGTGTGCGCGGCCGGGACAGGCGCCCAACTCCCCAAAACACTGGATGCGGCGCTCGCCGACCCAAAAGCCCAGGGGTTTCTGGAAAAAGGATGCAGGGTGACGCTGAATAATGTATCAGATCCTTGGGCTGATTATCCGTATGATGTCCCAGCTCAAACCATTGATGTTTCAGGACAAATAGGATTTGTGATCAGGTTTACAGACAAAAGAACCGAAGATATGATTGTCAGAAATACAATTAGCAATGATGGCGTAGAAAGCGTCAGGGCATACACTCACAGACAATCAAAAAGAGGATACTTAGAATTTATGTACTTTCATTCCGGTATAGAAGATTTAAGCGATTACCCAGAATTCAAAAGCATGATTCTCTCACGAAGGATAAGTAATATTTTTAGTTCGTTGTTTTCAAGAGCAGCTGGAACTACCGCCACAGGATTAGGCGATCTGGATCCTTTAACACAAACAACCATTTTTAACCCCAAAGGTCTCAATACTGTACCTCTCATTATATACACAAATTTAAGATAGTTTATGCTACTATCATTGATATGGGGAGATTGCTTTTATTATTGCTTATATTTGTGTATTCTTTATTTCCTCAGAACGCTTATGCACAGGCTTCGTGCTGTCGAGGAAATGTAACTAAAGGAAAAGTTTATTGTCCTAATGAACCGAACACCAAAAATTGGCATTGCACTAATACTAGAACTGTTCAAAGTTGTTCGGGTTTGGATTATGAAACCTGTGTGAGTTTGCGGCCGGATTCAAATGTAAGTTGCGGTGATCCAGATGTTACTTGTTCAGGCTGCGGATGGAATGTTTCGCCAGAGTGTCCAGTTCCTCCCACTCCTGAGGTCGGTGGTTGTTTTCTGCCCGGCACACTGGTGAAAAGCGGGACAGGGGCAAAGAAAATCGAAGACATCAAAGTCGGGGACAGGGTGGCTTCTTTTGAGGGGGATAAAGTCACCGAGTCGAAGGTCAGCCAAATCTTCAAACGGGAGCGCGACCACTAC
>DAOUMJ010000136.1:0-10793 GCA_034411715.1 Anaerolineales bacterium | reverse complement strand
AGACAAACTCAATCACAGGCCTCGAAAGAGCCTTGCTTTCCTGACCCCTTTTGAGGTATTCTTCGAGCTGCCTGTTGCACTTACGAGTTGAATCCGCCCCCGAAAACAAACCCGTTGTCTACAAAATCACCAACTCGCAAGGAACAAACATCTACACGGGCGTGGCAAAGCGAGGCCGAGTCCAGGATAGGATAAATGAACATTTGAAAGGCTCCGATAAAATCCCTGGCGGAGTAAAAGTTCAAGTGATTCAAAAGGACAGCATTGACGAAGCCGAAAAGAGTGAAAGTTTGATAATTGCCCGCTCAAAACCACGACATAACAAAAAAGGGAAACGACAAGGGCATTAACGGCACACTAAATTATTAAAGTTCAGCAGGCACGCATGTAACCGATCATTTTGTTGACATCAACAAAATGCTTATAGACCGTTCCCCCATATTTGGGCTAAAAGCCACTTCAAATATTGACAACGCGAGTCGGGTACTGTAAGATAAACCCGACGATGAGAAAGCGGCTAAAATGACCAAACCTTCCGTTCCTGCCGATAATTTGTACAGAATCCTGACCACTCCAGCCTACACGCTTGCTGAAGCCAGCCATTTGGCGGGTATCAGCAGGTGGCGTGTTGCGCGCTGGTTGAAGGGATACGAGTTTACTTACAAGGTCAAAGAGGGAAGGCGGGAGGGGCGAAAAGAGGCCGTCATCCGACACTTGGAAGAACCGAGCGCCTCGTTCCTTGATCTCATTGATTTGCTTTTTGTCAAAAAGTTCATCGAGCGCGGGTTTACGCTGCAATTCCTGCGGGATGTCTTGGAAGAAGCGCGAATCTTGTTGGGGACGCCGCATTTTGCGCGCAGTAAATTCTTTACCAGCGGTAAGCAGATCATTCTTGAACTAAAGAAGGCGGAAAGTAAATACATGATTGCTTTGATGACAAGTGGCCAGGGTGTGATTCCTCAGATTGTCGAGCAACTCGACGACAAAATTGATTTTGAAGATGTAACGGGATATGGCTTTGCCACGCGTTGGTATCCAAAAGGGAAACAGGGCTTAATTGTGATCGACCCCCAAATTTCGTTCGGCAGGCCAACCCTGATTAGCAGGGGCGTGGCGACGGAGAATATTTACGATCTTTACCGCGGTGAAAACAAACGCGTCGAGCCAGTGAGTCAATGGTTTAAGATCCCTGCCCCTGAAATTCGGGCGGCAGTCGCCTTCCAAAGCGGGCTTGCAGGGGCATGAAATTTTTCTTTGACGAGAATCTCGGCATTCAACTCTCGAACGGACTAAAAGAGTTCGGGGAGGATGCCTGCCATTTGCGCGAACACTTTGAACCGGGAACCCTGGATGAAATATGGTTGCAAGCCATTGGAGAACGAGGCTGGTTCCTGATTACATAGAAGACGACTCAAAAAGCCCGCCTCTCCCCGAGACGGGCTTCCTCTTACTGCTCACTGCTCCAACTGCTCCCTCGCCAGCGCGTACCCCTTATCCATCGCGGCAAAATTGTTGGGAATCAACTTCTGGTGTTTCTCGGGCAGGTGCGCTTTCAGGGCGGACTTGGCATCGTCGAGAGAAAGGACGGGGAAGGCGGCCAGCAGCGCGCCGACCATGACCATGTTGAGCAGTCGTCGGTCACCCGTCTCCTCGGCGATCTCGTTGCCGGGGACGAAGATCGTGGTGATGTCCGTCCGCTTGGCTTCGCGGTCCACCATGGATTTGTTGACCACCAGCACGCCGCCCGGCTGGACGAGTTCCTCGTATTTGTCGAACGAGGGCAGGTTGAGGGCGATGACGGCGGGCGGGTGCATGACCAGCGGGGAGCCGATCTCCTCGTCCGCGACGACGACGGTGCAGTTGGCCGTCCCGCCGCGCATTTCGGGACCGTAGGAGGGGATCCACGTCACGATCTTGCCGGTGTCCATGGCCGCGTAGGCGAGAACCTGTCCCGCGAACAGCACGCCCTGTCCGCCAAACCCTGCGATGAGAATTTCTTTTTGCATAAAAACTCCTTAAACACAAAGGACACGAAGTACACGAAGGAGAAGAAGAGAAAATCAGTTCGGCGTTAGAGAACGCCTCTTACGCAACACGCAATACGCAACACGCAATACGCAATACGCAACACGCAATACGTCACCCGTCTCCCGCCACCCGTCAAACTTTTATCTGCGCCACACCCGCCGCGACCTTGTAATCGCCGAGCGGATAGTACGGCATCATGTGTTCTTCCACGAACTTGAGCGAGGCGACGGGCGTCATGCCCCAGTTGGTGGGACAGGTGGAAAGCAATTCCACCATCGAGAAGCCCAGCCCGCGCGTCTGGGTCTCAAAGGCGAGACGAATGGCCTTCTTCGCCAGGCGGATATTCTTCGGGTCGTGGAGGGAACGCCGCACGCAGTAGCCGACGCCGTCCAGCGTGGACAGCATCTCGGCCATGCGGATCGGGTAGCCCTGCGTCTCCACATCGCGGCCGTTCGGGGAGGAGGTGGTCTTCATGCCGGGCAGCGTGGTCGGCGCCATCTGTCCGCCGGTCATGCCGTAGTTGGCATTGTTGATGAAGACGACGGTGATGTTCTCGCCGCGCGCCGCCGCGTGGACGATCTCGCCCATGCCGATGGAGGCCAGGTCGCCGTCGCCTTGATAAGTAAAGACGATTCGGTCAGGCAGGACGCGCTTGATACCCGTCGCCATGGCGGGCGCGCGTCCGTGCGGGGCTTCGACGAAATCGGTGTCGAAATAATTGTAGGCGAACACCGCGCATCCCACCGGCGCGACGCCGATGGTGCGCGGGATCAATTTCATTTCTTCCAAAACTTCGGCGATCAACCGATGCGCGACCCCGTGCGTGCAGCCTGGGCAATAGTGTGTCGGCGTATCGGTGAACGCTTCGGGTCGGTCGTAAACCAATGTGTTTGGTGCGGGAGTTGTCATATTTCCTCGTTTAGTACCGCAACATTCATGTTGCCCAGCGGGGAGCAAGATAAATCTTGCGGTACTGGTCTTCGGTCTGTACCGCAACATTCATGTTGCCCAGCGGGGAGCAAGATAAATCTTGCGGTACTGGTATCTCGGCGTTAGAGAACGCCTCCTACGCAATACGCAATACGCAACACGCAACAATTACCAATTACCGAGAATCACGCCTGCGCTTCCATCCTCGTCAGCCAGGAGTCGCGCGGGTCGGCATCAGCCGCCAAACGTCCCGCGGCGATGCGATGGATCTCGGACAGGATCTCGTCGGGGAAGGGGACGACTCCGCCCGTCCGCCCGTAAAATTCGACGGGGACGCGTCCGCGCACCGCGAGGCGGACATCTTCGAGCATCTGTCCCATGTTCAACTCGGTGACGAGGAACGCGCTCACGCGGCCCGCCAGTCCGTCAATGACCTGATAGGGATACGGGCTGACGGTGATCGGGCGAAACAGGCCGACCTTGATGCCCTCGGCGCGCGCGGCGCGGACGGCGGAAAGGGCGACGCGTCCCGCTGTCCCAAAGCCGACGATGACGAATTCCGCATCGTCGAGATAATATTCCTTGTAGCGAACCTCGTTGGCCTGGACTTCCTGCCAGCGTTTGGCGAGGCGGAAGTTGGTGACTTCTTCGTCGGGCGGATTGATGTAGATCGAGGAGAGGATGCGGCGCTCGCGGCCGATTGCGCCGTTCGTCGCCCAGTCGAAATTGCGATTCACGATGGGCTTCATCTCGGGCATCTCGGCGGGCTCCATGATCTGGCCGACGTTGCCGTCGAGGATGACCATGCAGATCATCCGATATTTTTCGGCGAGGTCGAAGGCCAGCCCCATCAGGTCAACCGCCTCCTGAACTGTGGCGGGCGCGAGGACGATGCGCGGGTAATCGCCGTGTCCGCCGCCGTGGACGGCCTGGTTGTAGTCGCTTTGCGAGGGCGCGATGTTGCCGAGGCCGGGGCCGCCGCGCATCACGTTGACCAGCACCGCAGGGACTTCGGTGCCGGCGATGTACGAAAGTCCTTCCATCATCAGGCTCACGCCGGGACTCGACGACGACGACATGACGCGCGCGCCCGCGCAGGCCGCGCCGTAGACCATGTTGATCGCGCCGAGTTCGGACTCGGCCTGCACGAAGGCGCGTCCAAGTTCGGGCATGCGGCGGGAAAGATATTCGAGAATTTCGGTTTGAGGCGTGATGGGATAGCCGAAGTAGGCTTGCAGTCCCGCGCGCACCGCGGCTTCGGCGATGGCCTCGTTGCCTTTCCATAGTTCTTTGGGCATGTTTACTCCGATTGTGGAACGTACACAAGTAGACAGGTACACAGGTAAACAGGGAACGTGTGTACGTGTTTACGTGTGTACCTGTGTACCTTTCACTACACCGCCGCGGCCGCCGCGACCGGCGCCTTGATGATTTCGCGATACACCGTGATCGCCGCGTCGGGGCAGACCAGCGCGCAGACGGCGCAGCCCGTACATCCGTCCTTGAACGTGCGGGCAGGGTGGAATCCCTTCGGGGTGAGCCGCGACATATCCAAATCCATCACGCCCTGCGGACAGGCGTTGATGCACAATTCACAGCCTTTGCAATAGGTATCGCTGACTTCGATCCAGCCTTTTACAGCCATTGAGTCTCCTTGTTGGGATGTATTATCAATTGTTCCCGTCATTGCGAGGAGGGTGTTCTTCCCGACAAAGCAATCTCCTCGTCGTGCGCGGGGATTGCTTCCCGAAGGTCGCAATGACGAACAAACGGTACTGTATTCGAGAAGTTGGACAGGATTAGTTCGATATGCTTCTTTCCTGATTATGGCTGTTTCTGCCGCATACGTGTAGTGCCATGCGTCTTAAGGGAAGCGTACAAACATCATCCTTTGAATTATGGAGACAGGGACTCCGGCTGGAAGCACGGCTGGTAATCGTAGCCGAGGATCAGGCGGTATTGAACGGGACTGTTCGGGTCGGGCATGGATACCAGTTGGCCGGGCAGGAGACCCAGGATGTTCAGCAGGATGGAACTGCGATTGTAGTCCTGCGCGGGAGAGAGGTCCACCAGCACGGAATAGGCGTAGTCGCGGCGGTCGGCGGGGGCGAGACGTGTGGCGTAGCCCGCGTAGTTGAGGCGCGAGGCCGCCAGCGCATCCCAACCCTCCTGGAACGTTCCGTTCTGGACCTCGATGGCGATCATCTCGTTCACCGCCGCAACCGGGGAGGCGGTGAGGGCCTGCGTCACCAGCGCCTGCAGGGCGGCCTGATCGGGCAGCAGCACGTAGGCCCCATTGGGCGTGATCCACGAGGTGACGATGGGCGGGCGGATGTAGTAACTGCGGATGTCGGCGTTGGAAAAGCCCGGGGCCAGCGCGGCAAGTTTAAGGATGTCGCCCAGCCCCAGGTCGGTGGCGACCAGCGCGTTCAGGTCGTTGTACAGTTGCGGAATCTTCACCAGCGTGTCGCCGCTCAAGGTGCGGGCGTAGATGGAGCGGATGACTTCCTGCTGGCGGCGGCCGCGGTCGAAGTCGTTGGATTTCATGCGCGAACGCGCGTACCAGAGGGCGAGGTCGCCGTCCATGTGAACCAGGCCGGGGCCGGTTGTGTACAGATGCCAGTTGTTTTCTTCGTAGGGGTTCAAGTCGGGGTGGATCAGCCGCCAGTCGGTGTAGGCGCAGGCCACCGGCACGTCAATCCCGCCCAGGGTATCCACGATGCGGCGGAAGCCGTCGAACTCGACCATGGCGGTGTGATCCACGCGCAGGCCGAGGTTGTATTCGATGGTATCCCGCAAGAGTTGCGGGCCGCCGCCGGGGTAGCCGCTGGTCTCGCCGTGCTGGTAGGCGGTGTTGACGCGCTGCATCTCCCAGCCGGGGATGTAAACCCACAGGTCGCGCGGGATGGAGAGGAGCGAGACCTGGTCGTCGCGCGGGCGCAGGATGACGACGATCATCGTGTCGGTGCGGAACGAGCCGCCGGGACGCTTGTCCGACCCGATGAGCAGGAAGGTGATCACGTCCGGGCCGTCGTAAACGATGGCGGGCGGCGGCGCGGCGGTGGGATACGGGATGGATGGATCGGGTGTGGGCGGGGGCGGTTGCGTCGGCGTCGGCAGGACGATCGGCGGCAGGGGCGTGTAGAACGTCTCGGCGGAAATGGTGGGGAAGGGCGTCGCCAGCGCGGGTTGGAAGGGCGTTGGGGTGGGAGAGGGCATCCCTGCGGGCGTGACGATGACGAATGGCAATCCTCGCACAGGCGGCGGGGTGGGTTGCCCCCCACACGCGGTGAGCAGGAGGAGGGCGGCCAGGGCGGTTCGACGCAGGGTGGAGGGCATGGGAAAGGATGGACAGCCCGAAGGGCTTTGCTGTGATGGGACGGGGGCGGGGCCCGGGCGTGGAAACTGCCCGGGAAACGGTCGCCCGCTACGGGGTCGCGGGAGGCGTATTCGTCTCCGTGGGTGGGGGAGTCGCGCTGGGGGGAATCTGCGTCGGGGTATCGGTCGGCAGCGGCGTCCAGGTCGGCGGGGGCGTCCAGGTTGGCAGCGGCGTCCACGTCGGCGGGGGCGTGTCCGTCGGGATGGGCGTCACGGTGTCGAATTCGATGGAGATGGGCGAGGCGGGGGGCGTGCTGGTGGCGACGTTTGGCACCCACAATCTCTGCCCGACGTAAATGGCGGTGGAGTAGCCGAGGCAGTTGGCCTGCTGGAGTTGCGAAACGGTGACGCGGTAGGATTGGCTGATGCGATACAGGTTATCGCCGGGCTGAACGATGTACTGCGCCCAGCCGGGCGGCGGGCCGCAGGGGATGGGCGTGGCCGTCGGCACGGGCGGCACGTAGATGCCGTAGCCCGGCAGCAGGTTTGGCGAGAGGAGGCAGTTGGCCGCGCGCAGGGCCTCGGGCGTGGTGCGGTAGCGCGCCGCCAGGCTTTCGAGCGTGTCGCCGGTCAGGATCGGCACGAGTATCCAGCCGGGCGGCGGGGGGCAGTTGGTGGGTGGGACGGGCGAGGCGCTGGGCGTTTCGGTGGGGGAGGGGAGGAACAGGGTGGGAAGGGGAATCTCGCCGGGCGTGAAGGGGGGCAGGGTTGCCGTGGGCGTGGGCGGCGGCGGCACGTACCCTTCGGCCAGGGCGAGGGAGATGCCGCCGATTACGATGATGAGGGACAGCAAACCGAGGACGAGACCGCCCCCCAACTGTCGCAGGGCCTGCATGGTTTACCTTTCACCCGCGACGGCGGGATGCGCGATGGGGATTAGCACGCTAAAGGTGGAGCCAACGCCCGGCTCGCTTTCCACCCAGATGCGCCCGTGCTGGGCCTCTGTGAGGGTGCGGGCAATGGACAATCCCACGCCCGTATCGCCCACCCCCTGGATGAGAACGTTGTCGGCGCGGTAGAGGCGGGTGAAGACACGCGGCAGGTCTTCGGGGGAGATGCCGCCGCCCGAATCGGCGATCTGGATGAGGACGTAATCCTGGTCCTCTTCGCGGCGGGTTTGCACTTTGATCGTCACGTTGCCCTCCACGGGGGTGGCCGCGCCCGCGTTTTGCAGGAGGTGGATGAGGATCTGTTGCAGGGCTTCGCGGTCGGCGTGGATGGGCGCCATGCTCCTGGGCAGGTCGAGGCGCAGGCTGATGTTCTTTTCGCGCAACTGGCTGCTGGTGTAGGACATGGCGTTGTCAATGACCGCATTCAGGTCCACGGGTTCGGCCTTGAGGTCTGCCAGTCCCGATTCGAGCGTGGTCACCTGGATCAGGTCGCCTATCAGGCTTCCGATGCGCTCGGTGGAGGCTTTGATGCGCTCCACGAATTTGCGTTGGAGCGCGCCGAGGATGCCCACCGATTCGCCCAGCAGCAGGTCGGTGTACCCGACGATGGAAGACATGGGCTGGCGTAATTCCTGCGAGATGGAGGCCACCACCTCGGCCTGCTCGTTCGAACGGTCGGCCATCTCCCCTTTTTCCAACTGGAGGATGCGCATGTTGGCCTCGGCCAGTTGGTTTTGCAGGCGGGCGATGTCTTCGAGGGTGAGGCGCAGTTCCTTCTCCAGTTGGTTGACCTCGCCGCCGCCGCGCGTCCTTTTGACGGCGCGCAGGGTTTCGATCTCCTGTTCGAGTTCGGCGACGCGCGCCCGCGCCTCCTCCTGCGCGGCCGAAAGGTTCGCGCCGTCCGCAGGGGATTGGAGCGCCTCCTCCAACTTGCGGACCAGGCGCTCGTTCTCACTCCTGGCCTGCTCCAGTTGGGCGCGCGTCTCTTCCAGCGACTTTTGGGCGGCCTGCTCCTTTTGCTGGAGCGAGGTCACCTGCTGTCCGCGCTGGACGATGGAGACCAGGGAGGCGGCGATGTTCGCCAGGAAGGCCTGATCCTCCGCGCTCCACAGGCGGTTGGAATACGGCGAAAGAAGCATGATCCCGCCGAGAGATTCCTTCTCTTTGGTGAGCATCGGCACGCTCAGCAGGTTGCCTGGGTTGCCGAGGCCCAGCGCGTCGCCCAGCCCCTTGATGTCGGCGGAGGTGCCGCTGGCGGGCAGGCGCAGGGGGCGGCCGCGCTGGATGGCGCCCGCCAGCATCGGCACGGCTGTCTTATTGAGATTGCCGCCCTCCAGCGGCTCTTCGCGTATCAGATCGTAGCCCGACGCGATGTGCAACTGGTTCTTGTTGTCGGTCAGGTAAATGAGAAAGCACAGGTCGGCCAGCATGGTTTGCGCGATGGCGCGCGTCACCGCCTGGCTCATTTTCGTTGTGTTGGTCTCCGCCGCCAGGTCGAGCAGGGCGTGGAAGGTCTTTGGGTCGGCGCTGTAGCGTCGGCGCTCCGGGACGGAGGCTTCCTGCTTGACGGAGATCGGCTGGACGGTTGGCGCGGGGAAACGCTGGGGAAGCGTGAGCAGGATGGGGTAGGCCGCAAGGTAGGCCAGCCGCACCGCGCCGGGGAAATCGCCGCTCGTGCGGTCGCTCCACAAGTAGAGGGTGTGGCCCGCGAAGGCCAGCCCCAGGAACGCCAGGCCGTTGCCCCACCCGCTCGGCCGGCGAACGAGAAGGATCAGCGCGCCGATCAGCGTCATACCGATGGAGGCCAGTTGCCACAGGCCGTCCTGCAAGGTGGGGTTGAACGAGGCCTGCGCGATGGCATCCATGTCGGTCAGGCTGAGGACGGTCACCGAGGCGATCAGCAGGCTGAGGAGGGCCGCGGCCGAATCGGCCGCGCGGCTGGGCTCGGGAAAGGCCCACAGCCACGTCACCCACACCAGACCGAGCAGCACGAAGGCGCGGTCGAGCGGCGGGAGCAAAATGTTCAGGTTGAGGATCTGCTGCCAGCCCAGCCCGCTGACGGCGAACAGCAGCAGGTTGGCGGCCAGCAAAATTCCAAGTCCCACCATCGTCCGCCGCGCCTGCGGGAAATCGCTGGAGCGCCAGTGATTGAATGCGGATTGAAACCCGAAAGCAATCGAAGAGACCAGCAGGATGTGATAGATCACGCTGCCCTGCTGGCTGGTCATGAACGAGAAAATCTGGCTGGAAAGGGAACCCATAACAGAAATAATTATACTTCCATTCAACGGATATAATTACTGAACATGCGCCCGCTTCTTTGCCGGACCTTCATCCTGCTTGCCCTCCTCGGACTGATCGCGGCCCCCGCGCTTTTTTCGGCCCGCGCCGACATCCGCCGCGCCGATTCCGCGCTCGCGAGCGGGAATCCTCTCGATGCGGCCGCGGACCTCGAACATGCCGCCACCCTCCTCTTCTGGCGCGCCGACCTGATGGAGCGCGCCGGGCGCGCCTATTTCGCGGGCGGGGATGTGGAAGAGGCCATCCGCCTGTTGCGTTCCGTCAAAGGACTTTCGGTGGACGGCTGGCGCGAACTGGGCGAGGCCTATCGCCGGATCGGCCTGCTCGAGGAATCGGCGCGCGCCTTCCAGCGCGGGTTGGAAGTCCATGGGGCGCAGGCGTCCCTCTATCGCGGGCTGGCGCTGACCTACAACGCGCAGGGCGATCTCGAAGCGGAAACCTCCGCCTTTCGAAATTATGTCGCGCTCGACGGCACGGAAGCCGCCGCCCGTCATCGTTTGGGCCTGCTCCTCGCCGTCTACGATCCCGAACAGTCCCTGGCCGAACTGATGGCCTCCGCCGATTTGGATGAAGAATACGATCCCGTCGTGCAAACCATGCGTTCCGCGCTCAACCTGGCCTTCATCCAAACGGACGAGTCGCGCCGCATGGTTGTCATCGGGCGCGGGCTGGGGCTGGCGCAGGAGTGGCAGTTGGCGCGCGAGGCCTTCCAGCGCGCCGTTGCCGCAGACGAGAAGAACGCCGAGGCGTGGGCCTGGCTGGGCGAGGCGAACCAGCATTTAGGCCAGGATGGAAGCGAGGAGTTGGAACGCGCCGTCGCGCTGGGCCCGTTCTCGGCGCGCGTCCGCGCGTTATACGGCCTGTATTGGAAGCGCCGCGACGAACCGCAAAAGGCGCTGGCGCAGTTCCAGTGGGCGGCCGTCATCGAGCCGGAGAATCCCGCCTACATTGCCGCGCTGGGCGATGCTTATGCCTTTGCGGGCGACCTGCCGTCCGCGCTGGCGGCCTACACGCGCGCAGCCGAACTCGCGCCCACCGACGCGGCCTACTGGCGCATGTTGGCCGTGTTTTGTGGGGAATATCATTACCAGGCGGAGGAGGTAGGCGTGCCGGCCTCGCAGCAGGTTCTCGCGCTCGCGCCTGACGCGGCCTCATCCTACGACCTGCTTGGCTGGACGTACCTGGCCGCGGGCATTCACGACCTGGCCGAGGAGAATCTGCTGGCCGCCCTGCGCCTCGACCCGGACTACGCCCCCGCGCACCTGC
>DAOUMJ010000135.1:0-2699 GCA_034411715.1 Anaerolineales bacterium | reverse complement strand
GGTTTGGGGACCCGTTAGGGAATCGGTGATGGTGAGGATGTTGCCTACCGAATCATAGTCGTAGGTCAGGTTCTGGAGCGGATCGCCCGTCGAGACCTGTGTGGAGACGAGGTTGAGCAGGCGTCCGCCGTCCGCATTCCAGGGGTTATAGTTGAACACAGTACTGACCTTGTTCGCGCCGCGCACGAGCTGGGTCATTCTCATCGCAGAATCGTAGGCGATGGATTGGGCGTAGGTGTCCGTGCCGCTGACGCTGGTGGGAAGCATGTTGCGATTATACGTGAAGGTGACCACTTCGCCATCGGGATAGGTCATCGTGACGGGCAAGTCCGCCGAGTTGTCCTAAAGGATGCTTCGCGATAGGTGAAGGCCGTGACAAACTGCCCGCCGCCGGTGATCTGCTTGATGTTAAGAAGGCGTGAGTACAACTGTATCAGGTTCGCGTCAGGTTTAAATACGAATGCTTATGAACCAATCGCCATTTTTACCATTACTGGTATTAAACTATTTGACACCAAGTGTGCAAGGATTGGAGCAGATAATTGTTTGGAGTAACGAGTTAACAAACTGAAGATTATTATTCCTAAGGGAATAGTAATAAAAAATGTAAGTGGAGTACCCAATCGAATTATGTGTGTGAACCAGAAAAGAATTCCCTGTGCAACTATTATCTTTTCTACATTCCATCCGAGTCGCTTTAGAAAACCCCACAAGAATCCACGAAAAACTATTTCTTCAATCGGGGCGACAAAAGAAAGGTTATATATAAACTGTTGAAACATCAAGACAAAGACATTGCTTTTCGAAAAATCTATGCCTAAGTATGTAATAGGCTGAAGTGCTTCAATTGGTATTGTTGGTATAAGAATGGCAAATCCAGAGATTACACCAATGGCAGCCCACTTAAAATTCGTAATAGGAATCAACTTCCATTTCTTAATTACAACAATTATTACTAACACTCCAGAAACCCTTGTCCAAACAAGCAAATTTACCTCGCCAGGAATGCCCAAAATGCTGCGAAAGATTATTCCAGCAACTAGCATTGTGATTGAAAAGCGATCTAAATTGAAATCTGAAAGATCCCCTTTATCTAGAATTAATAACGCCGCAGTGAAAATATACACGGATATTGTGTATAAATACTTTAACTTAACGCCCAACACTTCTAGATAATCTGGCGGGTAAAAGAGGAAGCCAACAATGATTAATAAATTAACCAGATAAATTTCTCCTACCAAGAAGAGTGGAATGATCTTTACAAAATTTTTCATTAGGCCATCGCTTCCTATGAACTATCATTCTGCACAGTAGTATGGTGAACAGGTTGGAGTGGGAGTTAAAGTAGGAGTAGGTAGAGGTGTTGGTGTGTGTGTGGGTGTCCCTGTTAAAATGGGTTGAGGAGTAGCTGACGGTGTGGCTGAAGGGCCTGGTGTATATCCAGGATATGTAGGATTCGGTGTTAACGCATCTTCAACGGCATCTGACAAATCAAATCCAACTACCTGTTTGAAACTACTGATAATTGTAGTCCAACCTGTCAAAGGATTAGGAAAGAAATCGTATGGGCCTGGGGCGCCAGACATATCTACTCCAAAAAGGTTGTCAATATCTGTCTCAACTACATCTACAAGTTTGACCGGATTCACCGGGGGAGTGGGAGTAGGAGTTGGTGTACTTGTAGGGGCAGGACCCATATAATATCCTGAAAGAGAGGGTTGTGTAGCGGTTGGTGTAGGTGTACTCGTCGAGGCAGGTATTCTTTCCATATCATAGTCTCGTGACCTTGCTATTACAGTGCCAATATATACAACAGTCGCAACAACGGCTATGCCAACAGCAATACAAACAGCTAATGCCGGCCCAGGTACACAATGCCCCGTCGGATCCGTATACCGGACAGGATTATTATTGACAAACGCGTACCGATCCCAGGCCTGCGTCCCTTGCGTGGAGGTGGGGACGATGGTGTCGGGAGATTGGTGGAGGAGAAGCAGTTTCTGTATCATCCTCAGGGCAATACCCATCCTCCTCGCAACTCATATGCCCCGTCGGATCGTTATACCTGACCGGATTATTATTCACAAACGCATACCGATCCCAGGCCTGCGTCCCCTGCGTGGAGGTGGGGACGATGGTATCAGGCGACATGAAACGGCCTAACGTCGGATCGAACCAGCGCGACTGGAACCAGTAAATCCCTCCCAGCGAACTTTCTTCGCGTTGACCGGTGAAGCGGTAGTCCGTGTTGAGATTGCCGAGCGCGTAACGCGTCTCGCCAAAGGCTTTGTATAGCGCGGAGGCGGTCTTTGCGCCGCTGGCGTTGGTGGTGACGGACGAACTTCCCAGATGATCGCCGAGCAAATAACTTAACGTGCCATCTTTCCGTACCGCGATACGAGTCGAACCAGCAAAATAATATTTCGTGACGATGTTGTTCTTCACTTCGTAGTGATTCCCAATGTAGACCGTCGTGATCCCGTCCACGGTGGCCTTGATTTGTTTTGAATCGCCGTCATAGGTGAAACTCGCGCTGGCGTCGCCCGTCACGGAGACGAGGCGGTTTCCCCACAGGGGCGCTTCGCAGTCCGCGTCGTAACTCAGGGTGTAGTCTTTGTATTCCGTGCCTTCGAGGACGCGGCGCGAGGTCATGTTGCCGTTGTTGTCATAGCCGTAGGTGTTGCCGTTGGAGAGGTCCG
>DAOUMJ010000134.1:0-7128 GCA_034411715.1 Anaerolineales bacterium | reverse complement strand
AAGCGTCGATTCGTAATCGGGTTTCCGAAATTTTCTAGTCATGACTGAAGTTTACCACTTGGCTATCCTGCTCACACTCCTCTCCGACAAACTGCTAGGCAAGATAAATCTTGCGGTACTACGAGTTCATTATACCGATAAAAAAGGCCTGACTTGCGTCAGGCCATGAAGTTACGCTTGCTGATTTGCCGTGACAGGCTTGGGTTTGTTCGCCAATCGCAAGCCGAAGAAGATCGCGACGAAGTAGGCCGCGTACGCGATGACTTCGGTGAGCGAGGGATTGCCGTTGTAACCGAAGAGGGCTTTGAGGAGCAGGCCGAAGGTGGAGTTTTCGTCCACGATGGCGTTGACGTCCCAGACGTGCTCGATGACCGCGGGAATCCAGCCGACCTCGTTGAATTCATGCACGCCGTGCGCGACGAGACCCGCCGCGAAGAGAATGAGCAGGAAGCCTGTCACCTGGAAGAAGCGGCGCAGGTCGAGACGGATGATGGCCGCGAAAATTGACCAGCCGAGCAGGATGGCCGTGCCGAGGCCGAGGATCGCGCCGACGAGGGTCTGCACCGCGTCGGTGGCGAAGACGGAGGCGGTGAGGAAGAGGGCGAGTTCGATGCCCTCGCGCAGAATGGCGAGGAACGCAACGAGGAAGATCGCGCGCTTGCCAGCGGTAAACGCGGCGCGATGTACCTCGGCTTCGATCTCGCCTTTGAGCGTGCGTCCGACGCGGTTCATCCAGAAGATCATCCAGGTGAGCAGCGCGGCGGCGAGGAGCATAGTGACGCCCTCGAAGATCTGTTCGGCCGCGCCTTCGAAGGAGAGACCGAGGTTGGTCAGCAGGACGCCGCCCAAAATACTGAGCGCGGCCGCGGAGACAGTCCCCAGCCAGACGGCGGGAGCGAGTTCCGTGCGGCGCATTTGACGCAACGCGCCGAGAACGATCCCGATGATGAGCGCGGCTTCGATGCCTTCGCGGAGGGAGAGCAGGTAACTTGGAAGCATGGGTACCTCGATGGGTTTGGTGGTGGGGGAATAAAAATCAGCCTATTTCAGGCTGATTTATCGCAAAAATTGTATCACGCAGGGTGGAGAGTTGCCAAGATATTTATCACATTTTTCATAAATATTTGTCATCACGAATGTAGGACATTGCGTCACTTGTTCCTGCCATATTCGAGACTCGGACCTATCCATTCGCGAAACGGAACGCAATATGAAAACGGAGAGGGCCGGCGCGCCGACGCCCCTAAGCAATATCCACCTTCAACAAACGCGCCAGAAATTTGTGGAGGAGAAACGCGGGAAGGACGAGAATGGCGTGAACGATCACGCTCAGGCCAAACAGGATGGCGACGGATTGGAGGAAATTGTTCAACGGCGGGGCGATGTGCGTCAGCATCCACGGCCCGGCGCCCGCGAACAACGCCAGGGCGAGGATGGCGGCCACCCATACCGCCAGCGGAGTCCAGGCGTGGCGGTCGGAGGCGGAGGGGAGCATGGTGCTGCTGACCGCGAATGTCAGATAGAACCAGAGCGGGAAATCGTTCACGCTCGGCAGGGCCGCCAGGGCGGAGAAAAACAATTCGGCCTGCCCGTTTTGGAGGGTCTGCCAGAGCAGGAGCAGGTTCAATTTGTATATGGACGCGTAGGCCACGAACAGTCCGCCCGCCGCGAGAGGCGCGAGGCCGATGAGCGAGTCGCGCGCCACGTCCGTGCGCTGGGTCTCCACGTAGCCGAGGAGGAGTCGCCCATCGGGAAGCACCTGCGGCAGGAGGGAGAATCCGCCCGTGCGCACGCCGAGCAATTTCGCAACGATGAAATGGCTGAGTTCGTGCAGAAGCACGCCGGGGAAGAAGAGCATCGAAAACAGGCCGATGGTCAGCCCCGGGTGACGTGTGGCGATGAGGAGGATGGCCTGGACCTCACGGTGCAAAAGCCGCTGGAGGAAGACCAGCGGCGTGAGGGTGAGGAGGAACCAGAGGAGGCCGGTGAGCATCAGTGATCAGTGCAGCGGTTTGAACATGAGTGAAGGGCGGGCGGCCTGCGTGATCCCAACAAACTCATCCACTTTGAGGCTCGCGCCGCCGACAAGCGCGCCGTCTATTTCGGGGCTGGCAAAGAATTCGGCCGCGTTGGCCGCGGTGACCGATCCGCCGTAGAGGACGCGAATCGCCTGCGCCGCGTCCGCGCCGAAGAGTTCGGTCAGCGCGGGACGGAGGACGCCGCGGACGACCCCCTCGGCGTTCTCGCGCGTGGAGGCGCGTCCCGTGCCGATGGCCCAAACAGGTTCGTAGGCGATGACGAGGCGCGGGGCGAGGGCGGGATCGGTTTCGGCGAGGCCCTCGCGGATTTGCCGCGCCACCACCTCCGAGGTCCGATTCGATTCGTACTGTTCGAGCGTCTCGCCCACGCAGACGATGGGAGTCAAATCGTTGGCTTGCGCGGCGCGGACCTTTTTGTTCACAGTCTCATCCGTCTCACCAAAGTACGTCCGCCGCTCGGAATGTCCGATGATGACGTAATTGCAAAATTCCTTCACCATGTTCGGCGCGACCTCACCCGTGAACGCGCCTTTGGCTTCCCAGTGCATGTTCTGCGCGCCGAGACCGATGTCTGTCCCGGCTAAAAGCGCGGAGACGGCCACCAGCGAGGGGAACGGCGGGCAGAGGACTTTTTCCACGCCGCCAATTTCTCGCAGTTTGAGCGACAGTTTGAAGACCAGGTCGCGGGCTTCGGCGACGGTCTTGTTCATTTTCCAGTTTCCGGCAACGAAGGGGGTTCTCATGTTTTATGGGTTCTGTAAAAGGTATTGGTCCGCCAGGGCGCGGATCCACTCCGGCGTGTCCAGGCTCGACATCAGGTTGTTGAGCAATTGGCGCGCCTCGGCTTTGCGGTTCTCTTTGAGGTAAATCTCGGCCTCCAGCAGGGTCACTTCGGGCAGGCTGGGCTTCAGGCGGCGGGCGCGTTCCAGGAACTCGCGCGCCCGGGCGATGCCGCCGCGGTAGAGGTTGAAACGTCCCTCGGCGATGTAGGCCAGGGGCTGGTCCACACCGGCGATGCCCTCGAAAGGCAGGTAAAGCGGAATATCCTCGCTGGCCGAGGCTTTGTAGACCGCCTCGTGATAAGCGGCGAGCAGGTCCGCGGGCGTCTCCCCGCCGGGCTGGGAAAGGATGGCGCGCTGATACATGCCGGCCGCGGCGATCCACGCTTCGCGACGCGTAAATTCCTGCGCGGCGGCCGCGAAAAATTCCCGGTCGCGCCCGGCCAGGGTGGCGGCATGGTTCAGGGTTTCGTAAGCCCGGCGCGGACGGTCCGCGTCCCAAAAGGCCAGGGACAGCCGCAGATGGGCAAAGGGATCGTTCGGATTCTGCTCCACGCCCCGCATGGCTTCCGCGATCTCCGGCGTGAACGTCGCTTCAGACGGGACCTCGGGGCGGGGCGCGGCGGATGGGAGGCCGGTCGGCCCGAGCGGGGAGGGAAGCGGGCTGGCCGCGGCGGGCGCGGCCGTTGGGGTCTCCGTCCCGCCGCGATCGGGAAATAATCCGCCCCGCCGAACGGCGGAGAAAGCGAAAAGGCAGCAGAACACGAGCAGCACGGCCCCGGCCGCGTACATCCAGCCCGGACGTTTCTTTTTCGGTTTCGGCTCGGCGCGCGCCGCCGTTTGGGCGGCAGGCGCGGCCTCCTTTTTCAAATCGGCTACCGAGGCGGGCGCGGGCTTCCTTTCCTGCGGCGGCATGGTGATGGTCGTCCCCTTCATCGGGACGCCCGCAACCTGCCAGGCCTGCTTGAAGGCGGTCGTCATCTCCTCCACCGTGGCGTATCGGTCGGCGCGTTCCTTGCTCAATGCCTTGAGCAACACGCGTTCCACAGGCTCCGGCACAGCCGGATTGATGGCGTGCGGGATCGGAAGCGGGGTGTAGATGTGGTCGTGAATGATGGAGAAGGGCGTGTCGGCGTTGAAAGGCACCTGTCCCACCACCATTTCGTACAGCATGACGCCGAAGGAGTAGATGTCCGTGCCTTCGTCGAGTTCCTTTTTGCCCATGGCCTGTTCGGGCGAAATGTATTGCGGCGTGCCCATGATCATGTCGCCCGAAAGGGTGGATTCGCCCGCCGAGGCGATGCGCGCCAGCCCGAAGTCCGCGAGATAGACCGAACCGTCGGGCGTGAGCAGGACGTTGGAGGGTTTGATGTCGCGGTGCAGCACGCCCATCTTGTGGGCGTATCCGAGCGCCGCGCCCACCGCCCCGATGATCTTCGCCAGTTCGTCCGCGGCCAGCGGGCCGCGCGCCATGCGCGCTTTGAGCGTCTCTCCCTCGATGAACTTCATCACAAGGAAGGGCTGTTTTTCGTGTTCGGAGTAATCGTAAACGGGGACAACGTTGGGGTGGTCGAGTTTCGCCACCAGCCGCGCCTCGCGCTGGAAGCGCGCTTCGAAATTGGCGTCCTCGCCGAAGGCGGGATGCAATACCTTGAGCGCCACATAACGGTCGAGCGCGGCGTGATAGGCCTTGTAGACCGTGGCCATGCCGCCCTGTCCAAGTTTCTCGATGACGCGGTAGGGACCGATGTTTTCTCCGACTGTGAAGGGCATGGACTTCCCTTTCGAAAGGTTTTGCTGATTATAGTCGAGGAAATCCGACTACTTATCCAGCAGCGCCGCGACGCCCGGCAAGACTTTTCCTTCGAGAAATTCCAGCGACGCCCCGCCGCCGGTGGAGACGTGCGTCATCTGTTTGGCGACGCCCGCCTTCTTGACCGCGCTCGCCGAATCGCCTCCGCCGATGACGGTGGTCGCGCCCGATTCAGCCAGCATCTTCGCCAAGGCAAACGTACCCTCCGCGAACTTCGGAAACTCGAACACGCCGACGGGTCCGTTCCAGACGACGAGGCGGGCGCCGTCCAAGGCGCGGTTGTAACTCTCCAGCGTCTTCGGCCCCACGTCCATCATGCGCCAGCCCGCGGGGATTTTGTCCACATCCACCACCTGCGCGTTTGCCTCCGCCTCGAATTTATCCGCGATGACCGCGTCAACAGGCAGGATGATCTTGCCGCCCGCTTTCGCAAGGATGGATTTGGCGGTTTCGACCGACGCCGTCTCGACGAGACTATCCTGCATGTCCAATCCCCGCGCGGCGAGGAAGGTGTTCGCCATCCCGCCGCCGATGATGAGTTTGTCGCATTTGGCGAGCAGGTTTTCCACTACCGCGATCTTGTCGCTGATCTTCGCTCCGCCGAGAATGGCGACGTAGGGATGTTCGGGATTCAACGCCGCGCGGCCGAGATATTCCAGTTCCTGCTCCATCAAAAAGCCGGAGACGGCCGGCAGAAAGCGCGCCACCCCCTCGGTGGACGCGTGGGCGCGATGCGCCGACCCGAAGGCGTCGTTGACGTACACCTCCCCCAGCGCGGCCATCCGCTTCGCCAGTTCGAGTTCATTCTTCTCCTCGCCCGCGTGGAAGCGCGTGTTCTCCAGCATCAACACCTCGCCGGGCTGGAGCGCCTTCGCCATCGCTTCCACTTCCGCGCCGACGCAATCGGGTGCCATCTGCACGGGGCGACCAAGCAAGCCTGCCAGCGTTTCGGCCGCGGCCTTCAAACTAAATGCGGGGTCGGGGCCTCCCTTTGGCCTGCCGAGGTGACTCATCAGAATCACCGACGCGCCCTGATCGAGCGCATATTGAATCGTCGGCAGGGAGGCTCGGATGCGCTTGTCGTCCGTCACTTTTCCGTCCGCCATCGGCACGTTGAAGTCCACGCGCATCAGCACGCGCTTGCCTTTGAGGTCAATGTCTTTGACGGTTTTTTTGTTCATTATTACAAATTCTTCGCCATCATCGCCGCCAGGTCCGCCGTGCGGCACGAGTAGCCCCACTCGTTGTCGTACCAGGCAACCACCTTGACGAAGTTGCTCTTCTCTTTTCCGAGCGCCATCGTGAACGGCAGGTCAATGGACGAGGAGTGCGGATCGCCCTTGTAGTCAATCGAGACGAGCGGCTCGTCCACGGCCTGCAAAATCCCTTTGAAGCGCGGCTGCTTGGCGGCATCGCGGAATAGTTGACGCAGTTCCTCGGTGGTGGTCTCCTTTTCGAGTTCGGCGGTGAAATCCACAATGGATACCGTCGAGGTGGGAACGCGCAGGGCGTAGCCGTCGAACTTGCCTGCCAGATCGGGGATGACCAGTTTCAGGGCTTTGGCCGCGCCCGTCGTCGTGGGGATGATGCTCATCGCCGCGGCGCGCGCCCGCCTGAGGTCCGAATGAGGCAGGTCGAGGATCTTCTGATCGTTGGTGTAGGCGTGGATGGTGGTCATGAAGCCGCGTTCAATCGTGTAGGCGTCGTGTACCACTTTCACCGCAGGCGCAAGACAGTTCGTGGTGCAGGAGGCGTTCGAGATAACGTGATGCGTCTTCGGGTTGTACTTATCCTCGTTCACGCCGAAGACCACCGTCAGGTCTTCGCCTTCGGCGGGCGCGGTGATGATGACCTTCTTCGCACCGCCCTTCGTGATGTGATTGGCCGCGCCCTTGACGGTCTTGCCCTTTTTGTTCACCCCGTCTTCCTTGATCGTGAAGATGCCCGTGCCTTCGATGACGATGTCCACGCCCAGGTCGCCCCAGGGAATGGCGGCGGGATCGGTCTCTTTGAAGGCTTTGATCTTTTTGCCGTCAATGATCAGGCCGTCTTCCGCTTCCTCCACCTTGCCATTGAAGCGGCCATAGTTCGAGTCGTACCGCAACAGGTGCGCCATGGTCTTCATGTCGCCGATGTCGTTGAACGCGACCACTTCGAGTTCGTTCGGATATTTGTCGCGCACGGCCTTCAAGACCTGCCGCCCGATACGCCCAAATCCGTTGATGCCGACTTTGACTGTCATGATGAACCTCCATGAATTTTCAGGAATCCCGAAGTTCTACTTCGGGATTGGTTGTTGTAAGTATCACACCAATTGTAACAGGGCTCACAAAATTGTACCGCAAAAGCGCGTGGCGCATTCGGCGCTCTCTTGCGCCGACACGCCGACGTTAGAGAACGTCTCCTACGCGCAGCGGACGTTCTCTAACGTCCGCTGGGATGCTTCGACAAAAACACCCGCACCGCGCTTCGGAACGCCTCGGACTGAAAAGCGCGG
>DAOUMJ010000133.1:0-9196 GCA_034411715.1 Anaerolineales bacterium | reverse complement strand
CCGGGTACAATTCTCGTGGGGTTCTCATGGCTTCTCCTTCGTCGTGGAAGGTCTAATTTGCCATGAGACCCCTTTTATAGCAAGTTATGCGCTACTGCGGAAAAAGGGTATTCTTGAAATGAGCACTTCAACAGAATAAATTTTGATCTTGGAATGGATTCCAATAATGAAAACAATGGGAAGAACTCTTGTTTGCTTGCTAATAGCAGTAATGCTGACATTGCAAATTGCACCCGTGTCGGCCCAAGGTGGAACGCCTCCACTCGTAGATGTAACGGTTACGGACGAACCGTCAAATGAAGATGCGGGTTGGCCCATTACAAAAAGGGTGACGCATAAACGAACAGATCCATCAACGGGCAAAAAGATTGTCGAAACAATTGTGATTAGGCAACAACCATTGGATACAGCTAATACAGATTGCAATAACTTTAGAGAGGGTAAATTTAATGCGGCATTGGTCGCGACTTGCCAGTACAGTATAACGATAGAAAAGACTTCGACAATGTATGTTGGGGGAGGGGCTGTCACATCGATTGTAAAAGCGTTTGCAAGAAAATACTGTAATACTGCGAATGGTGAATGTGACTATGTTAAGATGACAAAAGTGCAGGTTTATTGGAAAAGAACATCTACTAGTTTGGCGTAATAAACGCAAAATCGTACATGGCTTGTGTGGGCGGATTATGCTTGGTATGTTCTAGCGGTACGAACACAACAATGTATAAATTCTTTAGTACAACTTTTAACCCGAGTTGGAATGGTCTGCGGTCACTTACCTACACGTCTACGGCTCCTGATGGTATGCCAATCATGACGGCATTTGAAGAGCAAGGCGGATATCCCGTTGCAGGGAATGATTCAACCGCAATGGCACCCCGTACAGCCTATCCAATATCAAACTACGTGACGTTTCATTGGCCATAAACGGACCTGCCTGCCATCCCGGACTAACGATTAATCTCCCCGTTAGTCCGGGATGGTTCGTATGAGGCTATAATTCCTGTCATCAAAAATGAACCTGCGCTCACATTTCTCACAAATGTTCTTAATCATTGTCGCCGCTGACTTTTTATTCGGATGTCAGCCGACTGGCATTACACCCACTTCAACAGTCCCGACTGGGGAATTGACAATTTGGACTCCAGCGTTTCTAACTGAAACGCCCATTCCCGCGTGTGTGGTTCTTTCCGATGTTGAACTTTCTGTATATTTGTTATCTGAATATTCGGTCCACATCAGGATAACAGGGCTTGTGCCAAACGAAAATGTTCAGGCAATTTTCAGTTCAAAGACTAAGAGGCGGGAGTTGGACACAATTGCAAGCGGCACGGCAGATGGAGAGGGCGTTTTTGAATACTCGGAGAGGTTGCGTGGTTATGGAATTGATCCTGAATTCAAATACTGGCAAATACGTGTTGTGCACTCGAGAGGTTCGACTTGCGCAGATATTGTCCTTCCCTGAAAGAGCAAGGGTGATCAAAACATTTGAGGGGGGTATTTGAGTGATTTTTCGCCGATTTCAACATAGCGGATGCGTACTGCGTCCGCTTTTTTGTTGGATATAATAGCCCTCATCACATCCCATCAGGAGACTCCCATGCCCGATCCATTCACCTTCAGCCTGACCGGGTCGTGCTTTAAATATGAATAAAAATATTCTGGGTTTTCCGTATTGAAATACTTGTTGAAATGAATATTCTTATTGTGAAAGATCGAGCATTCAAACCTCATGCCAAAAAGGAGACCCAAAATGAACATAAAAAGCAAAACTCTCGTTTATTTTCTGTTGATAGTCATGATAGTACTGCAGATCTTACCCGCGACTGCTCAAGGTGAAACGCCGCCAACCGTGGAGATCACAATTTCCGATTCGCCATCAAATGAGGATGCGAATTGGCCTATAATAAAAAAAGAGACTCACAGACGAAACGATCCGTCCACGGGCCACGAAATAGTTGAAACAACTGTGATTAAAAAAGAGCCGCCAACAAAAGATAAAAAAGCATGTAAAGATAGGCATGAAAACGGAACGGAACAATTTGGCGTTGCAGTAGCAACCTGTATAGTAAATCGTTATTCGGTGGTGCAACAAGCTCAAGTTTCTGTTGGTGGAGGTTCTGTCACAGGGCATGTAAAAAATATTGCTGATGAATATTGTAGTAGCGTTGGCGGGTGCGGGTTTTATAAGATGAAAAGATTAGATGTTTGGTGGACAAGAACATCCACTAACTTTGGCGTAATAAACGCTACAAGAACTTGGGGATGCGTTGGTGGCTCCTGTGCCCTGTGCAACGGTAGCACGACGGGTTTTAGTTGGCGGGATCCAACATCTTTCAATCCAATATGGAACGGCTTGACATCAAAAATTTATACTCGTACCTCTTCCACTATGCCGATCATGAGAGCAATGCCAGAGTATGGTGGATTTCCCGTTGGAGATAGTAACTCTGTTGTGACAGCACCCCGTTCCCAAACCCCATTAGCAGTCTATACAATGTTTTATGACCCTTACTAGGATAAGGATACCGGGCTGACAAGAAATTTCTTGTCAGCCCGGTGTGGTATTGCACAGAGTAGTAATTCAAATCATCGGAGGAAGCAAATGTA
This sequence comes from Anaerolineales bacterium, assembly GCA_034411715.1. Taxonomy (GTDB): domain Bacteria; phylum Chloroflexota; class Anaerolineae; order Anaerolineales; family Villigracilaceae; genus Denitrolinea. The sequence goes on along the minus strand of DAOUMJ010000133.1, from coordinate 6,586 downwards.
CCTGTATTCACATTGCTCACTTGTAAAAATTTCAAGATTTGCCCTAATAATTATTTGTCTTTTAGCAACCACTGCATTTTTGATCAGTTGCCAGCCAATTCGCGCAACGCCAGTTGTTGAAGTTCAAGAGTTAACAGAACCTTACGTGACGGAAACGCCCATTCCTGCCTGCGTTTCTCTTTCTGATGTCAGACTGGAGATCGAGCTATTATCTAAAGATTCGGTGCATCTCACTATAACAGGACTCATACCAAACGAACCCGTCTATACGATATTCAGTTCCAGGTATGAGGAGAAAGAGAAATCAACAAGTTGTTGCCCCGGGGAGTTTGCAGATGAAAATGGCACATATGATTACTCGGTCGGGTTGCGCGGTCATAGTTTTGATGCCGAGTTCAAAGAGTGGGAGGTACAGGTTGTACATTCAAGAGGTTCTACCTGTGCCGAATTTGTTCTTCCCTGAAACAGACCTGCGCGATCAAAGCGGATGCGAGTTACGTCCGCTTTTTTGTTGGATATAATAGCCGCATCCTGTAAACGAGGAGCCTCCCATGCCCGATCCATTCACTTTCGGCGGCGACATCGTCTGGCGCCCCACGCGCGAACACATCGAGCGCGCCCACCTGACCGCGTTCATGCGCCGGCACGGAATTGAGAATTTCGACGCGTTGATGAAGCGTTCCACCGAAGACGTGGCCTGGTTCGCCGACGCGGTGTTGAAATACCTGGACATCGAATTTTACGAGCCATATTCGCAGGTTGTTGACTTAAGCGGCGGGATTCAATTGCCGAAGTGGTGCGTGGGGGGGGTGATGAATATCGTTCATAATTGCGTTGACAAGTATCAGTCATCAGTGATCAGCGATCAGCGCGCAGTGATTTGGGAGGGGGAGGAGGGCGCCACCAGAACGCTGACGTATCGCGAACTGTACGAGCAAGTGAATCAAGCCGCGAACGCGTTGCGCTCGCTGGGACTCGGCAAAGGCGACGCCGTCGGTCTCTTTATGCCGATGACGCCGGAAATCGTGGTGGCGTTGCTGGCGATTGCCAAGATTGGGGGAATCATCCTGCCGCTGTTTTCGGGATACGGCGCGGGCGCGGTCGTCAGCCGCATGACCGACGCGGACGCGAAAGCCCTGTTCACCGCCGATGGCGCGTTCCGACGCGGCAAGGCCGTCGAGATGAAATCCGTCGCAGACGAGGCCGCGTCGCAAATTCCCACGCTCAGGCACATCATCGTTTTGAAGCGCACGGGGCAGGACGTGGCAATGAAGGAGGGGAGGGATCACTGGTGGCATGAAATAGTCGCGACTCAGCCCCTCGAAGCGGAGACCGAACGAACGTCCGCGGAGGACCCGCTGATGGTCATCTACACCTCGGGGACGACGGGACGGCCGAAGGGCGCGGTCCACACCCATTGCGGATTCCCCGTCAAGGCCGCGCAGGATATGGCCTTTGGGACGGATGTGCATGGGTGGTCTGGTCTCGATAAGCCCCGAACTACACAGGGCTACTCGACCGGCGTTGAAAACAGCGATGTCATCTACTGGATGACCGACATGGGCTGGATGATGGGACCCTGGCTGTCCTTCGGGGCGCTGATCCACGGCGCGACGCTCCTCATTTACGACGGCGCGCCCGATTTCCCCGCGCCCGATCGTTTGTGGGCGCTGGTGGAGCGGCACAAGGTTAACCAGTTGGGCATCTCGCCGACGCTGATCCGTTCGCTCATCCCGCACGGGGACGAGCAATTCCAGAAACACGATCTCTCTTCGCTCAAGTGCTTCGCCTCCACCGGCGAGCCGTGGAATCCCGAACCGTGGAAATGGCTGTTCGAGAAGGTCGGAGGCGGGACGCGTCCGATCATCAACTATTCGGGCGGGACGGAACTTTCGGGCGGGATCGTGATGGGCAATCCGATCCTGCCGCTCAAGCCCTGCGCGTTCTCCGCGCCTTGTCCTGGAATCGCGGCCGACGTGCTGGACGAAAACGGGAATTCGATTCGCAACGCCGTCGGCGAACTGGTTATCAAAACCCCGTGGATCGGCATGACGCGCGGCTTCTGGAAGGACACGGCGCGCTACCTCGACACGTACTGGTCGCGCTGGCCGAACGTGTGGGTGCACGGCGATTTTGCCGCGGTCGATTCGGACGGGCAGTGGTACATCCTTGGCCGCTCGGACGATACGATCAAGATCGCGGGCAAGCGGCTGGGGCCGGCCGAAGTCGAGTCGATCCTGACGCGGCATCCCTCTGTGGTCGAATCTGCGGCGATTGGAATCCCCCACGAGATCAAAGGCAGTGAATTGGTGATGTTCGTGGTCTTGAAGAAAGGCGTCGAAGGGACGGACGCCCTGCGAAAGGAACTCCGCGGCCTGATCGTGGAAGACATGGGCAAGGCGCTCGCGCCCAAAGCGGTTCTGTTCGTCAGCGACCTGCCGAAGACGCGCAACGCCAAAGTGATGCGCCGCATGATCCGCGCCGCCTATTTGGGGCAGGACGCGGGTGACATGAGTTCGCTGGTCAATCCCGAAGCGGTGGAGGAAGTGAGGAGAGCAAAATAAGGGGGATTTTTTAGATTAATGCAACCTGAAAACCCGCCTCGCGCCTGGGGGTATAATTCTTTTCGCGTCAGGCGAGAAACCCTCCCTGTCGCAGGAGCGATGAATGAAAAGATTGCAAGCCTTGTTCGGAATGGGGTTCGCGCTGGCGATCCTGCTCGCGGCCTGCGCGCCGACCGCCACTCCCGAACCGCCCACCCCCACGCTGGTCACTGTCGTCACCGAAACCGCCGTCCCCACGCTGGTTCCGGTCAGCCTGGGCGGGCCGTCGGCCGGCACGATCCTGTCGTGGATGGATGGGAGTACGCTGGTTTACGTCCCGGCCGGGCAATTTACGATGGGCGCCGATGGCGTGGACAATCCCAGCCATACCGTCAGTCTCTCCGCGTATTGGATTTCCCGCACGAAAATAACCAACCGCATGTACGCGCTGTGCGTGGGCGTGGGCGTCTGCGCGCCTCCCGCTCCAATCCCCGGCGGGGCGGTTTACAGCAACCCCGTCTACGCCGATCACCCGGTGGTGGGCGTCGCATGGGAACAGGCCAACACCTACTGCGGCTGGGCGGGCGGACGCCTGCCGACCGAAGCCGAGTGGGAGAAAGCCGCCCGCGGCCCCGGCGGCCAGACCTATCCCTGGGGGAACGAGAAACCGTCCTGCGACCTGCTCAACTTCAACAACTGCGTGAGGAACACCACCAGCGTGGTTGCCTACCCGGAAAGCGCCAGCCCTTACCTCACGCTGGATATGGCCGGCAACGCCTTTGAATGGACGCTCGACTGGTACGACGCCTCCTATTACGCCGCCTCGCCCATTCAGGATCCGCCCGGACCCGAGAGCGGTGTCTATCGCGTCATCCGCGGCAGCGGCTTCGAGAGCGACGCCTCACAGGTCGCCTCCGCCATCCGCCGCCCGGGCAGCCCCGAATACGCCAGCCGCGACCTCGGCTTTCGCTGTGTCGTCCAGCAACCCATCAACTTCCCGCCCTATTGCCAGGCCAGCCCCTATCTGCCCGTCTCAGACCTCCCCACCCCCGTTGTTGAGGAGTGCGTGGCGCCTGTGGCCCAACGGGTCGGACCCTCCTGCCAGGGCAAGGTGCCCTCCCACACCATCCTGTTGCCGCGCGGCTCCACCTACACGGTGCGGAGCGACGGCTTCACCTGCACCGATTCCATCGTCGGCAATATGCTGCAGGTCACCTGCATTGGGCCGGATGCCAAGAGCGGGACGCTGGAGGTCTGCAATTCCACCTGCGAGACCGCCCCGACTCCCTCCTGGACGGGGAGCGCGGTCTGCGACCCCGGCTATTCCTACGACCCGGCCACGCGGCAGTGCCTCTACACCCCCCTCAGCGCTCAAAGCGGACCCCAGGGCTGTCCGCCGGGCTACGCGTCCGATCCAACGGGACAGACCTGCCGCCCGACCATCGGCCTCGACAACCAATGTCCCTCCGGGCAATATTTCGACACGTTGTACGGCGGCTGTGTTCCCGCCAACGGGCAGGTGAACTGCAACCTGTATGGACTGAACGAGCCTTCCCTGGCGGCTTCCTGCTATCCGGGTTGCCCGGCCGGTTTCGCCTTCAATGCGGCCTCCCAATGCTGCCAGGCGCCGGCCGTCGGCTTGTATCCCGGCTGCCAGACCGGTTTCGCGTATGACGCCTCTCTTGGCGCCTGCGCGCCGCGCCTGCCGTCGGTCAGCGAAAACGCCGGTTGCGCCTTCGTCTCTGTGGACATGTTGCAGTGCGCCGAGCCTTACAATTGCGGCAAGAATATCACCGAGACACAGTGCATTCGCGACCAGGCCAATGGCTGCGTCTGGAACGAGAAGGCGGATCTTTGTGAATTGAAGAAATAAGCGCCGCGTCGTGCGCACGCAAAGAGTGTTACCTAAATCGCGTAGCGCAAGTCTATAGACTTGCGCTACTGACATGGTTTGTATGCGCATGCCGCATCGCACGCGCTCGAGGAGGAAGGTATGATGAGAAGGATGATTTTCTGGGGAGTTCCCGCCGTCTTTTTACTGGCGGGGTGCGTCACCGTCTTTGTAACAGTGGAACCACCCACACCCTCTCCCACGTCCATCATCCTGTCAACCCTTCCGCCGCCGACCGATCCTGTCGTCGCGTCGCCGTCGCCGGCGCCCTTCACCCCGGCCTGCCGCGCAGACCCGCTCGTCGAAGCGTGTTCCGCACCAACGGCGGGGATGTTGAGCAAATCGTGCATTAAAAAAATTCCCTACACCCTGGTGGGAATTTCGCCCGGTGCCACCTTCGAGATCCTGGATGCGGGTATGACCTGCAAGGACGAGAAAGTGCGCGGAAACGCGCATCAGTACAGTTGCACCGGCCGGCAGTTGTATTCCTATCACGTGAGGGTGTGCAACCCGGACTGCGCCGCCGCGCTGGCTGCCGATAGCGGCCAATGCCCGGCTGGAAATGGTTTCAGCGAATCGGCGGGCTGCTGCTGGCCGCTCCCCGCCGCAGAGGCCGGGTGTGTGACCTACAAGGTGGATATTGGCGGTTGTCAGTGACCGATCGGGAAAAGGCGACTGGTTTCCAGCCGCCTTTTCGATTCGGATCGCGGACCTCAGTCCGTTTTGTTAGAACAACCCAACCACCTTGCCGGTCTTCAGGTCGAGGTCTACATCGTAGAAGACGGGACGGGTGGGCAGGCCGGGCATGGTGCGCATCTCGCCGAGCAGCGGATAGAGGAAGCCCGCCCCCACCGAAGCGCGAATATCGCGGATCGGGACGCGGAAGCCGCGCGGCGCGCCTTTGATGCTGGCATCGTGTGTGAACGAAAGGTGCGTTTTGGCCATGTTCATCGGCAATTTGTCGAAGCCAAGCTGAGTGTATTGCTCGATCTTGGCTTCGGCTTCGGGGCTGTAATCCACGCCGTCGGCGCGATAGATCTCGCGGGCGATGATCTCGATCTTTTCCTTGATGGAGAGGTTCACGTCGTAGAGGAACTGGAATTTGCTGGGCTGTTCGCAAGCCTTGACGACCGCATCCGCCAGAGCGATGGCGCCCTTGCCGCCTTCCATCCAGTGACGCGAAACGACCGCGTCCATCGCGCCCGCTTCGATGGCAGCCTGGCGGACGAGTTCCACTTCGGTGGGTGTGTCGGCGGCGAAGGAGTTGACCGCGACGACCACGTTCACGCCAAACTTGAGGGCGTTTTCGATGTGCTGGGTGAGGTTGGGCAATCCCTTGCGGAGCAGGTCGAGGTTCTCGTCTGTGTATTCGGGGGCGAGCGGTTTGCCTGCAACGACCTTTGGTCCGCCGCCGTGCATCTTGAGCGCGCGGACGGTGGCGACGATCACCACCACCTGCGGGATCAAACCCGAATAGCGGCATTTGATGTTGAAGAATTTCTCCATGCCGCAGTCCGCGCCGAAGCCCGATTCGGTGATGACGTAATCGCCGAGTTTGAGGGCGATCTTGTCGGCGATGATGGAACTGTTGCCGTGCGCGATGTTGGCGAACGGTCCCGCGTGAACGATAGCGGGTGTGCCTTCGAGCGTCTGCATCAGGTTGGGTTTGATGGCGTCCTTCATCAGGACGGTCATCGCGCCCGCCACGCCCAGGTCTTCGGCGGTGATTGGTTCGCCCTGACGGTTCACCGCCACCACCATGCGCCCGATGCGCTCGCGCATATCTTCGAGGCTGGTGGTGAGGGCGAGGATTGCCATGAGTTCGGATGCGACGGTGATGTCGTAACCCGATTTATGCTCGAAGCCCTGCTCTTCCTTGCCCTGCCCAACGGTGATTTCGCGCAGCATTCGGTCATTGATGTCAATCACGCGGCGCCACTGCACCCCGCTGTAATCAATATCGAGGCGGGCGAAGCGGCGGCGTTCTTCGGGGGTCAGGTCGTTGGGATCGGTTTTGTCAATGCCGAGTTTCTTCAGGCGGCGGAGCATCGTAGCCTGGGGCAGAAGCCGCAGCTGGTGCTCCAGCAACGGCATGCCGGGGTGTTTCTCCAGCTCGCGCTCCAGCGCCTCGGCCACCCGCTTGCGCATCTCC
>DAOUMJ010000132.1:0-17032 GCA_034411715.1 Anaerolineales bacterium | reverse complement strand
CCGGGTACAATTCTCGTGGGGTTCTCATGGCTTCTCCTTCGTCGTGGAAGGTCTAATTTGCCATGAGACCCCTTTTATAGCAAGTTATGCGCTACTGCGTATTTTCAATTGACTAGCCTTAATCCCTGTAATATGTGTTATCTGAGATTCCCTGACCTTGCCTGATTTGCTTTTGTTTGCCAAACCAACAATCGTGATAAGCACCTTTTTGATTTCCGAGTCCATAGGAAAATTCTCCTTTGGTTTCTCAATCCTGCCCAGGAAGGAGGTTCTCCTCGTCCAGCCAGGGGTCAATCCACGGGAGGGATTTGAGGGACGCGTATAACGTCCGCGCGGCGGGTTTGTTGTCCGAGGCGTGGCAGAGGAAGACGCGGAGGCGGCGGTCAACGGATTTCATAGCGGATAAGCGGATGAGAACGGATTCTGGGCGCGGCGGGGGTCAGTCCACGGGAGGGATTTGAGGGAGGCGTATAACGTCCGCGCGGCGGGTTTATCGTCCGAGGCGTCCCACAAGAGGATGATATGGTAGAGGAAAACGCGGAGTTTGCGCATAAAGGATGAAGGATGAGAGATGAAAGATGAATGCCTGATTACCTGTCCTTGATTCTATCCATTTGGCGAGATTTGTCTACGGCGTGGGCAAAACGAATTGCCGAATTTATGGAAAACCAGACTTTCAGAACGAATGCCTGGGAAACCTTTTGAAATTGGGGTTGATATTACATGCCATATCGCCTATAATACCAACATGAGCGTTCCAAACATCATCATTGACACGAATGTTGTCATCGCCGCGCTTCGGTCAAAGAGAGGCGCTTCGTACAAGTTGTTGTCATTGGTTGGGACGCAGAAGTTTGAGATTCACGATTCGGTGTCTCTCATTCTTGAATATGAAGATGTTATACAACGCCAAAGAACCGAACTCGATCTAACGCTGGAAGATGTTTCGGACTTGATCGATTCGTTGTGTTCGTTGTCCCATCATCACGAAATTTATTTCCTATGGAGACCATCCCTGCCCGATCCGAACGATGAAATGATCCTGGAATTGGCGGTCTCCGCCCAGTGTGATTACATCGTCACCCACAATATAAACGACTTCAAAGGCATAGAAAAATTCGGCATAAAAGCAATCACGCCAGGCATGTTCCTAAGGATGATTGACGAGGTGTAACATGAGCGCATTGAGTCTACGATTACCCAAATCCCTGCACGAGCAACTCAAAGAGTTATCGCGTGAGGAAGGCGTATCCGTCAACCAGTTTGTCATGCTGGCTGTGGCGGAAAAGGTCGCGGCGATTTCTACTATCGAGTACCTGGAGAAACGCGCCAAACGCGGCAGCCGCGAGAAGTTGCTGGCCGTGTTGGGCAAAGTCCCTGATGTGGAGCCCGAGGAGTTTGACAGGTTGCCATCGCGATGACTATGGAAACAACCAACTTCTGGCAAGGCGAAACCTGCGAATACTGCGGCGGTCAAATTGTGGAAAAGCGCGTGACCCTGCACCGCAAAGTCAAGGGCGAGTACGTTGTAGTTGAAAACGTCCCTGCGGGCGTATGCACGGAATGCGGCACGCGTTATTTCGCGGCGAATGTTCTCAAAACCGTTGAGGAGAATATTCGCGGACGGCGAAACGCGGATCGCGAAATTGTCGTGCCTGTGTATGCTTATTGATGGGGGAGGAGATTCTCCTCGCCCGAAGGGAGACAGAGGTCAATCCACGGGAGGGATTTGAGGGAGGCGGAACGCTCGCACAATAACCGCGCGTTTTTTAGCGCCTGCCTCTTTCCACAGTCGCTTGCGGATTTGCCAGTTCGTCCTCCCTCGCAGGAAAGACCTGCACCGCGCAGGCCTTGAACTCGGGGATTTTCGCCTGCGGGTCGAGCGCGTCGTTGGTCAATAGATTCGCCGCGGCTTCGGCGAAGTGAAACGGGATGAAGACGACGCCCACGGACGTCTTCTCGGTGACCGAGGCGCGTAACACCACCTCCCCGCGTCGGCTCTGGACCCGGACGGGGTCGCCGTTTCGAATGCCGTGAATCTCGGCGTCGGCGGGATGGATCTCGACGCGCGCTTCGGGATAGGCTTCATCGAGCGCGGAGTGTCGCGTCATCGTGCCGCCGTGCCAGTGTTCGAGAACGCGGCCTGTCGTCAGGATGAACGGGTACTCGTCGTCCACCTGCTCCATCACAGGGACGTAATCCAGCGGATGGAATTTGCCGCGTCCGCGCGGGAACGAGTCGGTGAAGAGGGTCGGCGTGCCAGGGTGAGTCAAATCGGGGACGGGGTAGATGAGTCCGACTTTGTCAATGCGCTCGTAGGTGATGCCCGCATAATCCGTGTTGACGCTCGCCATCTCGCGCAGAATCTGCTCGGGGTTGGAGTAGTCCCAGAAAGCCGTAGCCCGCGAAAGTCGGGATTCGATGCGGCGCGCCAGATCGCAGATGATTCTCCAGTCGGGACGCGACTGGCCGCGCGAGGGATGCGCGGCGCGGACGCGTTGGACGCGTCGGTCGGTGTTGCTGAACGTCCCGTCTTTTTCGGCAAAGGGAGTCGCGGGCAGGAACACGTCCGCAAACGCGCCGCTCTCGTTGATGAAGATGTCCTGCGCGACGAGGAACTCAAGTTGCTCGATATGATGTCGCGTCACGTTGAGATTCGGCTCGGACATCATCGGGTTCTCGCCCATGATGTACAGCGCGCGCACGCCGTCAGGATGCGCGTGGCTGAGAATTTCGGTGGTGGTGAGGCCGAGTTTGCGCGAGAGTCCACCTGGTTCGATGTTCCAGGTTTTCTCCCATTTAGCCGCATTGTCTTCATTGTCAACGCGCATGTAGCCAGGGTAGTGGAAGGGCATTGCGCCCATGTCGCTGGCACCCTGCACGTTATTTTGTCCGCGCAATGGATTCAGTCCCGTGCCGTCGCGCCCGACATGCCCCGTGAGGAACGCGAGATGAATGAGCGCCAGCGCGGAGGCCGTGCCGTGCGAAAGTTGCGAAATGCCCATGCCCCAATAGATCGCGGCGTTCTTCGCCTTGGCATAGAGGCGCGCGGCCTTGCGAATATCTTCAGCGGGGACGCCGCAAATTTCTTCGGCATATTCGGGCGTGAATTTTTCGAGCGACGAAAGAAACTCAGTGTAGCCTTCGGTACGATCGTTGATGAAATCGTGGTTGACGAGATTCTCCTCGACGATAACATAGGCCATCGCCGTGAAAAGCGGAACGTTCGTCCCAGGTTTGACGGGCAGCCACAACTCGGCAAAGTCAACCAGTTCGATGCGGCGCGGGTCAATGACGATCATCTTCGCGCCGTTCTTCATCACCGCGTCCTTCATTTGCAGCGCGATGATGGGATGGTTCTCGCTGGTGTTCGAGCCAGTGACGATAAAGACATCGTTCAACATCACCTGCGAAGCCGTGTTGCTCATCGCGGACGATCCCACCGCCTGCTGGAGCGCGACCACCGATCCCGCGTGGCAGAGACGCGTGCAGTGATCCACGTTGTTCGTGCGGAACAGGGCGCGGTACATTTTTTGCAGGAGGTAGTTATCTTCGTTGGTGGCTTTGGCACAGCAATAGACTGCCATCGCGTCGGAGCCATCTCTTCGGTAGATTTCCACCAACCGATCCGCGACGTGATTCAACGCTTCATCCCACGTCGCTTCGCGCCACTCGGACAAATTAAACGCTTGGGTTCGCTCTCCCGCTTTCTGAGGCGTTTTGCGAATCAACGGTACGGTCACGCGCTTGGGATGATAAACGTAATCGTAGCCAAAGCGTCCCTTCACGCACAGGTTGCCGTGATTGACCGGCGAGTCAAACGGCGAGGTGACTTTGTAGATGAAGTCGTCTTTGACGTGTAACTGTAAAGCACATCCCACTCCGCAGTAGGGGCAGGTGGTGGTGGTAATGTGGTCGGGCTTGATCATGGAAACTCCATTTGTACACGGATTACACGGATTTGACGGATTCGCACGGATGAATCAATAAAAAATCCGTGTCAATCCGTGTCGTCCGTGCAATCCGTGTACCAAAGAATTAAACCGAAATCAACACAATCGCCGTCATCGCGGCCGCGATCCCAACCCACTGCGAGACGGAAATCTTCTCCTTGAGAATCATCCACGCCAGTGCGACCGTCGCGCCAGGGTAGAGCGAACCGATCACCGCCGCGAGGTCCATGCGACCCGTCTGCGCGGCGAGGACATAGAAGACGTTGCCAGCCACGTCGAAGATTCCGATGAAGATGATCAACGGCCATTGGACGCGCGGCACGGTCAGCGAACTGCGCGTGATCGCGGCCATGATTGCCAGCAAGATCGCGGAGAAAAAGCGCAAGATCGCCGCAGGCCAGAAGACGGATTCGAACGTGGCCTGGTGCATGAAGATAAAGAACAATCCAAACAACACGCCCGCCAGCAGCGGCAATCGCACGTCCGCCCATTCGATGCGGACGCGGCCTTCGTGTTCCGTGCGCGCCACGAGCCAGATGGCAAGCAAGCCCATGCCCACGCCCGCGATCGTCAGCCAGCGCGGCAGGCCATCGGAGACGAATCCGACGGCGACGGGGATGACCGCCGCCATCAGCGCGGAGGTCGGCGCGGCGATGCTCATCCGTCCACTCGCCAGCGACATGTACAACATTACAATTCCTGTCGCGCCGCAAAGACTGCTCAACAACGTGAAGCCGAGGCTGCGCGCCGAAGGAAACGATTCGCCCATCCACGCGGCGATTATCGTCGCCACAGCCAAACCAACCCAATCACCCCAAAACACCACCGCGTAGGGCGAAGATTTTTTGCTGGCGATCCCTCCGCCAAAGTCTGCCGCGCCCCATGTCAGCGCAGAGGCGAGCCCGAACAAAATCGCAGTAAACGTCATCCCTTCCTCTTCCTTCGCCCCGTGTTCAAAACAGAAATCTGATCGGGCGTCATGCCCTGCTCCAGCAAATATTCGCGCTTCACTTTTAGCGCGCCCGTCGGACACACGCCCACGCATTGTCCGCACAGCACACAGGTCGTTTCGGGGATCGTCCTGTCGAAGAACGTCCCGATCTGCGTTTCGTAGCCGCGCCCATCGAAGTTGATCGCGAACGTGTACTGCGCGTCGTCCGCGCAGACTTGCACGCAACGCCAGCACAATAAGCACTTCGAGTGATCGCGAACGTACATTGGGTTGTCATCTTTGACGTCCGACTCGCGGCGCTGCGCGTCGGGGAAGCGCGACGCGTCCGCGCCGTACTCGTCCATCATCGTCAGGATGTCGGGCGCGTCGGACAGATCCAGCGTGGACGCCAACATTTCGAGAATCGTTTTCCGCGCCCGCCTCACGCGCTCGCTTCGCGTCTGGACCTTTTGGTCGGCCGCTGCCTTGACGATGCACGCGGGCTGGAGCAGTCTCATCCCATCCACCTCGACGACGCAGATGCGGCACAATGCGTTGGCCGTCGTCGCTTCGTGGAAACAGATGGTGGGGATGTCAATTCCGTTGGCGCGCGCGGCTTCGAGGAGGGTTTGCCCCTCCTCGGCGGAAATCTCGCGTCCGTTCAAAAATAGGGTGACCATCATAGCCGACTCCATCGGTTTTCACACACTTTCGCGGATGAGCGCCTGTTGAATCGCGGGGGCAATGTCCGTCAAGTCCGTCAACCTCTCTGCAAATTTCTCGCGGACGGATTTCGCACCGATCAACAGACACGGCACGCGCGCTTCGGTATGCCGCCGCGTGGACAGGTCTTCGAGGTTGCCGTGGTCGGAGGTGAGGAGGATGAGGCGTTGGGCGTCGTCCCACGCGTCGAGCAGGCCGCCCAGCGTCCCGTCGAAGGTTTCGAGCAGCGCGCAGGCCGCGTCCATGTCCTGTTTGTGACCGGCATAGTCGCTGGCCCAGTACTCGAAGAACGCGAAGTCGTATTGCGCGGCGAGCTCGGCGGTTTTGCGGCCCGCGTCTTCGGGGGAAAGGACAGGCGCGTCCATGAATCCGAGGAATCCCCGCCAGCCCTCACCGGTGAAATCGGCAGAGAGGGCGCGGCCGGCGTAGAGGTCGTCTTTGGTGAAGAGGGGGAAGCCCGCGTTCGTCAGCGCCAGCGGCACGGACGAGTAGAGCCTGCGCCTGGATTCGATGGCTTGGAAGTAGCGCGGGGGATAGGCGTTGAGCAGCGCGGCGGATTTGTTGCTTTCGTGTAGCCAGGAGAAGAGCGTGTTGCCATTGGTCAGATAAGAAGCCACGGCGCGATTGGGTTTAGGGCCGTAGTGATAGCCGAGTTCCCGGGGAATGTTGATGCCTGTCAACAACACCGCCTGTCCCGTTGCCGATTGGGGGAGACCCTCCACGCCGAGGGACGCATCGAGCGAAAGCAGGGTGGCGCGTTCACTCTCGAAAGGCGCGGCGGACGCGGTGAGCGGCTTCCCGCCGAGCAGCGCGCGCAGGTTGGGCATTTCGGCGCGGACGAAGGGATTGACCGCGGGGTCATCCGCGCCGAGGCCGACGCCGTCGAGGAAGAGGAAGAGGATTTGCATGAGTTACCAGTAATCAGTAATCAGTGATCAGTGATCAGTGAGGGATCTCTGAAACAGGAACCACGCCGAGGGACGGTTCTTTTTGTCGAAGCCGTAGGCGCGGGAGAGCAGGGTGAGGCCGCGGGCGTGGATCAGGTCCAGGTCGGACGCGACCAGACCGGGTCCCGCGTGACGCGGGTCGGGTTTGAAGAAGCCATAAAGAAGCCAGTGTCCGCCGGGGGCGAGGAGTCGGTCGAGTTCGTCCAAATAGGCAGATTTGTTTTCGATGCCGTGAAAACAGCCGATGTCGAGCGCTAGGTCGAAGGGGCCGCTGATGCCGCGCAGGTTGGTTACGTCGCCGACGCGCAGGTCGGGAGCGGGGCTTATGTTTCTTGTTTTACGTTTTGCGGCGCGTATCGCTTTGGGGATGAAATCCACGCCTGTCACCTGCCAGCCATGCTGCGCGAGGGCGAGGACGTTGGTGCCGGTGCCGCAGCCGAGGTCAATGGCGCGGCCCGGAGGATGCGACGAGATGAAATCGAGCAGTTCGGGGGGCGCGATGCCGCTGTCCCAGGGCGGGCGGCGGAGGTACATCCAAAGAAAGCGGAGGCGATGCAGATTCATCGGTTGTCGTGAGGAGCTTCAACGCGAATTTCGCGAATGGGCGAATGGCGCGAATAAGATTTGAAGCATTCGCCAAATTCGTGTCATTCGCGTTGAAAATCACTTGCTTGAAAGCGATTCCCTCACGCGCTCCACATCCAGCCCGCCGACTTCGCGCCAAAGTTCGTTACCCTGCGCGTCGAAGAAGATGAAGGTGGGTGTGTATTCGAAGCCGTACACGGGCGCGAGTTCGCGGCCGACGGTTTCCTGGATGTTGAGGCGGATGACGAGCAGTTGCCCTGCGAGTTCCTGTTCGAGCCCGTCCACGATGGGCTTCATTTCTGTGCAGCGAATTCAGTAGGGCGATTGAAATTCGAGCAGGACGGGTTTGCCCTGCCCGATCATTTCCTGCACCATTTTGGCATCGTCCATCAACGGTGTCTGGACGGGATGGAGGAGGACCCAGGCGGTGAGCAGCCCTGCGGCGATGACGCCCAGCGCCAGCAGGTCGGGCCAGCGCGGCTTGTGCCTGAATGCGAAGAGGACCGCTACCAGCATCAATGCGGCGGCGATGAGAACGGCGGAGTATTGATTGGCGAGTTGATCCATGGCTGTCTCGAAATCCTGTAATGTAGCGGGATGACGATTCTCACTTTGACAAGTTATTCGAGTTCCTATAAAATCGGGGGGCTTGTATCCAACAATATTGCCAGAAACCTGGTTTCTTCCTGTTGGATTTACACCACTTCCGTCGGAAGGAAAATTGTGATGAAAGAGTATACCACCGAGTTCATTCGGAACATCGCCCTCGTCTCGCATGGTTCGGCGGGCAAGACCATGCTGGCCGAGGCGTTTTTGCATTTTACGGGGGCAACCACCCGCCTCGGGAAGATCGAGGACGGGACGACCGTCTCCGATTACGATGACGAGGAGATCCGCCGAAAACTTTCCCTCTATACCAGCCTGCTTCCGCTCGAATACCGCGACCACAAGATCAACCTGCTGGACGCGCCCGGCTTCACGGATTTCGTCGGCGAGATGATTTCGGCCCTCAGCGTGGTCGACGGCGCCCTCGTGCTGGTGGACTCGGTGGGCGGGGTGGAGGTCGGCACCGAACTGGCCTGGCGCACCGCCGCCGATTTCGGCCTGCCGCGTTTCGTGGCGATCAATCGCATGGACCGCGACAACGCCAGTTTTTCCCGAACCTACGCGGCGGTGGAGGAGTTCGTCCACGCCGCGGGCGGTCGCGTGGTCAAGGCCCAATTGCCCATTGGTGAGAAGCACGATTTCAAGGGCGTGATTGACCTGGTCACGATGAAAGCCTACATGGGCGACGGCAAGACCGCGACCGACATTCCCGCCGACATGAAAGCCGCCGCCGACGAGGCCCATTTCGCGCTGGTGGAGGCGGCCGCCGAAGGGGAGGATTCCCTGCTGGAAAAATACCTGGAGAGCGGTTCCCTCTCGGACGAGGAACTGATTCGCGGTCTCAAGAACGTGATCCACTCCGGGGCGTTCGCGCCGGTCTTCGTGGCCGCGGGCGGGCGCGAGATCGGCATTGCGCCGCTCCTCAACGCTTTCGTGGACTTGATGCCCTCTCCGGCGCAGATCCCTGCCAAAGCCGCCAATGGCAAAGATGGCGAGGAGCAACTGGCCTGCTCGGACGCGGGTCCGCTGGCGGCCTACATCTGGAAAACCACCGCCGATCCCTTCGTGGGCAAGATGACGTATTTCCGCGTCTACAGCGGTTCGATCCAGGCGGACGCGCGGGTGTGGAACCAGTCCAGAGGCGCGGAGGAGCGCATGGCGGGGTTGCATCTCCAGCGCGGCAAGGAGCAGATTCCGGTGAAGGTCGTCCACGCGGGGGATATTGGCTCGGTCTCGAAATTGAGCGTCTCCGCGACGGGCGATACCTTTTGCGACAAGGCGCATCCGCTGACGCTGCCCGCGCCGAAGTATCCCGCCGCGCTGTACCGCGTGGCCATCCACCCGAAGACGCAGGCCGACGCGGCCAAGGTCACTCCCACGCTCACGCGCCTGTGCGAGGAGGATATGACCCTCTCCTGGTACAACGAAAAAGCCACCGGCCAGACCATTTTGCAGGGCATGGGCGACCAGCACATTGACGTGGCGATCCAGCGCGCCCAGACCAAATTCCAGGTGGGTTTCGTGATAGACCAGCCGAAGGTGCCGTATCGCGAGGGCATCACGCGCAAGGCCACGGCGCAATACCGCTACAAGAAGCAGACCGGCGGGGCGGGCCAGTTCGGCGAAGTCCACCTGCGGATCGAGCCGTATCCCGACGGCGATTTCGAGTTCACCGACGAACTGGTGGGCATGAGCCTTTCGCGTTCCTACCTGCCCGCCATCGAAAAGGGCATCAAGGCCACCATGGAACACGGCGCCTTCGCGGGCTACCCGATGAACAACGTGCGGGTGATCGTCTACGACGGCAAGGAGCATCCCGTAGATTCCAAGCCGGTGGCTTTCGAGATCGCCGGACGTGAGGCCTTCAAACTGGCGGTGCAGGAGGCGGGTCCGGTGCTGTTCGAGCCGATCATGAACGTCCGCATCGCCGTGCCGGACGCGCACATGGGCGACGTGATGAGCGACCTGAACACCCGCCGCGGCCGCGTGCAGGGGACGGAATCGCAAGGGGGAAATACGGTGGTTATCGCGCACGTGCCGCTGGCGGAGATGCTGCGCTACGTGACGCAGATCCGCTCGATCACCGGCGGGCGCGGCTACTTCACGATGGAGTTGGATCACTACGACACCGTCCCGCAGCATTTGGCGGCGGCGATCATCGAAGCGCACAAGAAAGAAATGGAAGCGAAGAAGGAAGAGTAAAGAGAATCAGAACCCCGTTTTCTCCAAAGAAAACGGGGTTCTGTCTTTTGTTGACTGCTCTATCATCCCTTCGGCGAGAAGAGGATGTTCTCGACGGGCGTGGGCAGGGACATGCGCCTTCCCGTCACGTCGAAAGTCATCAGGCTGGCGAGGGAGCGCGGCGCGGGGTCGTCCCACAGTTGCAGGTTGTCCTTCTGGCGCGCCATGTAGGCCGGCAGTTTGGCGAAATCGTCGTAGGCGTCGCAAAATTCCACCAGGCGGCGGAAGAGTTTGGGCAGGATGGTGACGTCCTCCTGGATGGTGCGCGTGTCCCACAGCACCAGGTCGGCTGTGCGGTCAATGGCCCACAGCCCGCGCGCTTCCTTGCGCGCCAGGCGGACGGCTTTGCGGATCTTTTCGGCCAGGAACCTGTCGGTGGAGGTGTAAAAGGTTGGGTAGACCAGTCCCTCGCGGGCGAGCAGGTAGTTGACCGATCTTTCGAGCGGGAGCCGGTCGGGGGTCAGGAGCGAGCCGTCGGTCAGGTTGGCCGAGGCGGGGAAGAGCAGGGAGATCGGGCGGTCGTAGGGGTCCAATCCATCGGTGGCGATGAAGCCGGTTTGTCCGTCCTCCGCGTCCACGATGGTGGTCACGTTCAGGCTGTATTTGGGCGAGGCGATGCCCAGCAGTTTGAGCAGGCGCTCGAGGGCGGCCAGCGCGAAGGGGCGCGGCTGGTGGTAGCCGTTCTTGTAGTGGGTCTCGAGGGCGTCTATGGCTTCGATGCGTAACTGCTTTTTGGCGGCCTTTTTCTTGCTGGCGCTGTCCCATGGAAAAGCATCCCAGTGGGCGGGGTTTTCCGCCGCGAAGCGGATCGAATCGCCGTCGGGCTGGTAGCCTTTGACGTGGAATTTGCCTTTGATGATTTTGAATTGTGGCATGGGAGCCTCCTGCCGATATTATAGGTTTTATTTGGGAAATTTCAACGAGGAAAAACCGCCTTTCAATGTCCAAACAAAATTTTTTCCGTGCCTTGCTTAAGGCAGGATGAAAGTGTATACTTTGCCGTAGTACGGTAGTACTATAACCGGACGGCAGAGATATACCTATTTTCCTGCTGTCTTTTATTATGGACAGATGCTGCAATTCGGGCACGCGCGGGGGCATGTTGGGCGCCAGGGCGTGCTTTCGAGCGAGTGGCGCAACCGGCTGTCTTTCCAATTCACTTCCCTGCGGGAGGATGCCATGTTTGATTGGAATACAGCCGTTTCGTTTTTTTTCATCTCCAAACGAAAGGCAATGAACGTAGGCGGGCGGGGCGCGCTCGTCTTTGCCGTCCTGCTCTCTGTGCTGGCTTCAGTGGTGAACGCCCGCCCGGCCTACGCGGCGGCCAATCTTACGCTCACGCCCATTACGTGGAACGTGATCGGCCTGGACAGCAACAACGTAAACGCCGGCCCGAACAATTTCCCGGTCGGAGTGCGCGCCTGCAACACGGGCGACTCGGCCGCGACGAGCGTGACCGCCGATTTTGTGTGGACCTCGGTCGTCAACAGCGCCTACATCTATTCGCGTCCCGGTTCGCTGACTTCCATCACGATCCCGCAGCTGGATGCGGACAGTTGCTACGATTATTATTTCGAAGTCGAAATATTGCAAAATAGCGCTTCCTATAACAAGACCCGCCCCTACCGCATTGACGTGAGCGCGGACGGCGGGATTTCCGCTTCCACACCGACCCCGCGCGAAATCTTCGTGGAGTACCTGGTTTCGCAAAACCGCAACTCCACGCTGGACGTGAAACTGGACGGTGTTTCGATCGCGCCCGGCGGGACGATGGCGCTGGTTGTGGGCGAGACCTACGATATCACGCTGTTCGGTAAAACTGCCACCAACGGGTACGAACAGATCGAATCTTTCATCAATTTCCCCAACACCATCTTCCAGGTCAATTCCGTGCAGACCACTTACACAGCGGATTCCTCGCCCAACGTGGACAACCCCAGCGACATGCTGTATGGCGATGGCTGCGTGTGGCAAAACGATCCGAACAGCCCGCAGTATCGGTCGTGCCTTTCCACCGGCAAGGCGGGCGGCAATATCGAGGTCGTATACAACGTCACGATCATCGGCGGGGCGGGGACTTCCAACATTCTCAACACCCTGATCTACGATTTCTCCGGCAGCAGTTACCACTACAACAGCGATTTCTCTGTGGCGGGACGCGTTGCGGTGATCATTGACCCGTCGCTGGTGACCATCTCGAAGAACTTCAACCCCGACCCGACCAACGCCGGCGGCACGTCCGTCCTCACCTTTACGTTGACCAACCCGAACGGCGCCGCGGTCGGTGAAGTCAGTTTCACGGATGCCCTGCCCAACGTCCCCGGCGTGATGGAAGTGGCGGACCCGCCCAACGCCTCCACGTCGGGATGCGGCACACCCACATTCTCTCCCGCAGCAGGCGATACCACCCTGACCTTCTCCGACGGGACGATTGCCGCAAACGGAACGTGCAGCGTAAGCGTCAATGTGACCGTTCCCGTTGCAGGACCGCCGACTTATGACAATACCTCCGGCAACGTCTTTGTGGGAACGGTGGACACAGGCAACAACGCCAGTGACAGCCTGACGGTCAACAATGAACCGCCTGCTCCGGCTTGTACTTCCATTTCACTTGCAACTTGGATCATGGATCCTTCGCAGGGGACAGTTACCGCCCCTCCTCTCTATTGGTATAAGCATCCGGATGTTTCCTCGGCGGATGCAGCCGATTCGGGTCCCGGGGTAAGTTCCATTGCGACAAATGCTGCATACGGAAACCCCGCAAATTCGTGGGCTTCACGCGGCTATCCAAAGACCGGTACGCCAACGGGTGATTCCACTCCCTATATTCAAGTGGCGATTGATACCAGTCAATTTGCGGGCAATCCTGTATCCATTTCGTTCGACTTTAGAAGAGATCCAAACTGGGGCGGCGGTGGAACGGATACACCGGCACTGTATGTATTTTCAAGCACCACTGGCTTGGCGGGATCTTGGGGAAGCGCCATTTACACTTCGCCATCCCTGACAACAACGTTTCAATCCACCGGCGCTGTCAATGCGACTGCCACCGGCGCAAGCACAACCTATTTTCGAATCACCGCAAGGGGGGCCACGAACACAAGTGCGGATCTACTCGTGGACAACATTATCATCACCGGTTGCGGAACGCCTGACCATCCCACCCTCACCAAATCCTTCGCGCCCGATCCCGTCGCGGTGGGCGGCGCATCCACGCTGACCTTCACGATCGCCAACCCGAATACCACCGTGGGGTTGACCGGCCTTGCCTTTACCGATTCCCTGCCTGCCGGCGTCACGGTTGCCACGAGCGGCCCCACTGCTGTCTGCGGCGGCTCGCTGACCACAACCGCCCCAGACACGATCTCCTTCACGGGCGGCTCGCTGGCGGCGGGCGCATCCTGCGATATCCCTGTGACGGTCACGGTTACCACGGCGGGGCCGCATACGAACGTCAGCGGCTTCATTTCCTCGACGGAAACCGGCACGAACACCACGACCACCGGCTACGCCACCGACACCATCACCGCCATCCTGCCGCCGACCATCGAGAAACTATTCTCCCCGAACCCGATTTTGCCGAACGGCACATCCACCCTGACCTTTACGATTGCCAACCCCAACCAAAACGATACCCTGACCGGTGTTGCCTTTACAGATACCTTTCCAACCTCGCCCGCCGTGATGACTGTCGCCTCGCCGCTTACCACTTCCAATTCCTGCGGCGGATCCTTGCAGGATGATCTCGGCGGCGCGCTGGGCGCCGGAGACGCCGGCATCCGCCTGGTGGGCGGGACGATTTCCGGCGGAGGCTCGTGCGCTGTTTCGGTCAATGTAACCGCGCCTTCGGCAGGCAGTTATGGCAACACCAGCGGCGCAGTCACGGCGGATGTCACCGGCGGGACGGACACCGCCAGCGATACGTTGGAGGTCGAAGCGCCCAATCCCGCGATTGCCCTGCTGAAACAGGTTTCCACCAGCCCCACCGGCCTGTGGTTCTCGTTCATCACGGTCACGCCCGGCGCGGATGTGTATTACCAGTTCACCGTTGAAAATATTGGCGACGTTCCATTGAGCCCGGTCAGCCTGACGGATGACACGCTGAATGTCTCCTCCTGCAATACCGCCTGGGCGTCGTTGACTCTCGAGGTCGCCGACGCGAACGACGATGATCACATCGCTGTCTGCGTGGTCGGGCCTGTGGCGGCCGTCGAAGGTTCGCACACCAATACGGCGACCGCCACGGGCGAGTACGGCGGAACTCCGTACACGTCCACGTCCTCCGCGGCCACCTACACTACACCGAAATTGACCCTTACCAAGAGCGCGGCCGAGAGTTACTTCGCGGCGGCGGGCGATACGTTGAATTACAGTTACCTTGTGGAAAATACCGGTTACGCTCCCCTGCTCGGACCGGTCACGGTGACGGACGACAAGGCCACTGTCACCTGTCCTCCCGTTAGCACGGTCGGCGACAACGACAACTACCTGGATCCCGGCGAGAGTATCACCTGCGCCGCCTCCTACATAGCGACAGCCGGGGATGAGGCGGCCGGGTTTGTGACCAACACCGCTACTGCATCCGCGGCCGGCGTGGACTCCAACGAAGACAGCGTTACCGTCCCGCGCCAGTTACCCGACCTGACTGTGACGAAGGTGAACGATACCGCCGACGCCGGAAAGATCGGCGCGCCTTTCACCTGGACGTTGACCGTGAATAACGTCGGCATTCTGGACGCTGCTTTTGCCGACGGGCAAACGCTTCTCTCCGACCCCCTGCCGGCTGGCGCGACTTATATCTTTGGGTCAGTCACGAACGGCGCGACGCCTCCCGGCGGCACGGGTAGTATTGCCTGCGCGATCTCCAGCGGAACGCTGACATGTACGGCTTCCGGCGGGACGGTGACATTATCTCCAGGCGCGTCGTTCAGCGCGACGGTAGAAGCCACCCCCACGGCGGGAGGAGACCTCTCCAACACCGCGACGGTTGACCCGGATGACAACGCGCTCGAGAGCGACGAGACCAATAACACCGGCGCCGATACGGTGACCGTTTTCCTGCCCCCCTCCATCAGCAAATCCTTCTCCCCCAATCCCATCGCCGCGGGCGAAACCTCCACGCTGACCATCACAATCGCCAACCCCAATCTATCCGATGCCCTCAGCGGCGTGGCCTTCAGCGACACTTACCCGGCCGGCCTGGTCAACGCGACGCCGGCGAACGCGACCAACACCTGCGGCGGCACATTAATTGCGGCAGATGACGACGATTCACTCGTCTTGAAGGGCGGCTCGATCCCCGCGGACAGCAACTGCCAGATCACTGTGCAGGTCACTGCCGCCTCCGGCGGCAACTATCTCAACACCACCGGTACCGTCACCTCGACCGAAGGCGGCGACGGGAACAGCGCCTCGGCGACGTTAGAAGTCTTCGATACGCGGCCCTCGAAATCAATCGCAGCCACATCGGAAGCGTTCACCGGTTTGGTCGCCTCCACCGAGCGCGTTGCCATCGGCGAGATGGTTCGTTATCGCATCTCGGCGCAACTGCCCGAAGGCAGTTTCACCAACGTCCAGTTCACCGACAACATCCCGAACGGCTTGCAGTTCCTCGACGACGGCACAGCGACGGCGGCTTTCATCTGCACCAACACCGGGGCGGACTGCATTACCTCCTCCACGCTCTCCGGCGCCGGGCTGTTGATTGCGGGAAACAGTCCCAGCGTCACGCCCACGTTTGCCCTGCCGGGCGGCGCGATCAGTGGAGGTCCCTTCAGTAGCGGCACAGACGTCACCTTCAGCCTGGGCGACCTGGTCAACTCCGATGGCGATTCCGATTTGGAGTACGCGGTCATCGAATTCAACGCGCTCGTGTTGAACGTCAACACCGGCGTGACGATCAATCAAGGTGTAGACAACGATCCCGACTCAGGTACAGCCGGTCAGTCGAACTCGAATAACCGTCCAAACAATGCCACCCTGCGCATTGATGGTTCTGTCGTTGGCTCTGCTTCTTCAAATGTCACCGTCGCCATTGCCGAACCGGCAATTACCGACCTGGCAAAATCCGTCTCGGCAGGCCCCTATTCGCCCGGCGATACGATCACGTATACCCTGACCTTCAGCAATACGGCGGTAGGGAACAACGCCGCCACCGCCTTCGATATCGTCCTCACCGATACCCTGGATTCCAATTTGAGCGTTGATGCGGTGGACGTTACCAGTACGCAAGGCACATCGGGTGTTGACTCCTGCAACGGCGGTACCGCCTTTGTTACCTCCGACTCGACGGTGGGGCAATTGGTCACGGTGAACGTGTCCTGCCTCGACCCCGGCGAATCTGTCACGGTAACGATTGACGCAACCATCAGCGGCAGCGCGGCTGGCGCAAGCATTGATAATTCCGCTGGACTGACCTACACCAGCCTGCCCGGTGCGAAGGGCAATTGCGGCACGGCGCCATTTTCTTGCGACAATGTCGGCGAGAGCGGCTCCGGCGCCGGTGAGCGCATTGGTTCGGACGGTCTGGGACCGGATAACACTGTTTTGAACAATTACGCCGATACGAGCAATAACGTCAATATAACGGTATCAAGCAATCCCACCTACACGATTGCCAAGATAATCACATCGAGCGGGCCGTACGATTCAGCGGGCGATGTCATTGATTACCGCGTGGAGGTGACGAATACCGGCGCATCGGCGATCACTGGCGTGCTCGTCAGCGATTCCCTCATCACCCTGACACGCGGCGCGGACGCTCCCGGTAATAACGACAATACCCTCAATGTCGGTGAAACGTGGGTCTTTACCGGCTCCTACACCGTGACCCAGGCCGACCTGGACAACAACGGCGGCGGTGACGGCGACATTGACAACATCGCCAGCGTGACCAGCACAGAGATCCCAGATCCGCAAACCTCCAGCGCCGAGGCCCCCCTAACCCTTTCCCCGGCCTTCACCATCACGAAGAACGCCGACGTGGCGAGCGTGAATGCGGCCGGCGACCTGATCACCTACACCATCGTGCTGACCAACACCGGCAA
>DAOUMJ010000131.1:0-4141 GCA_034411715.1 Anaerolineales bacterium | reverse complement strand
GACAATCTGAACGTGCTGTGTCTCGGCGGGCGCGTGATTGGGATCGAACTCGCGGCGTCGTTGGTGAAGGCTTTCCTCGGCGCGCGATATTTGGGAAACGAAAGGGGCGGCGAACGGTTCGCGCGGCGCGTGGGAAAGATCAAGGCGATGGAGGACGGTATAATTTCCACGCCATGAAAAACATTCAGCCCCAGCAGCCGTCCAATTTATCTTTCTATGCATTAGCCTGCCTGGAAGCATTGGTGAAAGCAGAAGTCGCCGGGTTCATTTCTCTCGGAGGGGCGCTTGGGCTGTTTCACTACCTCGATTATCGCTCTACTCATGATGTGGACGCGTGGTGGTCGGAAGGCATCGCCGACCAAAAAAAGCAGATCGTCGTTCAGACTTTGAAATCCGCTCTGTTGGAATTTGGACAAGTGAACGTCCGCTCGTGGGGCGATGTGGTCAGCGTGGAGTTGAAGGAAGAAGGCAAAAATACGTTCAGTTTTCAGATTGCCGCCCGTTCCTCGCGTATTCAAGATTCCGTGTCGGCAGGCTGGATTGAGATTCCACTGGATAGCCTGCCCGATCTCGTCGCCAGTAAAATGGTCGCGTTGGTGGAACGAGGAACACCGCGCGACTTTTTGGATGTTTACTCGATTTGCATGGCGGGGTTATTGAGCGCGGAAGAGTGTTGGTCGCTGTGGAGGCGGCGACAGGAGTTGTCGGGCAACGACGCAGATATGGGACGCGCCAGGCTTGCCGTTGAAACCCATCTGGAACGGATTGCCCTGCACCGCCCGTTGGAAAATATCGAAGATGAAAAACAACGCGAGCAAGCCCGCCAGGTTCGTGATTGGTTTTCAAATGTGTTCCTTGCAGGTGAAGAATGAACGAATTGCCCTGGCTCGACGGTTCTCTCTATCCCGATACCGACATTCCCGAATCGCTGGATACGCTCGCAGATCGGGTGGACTTTCTCGTCCGCCTATGCGCCGCGTGGGATTTCGGCGTCCTGCCGAGGAATGACACCATCCTCGAAATTCGCAGGGAGGAATGGAAACCCGCCGTGGACGCCTGCCGCTTGTTGACTTCTCCAGCCTATCACCTTCTGCGCCGATGGCACAATCTCTCCCCGCTCCCCTATCTCGGCCAGCAGATCGCCGCCATTCGCGACGATCCCTGCCTGGAGCAGGTTTAGGCGCGGCGCGCCTGGTGGAAAAACGAACCCGGTTACGCAACACGCAATACGCAGCGCGATATTCAGGAACCCTTGCCGTAAATGAATCCCATTCAAAAACTTACCTCCCTCGGCCAATCCCTCTGGTACGACAACATTCAACGTAGACTCCTCGAAAACGGCGAACTCAAAGCCATGATCGAGCGCGGCGAAATCCGCGGCGTCACCTCCAACCCGACGATTTTCAACAACGCCATCGCGAAATCGGACGATTACGATTCGGCGTTGATTCCCCTCGCTTGGGCGGGCTGGGGTGCGGAAAAGATTTTCTGGCAACTGGCAATCGAAGACATCAAAGAAGCCTGCGACCTGTTCATGCCGCTTTACGAAGAGACCAACGGCGGCGATGGCTTCGTGAGTCTCGAAGTCAGCCCCTATCTCGCAAATGACACGGCAGGCACGGTGGCGCAGGCCAAACAAATCTGGGAGCGCGTCGCCAGGCCAAACCTCATGGTGAAAATCCCCGCCACGAAAGAAGGCATCCCCGCCGTGGCCCAGGCCATTGCCGCGGGCGTCAACGTCAACGTCACGCTCATCTTCTCGCTGGAGCGTTACGCCGAAGTGATGATCGCCTACCTCGACGGCCTCGAAGACCGCCTCGCCGCGGGACTGCCGATTGACCATGTCGCCTCCGTCGCCTCGTTCTTCGTTTCCCGCGTCGACTCCAAAATAGACCCCAAACTCCCCGAGGGCGCGCCATTGCGCGGCAGGGCCGCGGTCGCAAACGCCAAACTTGCCTACGAAGCCTTCAGCGCCGTCTTTACCACGCGTCGTTGGGAGTCTCTCAAACTCAAAGGCGCGCGCGTCCAGCGTCCGCTGTGGGCGTCCACTGGCACGAAAAATCCCGCCTATCCCGACACGCTTTATGTGGATGACCTCATCGGCCCTGAAACTGTCAACACCGTCCCGCCCGCCACGCTCGAAGCCTTCCGTGATTATGGCCGCGCCGAAGTCACCCTCACGCGCGACCTCGATGAAGCGCGCAGTGTCTTTGCCCAACTCAAAACCCTCGGCATTTCGATGGACGATGTGACCCGCGAACTGGAAGAGGAGGGAGTCAAAGCCTTTGCCGACGCGTTCACGCAGTTGCTTTCCACAATTGACGACAGACGAAAGACCGCCGCCTCCTCTCTTGGACCCTTCGACTCGGCTCAGGGCAAGCCTCTGGCGGACTCTGCTTCCAAACTTTTATCCTCGCCCGAACTGGATTCTCTCCCCGCGCGCCTGTGGCGACGCGATCCCTCGCTCTGGGCCGCGGACCCCGACGGCCAACGCGAAACCGCCAACCGCCTCGGCTGGCTCGATTCTCCCGAAAAAGCCCGCGCCCGGCTTCCGCTCTATCAATCCTTCGCGGAAGAGATTCACAAGGAGGGCATCGTCCGCGTTCTCGTCCTGGGCATGGGCGGATCGTCGCTGACTGCCGAAGTGTTCAGTTCCCTCATGGCTGGAGCGAATGTAGAAGCGAAATTGTCATTGGCGATTCTCGATTCTACCGATCCGCAACAAGTGGCCGAAGCCGCGAAATTCTTCCCGCCCGAAAAATCGCTCTACATCGTCGCGAGTAAATCGGGCGGAACGACAGAAGTGATGGCCGCCTTCGATTATTTCTGGGCGTTGAGCAATGGCGACGGCTCGCGCTTCGTCGCCATCACCGATCCCAACACAGACTTGGAAACACTTGCCCTCGAGCGCGGCTTCCGAAAAATTTTCTCCTCCGACGAATCCGTCGGCGGGCGATTCTCCGCGTTGACCGATTTCGGCCTCGTCCCCGCCGCGCTGCTCGGCATGGACTTGAATCTCCTCCTCGATCGCGCAGACTGGATGAAACGCGAATGTAGCGAAACCAAATCTGCCGCGCGCAACCCTGGCGTGGCGCTCGGAGCCGTCCTGGCCGCGGCCGCGTCCGAAGGCCGCGACAAACTGACGGTCCTGGCCGACGTGCCCGTGTCCGCGCTGGCGGGGTGGATTGAACAGATCGTCGCCGAGTCCAGCGGAAAGAATGGGAGAGGCATCCTCCCCGTCCCGCTCGAACCGCTGGATATGCCCGAAGTCTACGGCGATGACCGCATCTTCGTTTACCTCCGTCAAACAGGCGAACTCGATAACGGCATCGCCGCTTTGCAACACGCCGGTCATCCCGTCATCCAATTACCATTTGCCAATTATCTCGATTCTGGTGCGGAATTTTTCCGCTGGATGATCGCCACCGCCGCGGCCTGCCACCTTTTGGGTGTGAACGCCTTCGACCAGCCCGACGTGCAGGACAGCAAGACGCGCACGCAGAACAAGATTGCCGATTTCAAAAAGACAGGCAAACTCGCTGATGTGGATCTGTTGACCGTGAAGGATGCGAAACCCGCGCTGGAGAAATTTTTGAAAAGCGCGCAGGCGGGCGATTTCTTCGCGCTCAACGCCTACCTGCCGCGCAACGGTGAAACGATTGATGCGCTCCAGCGGATGCGTGTGGCGATCCGCGAGAAAACCAAATGCGCGGTGACCGTTGGCTTCGGCCCGCGTTTCCAACATTCCACTGGGCAATTCCACAAGGGTGGGACGAATAAGGGCTGGTTCATTCAGGTCGTTTACGACGCACAGGAAGACATGGACATTCCCACGCAGGGACTGACCTTTGGGGCGCTGATCCATGCCCAGGCGCTGGGCGATTACGAAGCGCTGCAGGCCGCAGGCCGACGCGTATTGCGCGTGAATCTGGGCGGCAACATTCTGCGCGGACTCGGCGAACTGACCGATGCGATTCTGGCGCCATAGCCAGGCGAAAATGCAGGGCAATTTGCCTGCAACTTAAATTACTTGATGTACCGGTGAATCCACTGAAAAAACTAACCGCAGAGACCGCCGAGAGCGCGGAGTTCTTCATTATCAAGTCTCTGCGTACTCTGCGATCTCGGCGGTAAATTTGCC
>DAOUMJ010000130.1:0-6348 GCA_034411715.1 Anaerolineales bacterium | reverse complement strand
TAGGAGGAGCCTCCTTATGATATTGGTTGTGTTTCACACCTCAACTTTTATCAAAGGAGCTACTTCCTTGTCAATCTCTTTCTTTTGCACCAGAAACTAAGCTAATAAGATTGACTCATTATAGTCATCAAATTTCGAAAGAGGATTACAAAAAAGAAGTATTTCGTCAAATTGGTGAAGTGATTAGCGTGGGTGGATAATAACAAAATCTACTGTAAGGCAACAAATGATGAATACCCCAACAAATGAACACGGCCTCCGATCAACCCGGAGGCCGTGTCTACCTGTGTACTTGTTTACCTGTCTACCTTCCCCTGCTTCGCCTAGACCGTGATCATCTTCGGCTTGACCTCTTCCGCCTTCGGCGGGATAAGCGCTTTTCCGCTCCGCGTCACGCAGAGACGGTCACTTGCGGCAGGCGCGTTATCGCATCGGCCACCGCCTCGGCGGGATATTCGTAATCTTCGAGATCGCCGCGCAGGTATTTTTCGTACGCGCCGAGATCGAAGTTGCCGTGTCCCGACAGGTTGAACAGGATGACGCGCTTCTCGCGTTTGATCTTCGCGTCGAGCGCCTCGTCAATGGCGGCGCGGATGGCGTGCGCCGACTCGGGCGCGGGGACGATCCCCTCCGCGCGGGCAAACTGGATGGCGGCCTCGAACGTGGCGCGCTGTGGGACGGCGACTGCTTCGATCAAACCCGCGTCGCAAAACGCGGACAACGAGGGAGCCATGCCGTGGTAGCGCAGTCCGCCGGCGTGGATGGCGGGCGGGACGAAGGAATGTCCGAGCGTGTGCATTTTTACGATGGGCGCCATGCGGGCCGTGTCGCCGTAGTCGAAGGTGTACACGCCTTTGGTCAGCGACGGGGTGGCCGTCGGTTCCACGGCCAACAGGCGGGCGCGCTGCCCGTTCTTCAGGTTCTCGCGCAAGAAGGGATAGGCGATACCCGCGAAGTTCGATCCGCCGCCGACGCAGCCGATGACCACGTCGGGATATTCCCCGGCCATGTCCATCTGCTTGAGGGCCTCTTCGCCGATGACGGATTGGTGCATGAGGACGTGATTCAACACCGAGCCGAGGCTGTACTTCTTCGCGCCGTTCGACGTGGCGGCGGCTTCGACCGCCTCCGAGATGGCGATGCCCAACGAGCCGGGACTTTCCGGGTCCGCGTCGAGGACGGAGCGGCCGTAGTTCGTGTGGTCGGTGGGACTGGCAAAGACCTGCGCGCCGTAGGTCTCCATCAGGTTGCGGCGATACGGCTTCTGCTGGTAAGAGACCTTCACCATGTAAACTTCGACAGCGATGTCGAAGAAATTGCCAGCCATTGCAAGCGCCGATCCCCACTGACCTGCGCCTGTCTCGGTGGTGAGGGCCTTGGTCCCCGCGGCTTTGTTGTAGAAGGCTTGCGGGATGGCGGTGTTCGGTTTGTGGCTCCCGGCGGGCGAGACGCCTTCGTACTTGTAGTAGATGTGAGCGGTTGTGTCCAGCGCCTTTTCCAAACGGCGGGCGCGGATCAGCGGCGTGGGGCGATACAGTTTGTAGATTTCGAGCACTTCCTCGGGAATCTGGATGTAGCGCTCTGTCGAAATCTCCTGCAGGATCAATTCCATCGGGAAGAGTACCGAAAGAAAGTCAGGCGTCACGGGTTCGAGCGTGCCGGGATGCAGAACGGGCGTTGGCGGTAGAGGGCTATCCGCGTTGATGTTGTACCAATTCTTCGGCAGGTCGGATTCGTTCAGGATGAAACGGGTCTGGTCGGACATGGGAAACTCCTTGTTTAGAGAGTAGAGAACGGAGAGTAGAGAGTAGTCGTATTGCGTACTGCGCATTGCGTAAGGGGGAAGGCGATGAGTCTGCGAGAGGATATACATGAGGATGGTTTCATCTTTTATCCTTCATCTTTTTCCTTCAGGGTGGGTGGAAGGTGATGGGGAACATTTCATCTTCTCCTTTGATCCGCGTCACGGGATGAAAATCGGCGCGGGGGCATCTTCGCTGTCCAACTCGGCGCTTTGCCCGGCCAGGACCTCCTCGGCGGGCAGGGAGCGGTCTTCCAAGGGGAAGGCCTCGGTGGACTGCATGGGATTGACAGTGGCGACATTGGTTTGTGCGTTCATGGTTTCTCCTTGTGGCCCTCACCCCCGGCCCCTCTCCCGAAGTACACGGGAGAGGGGAGCCGAAGGCGGGGTGTGGGCGGATTAAACAAAAACGTCCATCCCAATCATGGGACGGACGTGGAATCCGTGGTGCCACCCAGGTTAGGCTGGTTACTTTACGCAGTACTGCAACATTCATGTTGCACCGGGGGCGCAAGATAAATCTTGCGGTACGAGCGATTAACAAAAAATCCCGTTGTGATGCAACGGGAAGCCAGCCTCACTCTGTTAGTCAGCTGGTCTGATAGTCGAATAGTCTCATATGTCGACGCGCTCAAACCAAGTGACCTCGCCGTGATAACGGTGGCGATTTCCGGCCCGGGATACTCATTCAGCGACTATCTGACCACGTGACTATCAGACCATCAGACTAAACTTTCGCCCTGCAACTCGGAGGTCCATTCGGCGCTGTCGTTTCGGGCAGGACTTTCACTAACCGCCTGCTCTCTGTGCCGTCGTGCAGCGCGTACTCGTCCTCGTCAGCGTTTTTGTTGGGCGCAATTATATGCGCGATGACGGGTCTGTCAATGGGGAATTCTGCGCCTCGATCCGGTGGAGGGGCTACTTGTCATCGCCCAACGACGCGATGGCGCGCAACAATCCGAACACCAGCACACCGAGTTTGAGTCCCTCGCCGGCAGTGATGGCCGTGGCGCGTTCCTCGCGCTCGGCGCGGCGATTGAGGAGCATGGCGGCGATCAGTCCCGTGAACGCGCCGATCAGCGCGCCGAGGAAAAGGGTTTTGCCTTTGTTTTCCATGGGGTACTCCGTTTGATCAGTACCGCAACACATCGTCCCCGAATGGGGATTGCTGCCTGCCGTGGCAAGATAAATTTTGCGGTACCGCTTAAATTTACTTGATCCCAAACAGCCGTTTGACGGTGGCGACGACGCCCTCCACCACAAGGACGGGTTTGACGGACGCGTTCGCCCCGCGCCGGACGTAACCTTCGATGCGCCACACGACTTTCTGCGCCTGTCCCGTGTAGGGTGGGATGATCGCCAGCAGGCGCGCCATCCCGTAGATGAGGCCGAGGAAGAGGACGAGCAGGAGCAGGCTCGCGGCCAGCAGGGGAAGGATCATCCAGACGATGGAAACCGCCGCCCAGCGCCCCACCTCGCCGTCCGCGCCGAAGGTGGCGATGGAGGTAATAACGACGACCGCGATGATAACCAGAAGCGCGGCCAATATCGGAAGAAGTATCTGCGTCCACAACTGGCGGCGGTGAAGTTTGTAGGAGGCATGTTCGGCGGGGGAGGGAAGGCGGGCTTTTTCCATGCGGCAATTTTAGCATGGATTCTTTGCCTTCACTGTCACATGGTCACATTTGGAAGTGATATACTTGTTATAGCGAATTTCTCCCATGAATCGCCTTCACGTCCCCGTCGTCTCGTTCTGGACCTTCGGCCTGTTCGCCGTTTCGATGGGCGCGTCCGCGCTGACGCGCCTCTTTCAAGAGGGGGAAACCATCCCCGGCAACACCGACGGCATTTTGCTGACGGGAATCATCATCGTCCTCATCATCGTCATTCCCATCGTGTGGACGCGGCGCAGGTGGATGCGCTGACCGATTTCACTTCCTCCCAAAATCGGCGGGATTCTCTCCCCAGGCCTCCGTATCCCATTTCATGATGCGGAACGATTTGAAGTTCTTCAGGCTCTCCTCCGCCCGCGCGATCAACTGAAACAGCATGGCATTGGAAGATGACCGCGCCAGCCTGGTGTTGCATTTGCGCGCCCGCACCCACGAGACGGCGGTATCCGAATCCGAGTAGATCACCCAGTCCAGTTTGCGGCGCGCCAGCCATTCCATGCCGCGCACGATGGCGAGGAATTCGCCCACATTGTTCGTCCCGCCGGGGAAGGGACCGGCGCGGAAGACTTCCTCCCCCGTCTCGGTGTTGACGCCGCGATATTCCAGCGGGCCGGGCGAACCCGAACAGGCCGCGTCCACGCTCAGGCTGGGGAGCATGGGCGGATTCGGCGTGAACAGCCACTGTCGCACCGGCTGTGCCCTGCCTTTGAAATCCTCGTATTTCCCTTTGAATGCGATCTTTGCCGCCTCGTGGCTATCGAAGGCTTTGAACTGCGCGCCCTCGAATCCCTTCACCTGCGCCTCACATTCCTCCCACGTGGAATAAATGCCCCGCTTGCGTCCCTTCCAAACAACGTAATACTTCTGTTTTCTCATACTTCTATTTTATCCCCATTTTGGACGGCCTGCGCGCTTTTATTTCAACAATCACTTCACCACGATTTCCACCGAATCCAGCGCGAGGATGGAACCGTCCGCCGGACTCAGGTCGGCGATGACGATGCGGACGCGGCCCGGCGGAAACGCGCCCGTATCCAGGGTGAACGTGAACGAGCCCGGCGCGTCCACCATGATCGGAGCGACGAACAATTCGTTACCCTGTTCATTGTACACTCGAAAGACCAGCGCGCCTTCGAAGGGAGCGATGGTAACTCTTCCCGCGACCGCCACTTCGCCGCGCGCCTCCGCCCCATCCACGGGCGATTCGATAACGATGACGCGCTCCTGACCGTTCGGCAGGCGCGTGGCGGCGTGGACCAGCGCCAGCGACGCGCCGCGTAACTCGAACGAACGCGTCACCGGCCATTCGGGACAACAGGCGGGATCGTCCACCCCGTGCAAGACCGCGTCGAGAACGATCTCGCCCTCGCGGATGGCGAGCGAGTTGATCTTCGGGCGATCGTCAACCATGGTGGAGGCCGCGTGGCGCGGACGCCCGCCCTCGTTCACGACCGCGTTCAGCGAGACGAATATGCCGGAGCCGCCGTAATCCTGCGCGATCAACACCGCCGCGTCGTCCACGCCGTCCGCATTCAAATCGCCGAATGCGAAGAAATCCAGCAGCGACACGCCGATCTGCCCTGCCGATGGATCGGTGAACGCGCATTTTCCGTCGGCGAGTTGGCAGGAATAGGAGGCCCCGCCGAAAACGGGCAGGACGAATTCGGCGTTGCGAAGCGAATCCATTGTCAGCGGGGGGACGAAGGGAGTGACCGCTGTCGGCGGGGTATAAAGCGTGGGGGTGGGGGTGAGGGAAAAGATCGAGGAAACGGAACAGGCCGAGGTCCAGAAAAGAAGCGGGAGGAGGGAGAGAAGTCTTTTCAACATTGCTGACAGGAATCCGAAAGTTCCACTTTCGGGAAACACATCCTGAAGTAGAACTTCAGGAATCCACGAGACATTCCGTTATCCCATCCACTCGAAAATGGTCGCCTCGCCCTGGCCGACGCCGACGCACAGCGTAGCCAGTCCATATTTCACAGGTTGTCCTTTTTTGGCGCGCAGGCGCATTTCGTGGATGAGGGTCGCGGCGAGGCGCGCGCCCGAACAGCCGAGGGGATGCCCGATGGCGATCGCGCCGCCATTGACGTTGACGATCTCGGGATCCACGCCGAGGTCTTCGATCACCGCGATGGATTGGACCGCGAAGGCTTCGTTGAGTTCCACCAGGCCGATATCGCTCATCTTCAAGCCGGCGCGGGTCAACGCCTTCCTCGTCGCGGGGACGGGTCCGTAGCCCATGACGCGCGGAGGCACGCCGGCCGCGGCCGAGGCTGCGACGCGAACGAGAGGCTTGAGATTCAACGCTTTGGCTTTGTCTTCGCTCATCATCAACAGCGCGGCCGCGCCGTCGTTGAGGCCGGAAGAATTGCCTGCGGTCACCGTTCCGTCTTTTTTGAATGCCGGTTTCAACTTCGCCAGGGATTCCATCATCGTGTCGCGGCGCGGGCGTTCGTCGGTGGCGGCTAAAACGGGTTCGCCCTTTTTCTGTGGGACAGGCACGGGCAGAATTTCCTCGGCGAAGCGTCCCGAGTCGATTGCGGCAACCGCGCGCTGGTGCGAGCGCAAGGCGAAGGCGTCCTGCATTTCACGGGTCAAGTGCGGGCGTTCGGCGGCGATGTTCTCGGCGGTCTCGCCCATGGACTCGGCGCCGTACATCTCTTTCATTTTCGGATTCGGGTATCTCCATCCCAGCGCGGTGTCGTAGGCGGTGAGATTGCCAAACGCGTACCCCGACTCGGCCTTCGGGAGGGAATACGGCGCGCGCGACATGGATTCGACTCCGCCCGCGACGAAGACCTCCCCCTCCCCCGCCCGGATGGCGCGCGCCGCGAAGTTGACCGCCGCCAACCCCCAGGCGCACAGGCGGTTGAC
>DAOUMJ010000129.1:0-4802 GCA_034411715.1 Anaerolineales bacterium | reverse complement strand
GCAACATTCATGTTGCCTCGCGCGGCAAGATAAATCTTGCGGTACTGAGTACTGCAACATTCATGTTGCCTCGCGTCGCAAGATGAATCTTGCGGTACTGAAAAGGCTCATTCATACCTCTCCCGAAACCTCGAAACAACCCATTGACTTATCAAGTTCAAAATGAGTGTTACCAAGAACAACATCAACGCAATCGCGAACAGGCTGTTGTAATCAATCGAGTTGTAGGAGAGATCGCCGCCGCTGATGCGGGCGATGTGACCCGTCATCGTCTCGGCGGCCTGGAAGGGATTGAACGTGAATTGAGGTCCCGCGCCTGCCGCGATGGCGACGATCATCGTCTCGCCGACGGCGCGCGAGACGCCGAGGATGAAGGCCGCGCCGATTCCCGATAGCGCAGCGGGCAGGACAATTTGCAGGCTGGTCTCGAATTTGGTCGCGCCCATGGCGTAGGCGGCCTCGCGCAGGGAGCGCGGCACTGCGCTCAGAGCATCCTCGCTCATCGAAGAGATCAGCGGCAGTATCATGATTCCCATCACGATTCCCGCCGATGCCATGTTGTAGACCTGCACCTGCTCTCCAAAAATTTTCTGCAAGAGGGGAGTCATGAAGAGCAAAGCAAAGTAGCCGTAGACCACGGTCGGGATTCCCGCGAGAATCTCGAGGATGGGTTTTAACGTGGATCGCGCGCGGGCGGAGGCGTACTCACTTAAGTAGAGCGCCGCCGAAAGTCCGAGAGGAAGCGAAACGAGCATTGCGATTCCGCTCGTGACGAGAGTCGAAGTCACCAGCGGCCAGATCCCGAAATTCCCTGCAGACGGCGACCATTTCGTCGAACCGAAAAATTCGGCCAGAGTCACGTCGGGAGAGCCGAAGAACAGCCAGGCTTGCGTGCCGAGTTCGTAGACGATGGCGAGGGTGGTGAAGATGGAGAGAATCCCTGCGAGGAACAGCAGGGCTTGGATCGCGCTTTCGCCGAGGCGCGGTTTCTTGCGGAGGTCGAGCGAATCAGATTTCATCATTCAACCATTTACCGCAGAGCGCACAGAGACCGCAGAGATTTTTATTTTTTCTCCGCGTTCTCTGCGATCTCTGCGGTTGAATTTTTACAAGCCGAGCGCGGCCATCCATGCCGCGAGCGCGGCTTCGAGGTCCGCGGCGGGCGCGGGGAAGTAGCCAACGTCGAGGATCTCGTCGTTCACGTTCGTCAGGTAGAAGTAGATGAACGCGGCGACTTGCGGTTTCTCCTGCATGATCTTCGCGTCGGAGTAGATGAACAGCGGGCGGGCAAGCGGATACGTGCCGTCGTCCACAGTGGCCTGCGAGGGTTCGACGCCTTCCACGGCAATCGCCTTCAGCGCGCCCTGGTTCTCGTTGTAGTACGCGAAGCCGAAGTAACCGATGGCGTACGGGCTGCCTTCCACGCCCTGCACCAGCACATTGTCATCTTCGCTGAACTGCGCGCCTTCGAGTCCGAGCAGGGCTTCTTCACCTTTGGCGACATCGGCTTTGCCTTCCGCGTTAGGGAAGTGCGGAGCGAGAATCTCCTCCACAAAATAATCGAACGTACCGCTATCCGCACCAGGGCTGTAAACCTGGATGTCTTCGGCGGGGAAAGCAGGATCAATCTCGTTCCACTTTGTGACCTCGCCCGCGAAGATTTGAGCGAGCTGCTCTTTGGTCAACGCGGTGACGAAATCGTTGTTCGCGCTTACCACAACAGCCAGCGCGTCGGTTCCCACGCGAAACTCAATCGGCGTGCGGCCGATGGCGGCGCAGGATTCCACTTCGCTGTCCTTGATGGCGCGCGACGCGTTCGAGATGTCGGTCTCGCCCGTCTTGCAGAAACGTTCGAAACCCGCGCCCGAGCCGATGCTGTCCACGGTGATGTTGCCCGTGTAGCCTTCCTGCTGGAAGAGTTCGGCCATGCGTTCGGAGAGCGGGAAGACAGTGGACGAACCCGCGCTAATGATGTCACCCGACACCGCGTCGGGCGCGTACATTGCCATCGCATCTTCCGTGGGAGGGACAGCGGTGGGGGGAACGGCGGTGGGTTCCGCGGCGGTCGGCTGCGAAGCCGCAGTGGGTGTTTCCGCGGGGGCGCACGCGGCCAGGACGAGGGTCAAGGCCAGAAGCGCAAATATCAACGTACGAACGGTTTTGGTCATTTCTAATTTCTCCTTTGTTTTCATGCCCCCATGTTATCAATCCGCGTTTAATGGCAAGGGAAGGATGGGTTAACGTCTGGTAAACAAAAACTCCCGCCCGAAAGGGTTGGGCAGGAGCGGAGCAATAAGCGCAATATGAATATCGCGTTACTCAAATTCCCGCAAGTTCCAATTATTCAAATCGCTCAACATGCGATACGCGGTCAAGTCCAACTGCAGCGGCGTGACCGAGACGTATCCATCGGCCAGCGCGCCCACGTCGGTGCCGCGCTCGGGGACACCGGTGGGCGCGTCGCCGCCGATCCAGTAATAGGGTTTGCCGCGCGGGTCCACGCGTTCGTCGAGGCGTCCGTGATAGACGCGCAATCCCTGACGGGTCATCAAAAACCCTTTCAGTTTTTCGGCGGGCAAGTATGGCACGTTGACATTGAGCAAAATTTCAGGCGCAAGACCCACTGCCATGACGCGTTCCACAATTTTATGCGCGGCGCGCGCGGCAGGTTGAAAATCCATTTCGCCGAGGTGGTTTTCCAAAACTTCCAGCGAAACAGCCACGGCGGGCACGCCCATGATGACCGATTCCATCGCGGCCGTCACCGTGCCAGAGTAGGTCACATCGTGTCCGAGATTCGCGCCCACGTTGATTCCTGAAACCACCAGGTCAATCTTTTCCTTGAAGTAACCGAGAATGCCGAGCGAGACGCAATCGGAGGGCGCGCCGTCGCTGGCGAAGGCGGTCGAACCGTCGGCCAGGCGATATTCCTTCACGCGCAGGGCGCGGTCGAGGGTCTTGACGTGTCCTCCGCCCGACCAGTTGCGATCTGGCGCGAGGATGCTCACCTTTCCAAGTTTTCGCATTTCCTGCGCGAGCGCGAGCAGTCCAGGCGCAAGCACGCCGTCATCGTTGGTGACTAGAATGTGTTTTTTCATGCCCAAAGTTTATCAAAAAATCCGCTCAATATCGGTTGGGCTGCGTTTTTATTGAGTAACATTGGCTTTGGTTCGTACCAAAAATACTCCTAACACAATCATCCATATTAACCAGAGTAGGCTTCCAATTAGTCCTGCTTCAGGCACAACGGGAAAATTGGGGATTACAGTAGCCAATAGTTCTGTTTGCGCCAATAAATACACAATGGATGCCAGAACGCCAAACCAAGCCAGCCACCGCTTAAAGATATTTGATTTGAATATTGCAAAACTGATTATTAACATCCAAAGGATGGTGAAGGATTGTCCAATATGCTCACCAAGAACTACACCACCATATTGGTGAATTGCTTGAAAGACAATTACAGCGGATTCCTTCGCAATGGCACTGGCGTTTGGATCAGTGTATGTCTTTGCCAGAACTGGAACAACAAATGTCCAGCGAAGCAAGCCTGCCATCTGCGCAATTCCGCCAATGATGCCAATTACAGTTCCACTCCACAGATAAGGTATATCGTCTCGTTCTAACACCTTTTGCAACATAACAATCGCAAAAAGCAAAGGAATACCCATCCAGGCAAATGCAAGCCAGGTGAATATGAGTCCTGTTCCACCTTCCTGAAACCGAGTTAATATCTGTCCCGTAGGTTCTCGGAGAATGTCGGGATAGTCAAAGTTCATAATAAGCAACGTGTACGGAATGTTGACCAGCACAGCCCCAATGATAAACAAAATGCCAGTAAGGCGTTGATAGAAATTGGTATTCACTTGTCTTTATCTCCTTTTCTGATTGGATGGCGATAGTTTCAGCCGCCCAGCTATTGTGTAACCATCGCAAAGCGCGTAAACAGACTCCCGATGTAGTTGATTGCCCAAGTGCCGATAATGCGGACGGCGTTCCACTCTTTCTGACGGCGGATGCTGGTCGCCCCGCTTCGTAACGCGGACAGGAGGTCGGCCGCGTTCGTCCCCGCGAATTCCGTCGCCCCGAGGCCGATCGCGTCCAGCACGTGCGCGTCGCTGTTGCCCACGGAGGCAAGGTTCAATCGGCTGGTCAATAATCGCGCCGCAGCGATGTTTACCCTGTCCAGCGCGGTGGCGTTGTAAGCCTCGATGCCGATCAACGTCTCGGCCACTTTGGGGTTTCGCAAAGCCCTGACGATCGCGGAGACACTCAGGCTTTTCATTCCCATCCCGCCCGCGCTCGGATGCGGCGCGATGCAAACGCCGCCGAGTTCGCGCACCTTCAAAACCGTCTCCACAAGCGAAAGCCCCGCCTCGATCTTCTCCGTGACGAATAACGCCAGCAGGTCGCCTTCTGCGGTGGTAATCTCGATTCCTGGAATCACGTCCACGCCGTAACGCGGCGCGAGTTTCAGGGCTTCCAATGCGCCCTTGATCTCATCGTGGTCGGTAATCGCAATCACGTCCAACCCAACCTCGCGGGCGCGCCGCAAAACAGCCGGTACGGTGGCCGTGCCGTCGTAACTGTAAATCGTGTGCAGGTGTAAATCAGCAAGTCCCATTTGTTTCTCCATTCCTCACAAGCATAGCAGGCCGCAATTAAGAGGGCATCAAACCCAGGTTAAGATTTTGTGTTGGTCTGATTAACAAAACTACCCGCCTCGCGGCGGGTAGCGGCCTTGCGGCCAAAGGAGGAGGAGACTGTTTGCGTTTACCGTTTGTGATTGCGGACGAACTCAC